>USSF01000020.1 GCA_900557405.1 uncultured Prevotella sp.
ACCGGGGACACAAGGATTTTCAGTCCTTTGCTCTACCAACTGAGCTATGGCACCAAAATTTTGCTTTAAAGCTTCAGCCTACATTATACAAGCATTGTCTTACATAAAAACTTGCCGTACAAAGAGCATTTCTTTATTGCGGATGCAAAGGTAAGCATAAAGTTTCATTCCACAAAATTTTCGACGTTTTTTCTTCAACTTTTTCTCATTTTCCGCCTTTAATCCTCCAAATCTGCCACGACATATATATCAGTTTCCTATAACCCTCCAATTATACCCTGACACGCATGCATGTCTTCGGATTAATCTTCCAATTCACCCTTGACATGCTTATCCATTTTCTTGAATACAACCCAATAGAACACAGGAAGGACAGTGGCTATGAGAACCATTGAAATCAACGTGCCGAAGAATATCACGGCAGCCATCGGCGACCACAGGGTGTTACCTTCGAGCATCATCGGCAATACGCCGACAGATGCAGCCGCCGACGTGAGGAATATCGGACGCATTCGGCGTTCGCCGGCGCTGAAGGCGGCTTCCTTAACGCTCATTCCCTGATCACGACGCAACTCCTCGGCATAGTCAAGCATTATAATACCGTTGCGCACGAGGATTCCCATCAGGCTTACCACGCCGAGCACTCCCGTAAGACTCATGTCATAGCCCGAAATCATCAATCCTAAGGCGGCTCCCATGATGCAAAGCGCCATCGAAGAGAGGTTAACCAATGCCAGACTTATCTTCCTGAAATGGAATATAAGAATAAAGAAGATAATCAATACGGCCACCAACACGCCCGAGAACACCTGCGGCTGCGTCTCCGAGTCTCGTTCGAGCATACCTCCGGTTTCGATGCTTACAGTCGGGGGCAGATCGAGTTTCTTTATGCTGTCCTGTATCTCCATCGTGATATTGTTCACGTTGTATCCCGACATCGGCTCCGCAAAGACACTGATAGTACGGATGCCATTGCGATGATACAGTGCACCATACGTATAACACGGCTCTATGTCGGCAATCTGGCGCAACGGCACCGAAACACCGCCACCCATCACTGGGATATATTCACCGGCAAGCGCTGCAAAACGGTCGCTGTCCGTATAGTCCGACTTCATCTTCACGCTCACCGGATAATCGTTCTCCCACACCGTAGTGAGTGGTATCCCGTCGCCGAAGCGAAGGGCAATACTGGCACTGAGCATCGCCTTCGTAATTCCGAGGCGGTTTGCCTCCGGCTCCTTCATCGTCACGGAAACACCTGGCAACGGACTGCCGAAGTCGTTTCTCACGAGCTGCAGTCCCTTAACCTTGTGCATTATACCCTCCACCTTATGCGCCACCGCAATGATATCCTGCAGCGAGTCGCCGCTGATGCGGAAATCCACAGGCGATATGGCATTGTTGTAATCCATCTGCTTGAAGCGCACGTAGGCACAGGGAAAGTATTCGCGGTATTTGTCGGCATAATCATCAAGCACCCCTTGCGTGGTCTCGTCACTCTCGGTGTTGACGATAAACTGCGCGAAATTCGGCCCACCGATCTGCGGAGCGTAGGTGGTATGGAAGCGCGGCGAACCTTGTCCTATAAACGACGTGATACCCGTAATCCTCTTGTCCTTCGAAAGTATGCCGCGAAGGGAATCAGCCACGAGAGCCGTACACTGTGCCGACGTTCCCTCCGGCGTATATATTTCCACGGCAAACTGGTTTCGTTCTGCGATAGGCATCATGCGCTGGGGAACAACAAGGAACAGCATCCCGCCAAGAGCCACCACTCCCACAGCCACGCCGAGCGTCAGCCTGGGATAACGAAAACAGCCCTTGAGCAGCCACGTATATCCATCCTGCAGATAATCCAGAGGTTTCTTTCTGGACTTCTTCGCCGTTGCCGACGGTGCCTCCACAGCAAGTCCTGTCTTTATGAACCTGAACTGCAGATACGGGGTGAGCAGCAACGAGATGGAAAGCGACACAGTGAGGATTATGAACATTGCCCATGGGAAAGTCTTCACAAAGTCCGCCATATCCCCCTTCATTGTAAACAGGAACGGAAAGAACGTAAGACTGATGGACAATGTGGCCGAAAGAACGGACATGAAGAACTCGCGCGGCGCCGCAACAGTGGCCTGCCGTCGCGTCATCCCGCCACCAAGTTTTTCCATATAGTTGTCTATAATCACCACGGAATCATCCACCACCATACCGAGCGTGACGATAAGGGCGGCAAGAGTCACGGTATTCAGCTCCATGCCGAACATGAAGAACAGTCCGACGGAAGTGAATATAGTAATAGGAATAGTCATGGCTGACACCTCTGCCACGCGGCGCGGCATAAGGATTACCACCACAAGAATCACGGCAATGACCGAAATCAGAAGTTCCCTGAGGAAATTGGCCACAGAATCAGCAACCACCTTGCTCTGGTCCGTTATGATATTTATCTTCACGTCGGCGGGCAACGACTTCTCATATTCCGCAAGCGAAGCCTTTACCTCCCGTCCCATCTTCACAATATCATTACCTGGACGCATCTCAATGGAGAGAAGCACGCACTTGACTCCATTGTGGGTGATATACTTGTCGAGTTGTGGATATTCCCGCTGAATCCTCGCCACATCTTTCAATCTAATCACTTTTCCCTGTGGCGAAGAGTAAACAATCTGCTGCGATATGTCTCTTTCGCAGTTATAGGAATCCTTTATATAAACAGGCGCAACGTTGTTTCCATCCTCCACCGTACCGCTCATCGTGGTAAACCCTTGCGAAGAAAGCACATTCATTATGGTTACAGGACCGATAGCATACTGCGAAAGCTTGTTCTGGTCAAGGTATATCGTCACCTGTTCATTCTCCAAACCGTAGGAACGGAGATTCGCCACGGAACCGATGCTCCTCAGTCTGCTCTTTATATCATTAAGGTATGTGTTCAGCTCCCGATAGGTCTTTTGTCTGCTCTCCACGGTGATGAGCAGAGCGGAAGTATCAGCTATATCGTCCACCGCCTGCACGGCAAGCACACCGGACGGCAACTGCATCTTGAGCGAAGACAGTCCGTGTTTCAGCTTCGACCAAAAGGCATCCTTATCCTCCACCTCATCACCGAGCTGCACATATACTATCAGCATTCCGTCGGAGCATTTGGAGTAAGTTTTTTTCTTGTTAACTTCCTTATATCCAAATATAAAGTCCTCAACCTGGGAACATACCCTCTGTTCTATATCCTGCGAACTCATGCCTGGACATACGGCAACGACAGCTCCCTGCCGGATGGTGAATACCGGCATTTCCTGCTTCGGCATGACGACGAGTCCTACAACACCCGTAAGCACGAGCATCCCCACTAACATCATAACGATTCTGTGGTTGACGAGAGCGGACTCTATGAAACTGCGTTTCTTCTTTCCTTCCTTCTCCATTACAGCTATCTCCCTTCTGTGACTCTCATTCCTTCGCTCACCTTCTGCATACCGCTAACTATGACCTTATCCCCTTCGTTCAGACCGGAGATTATCTCCACTCCTCCACCGGAGAAGTCACCCACCTCAACATTGCGACGAACTGCCTTGCCATTGCATGAAAGCCATACGAATCGCACATTATCCGTATCAAGCTCTACAGCTCCCATCGGAACGACGAACGCACTGTCTGTTGTCTGCAAAGACAGGCGCACCGAACAAGCCATGCCCGGCAGCAGTACATAGGAAGCTCCCGACAGCGAAAGTCTAACGTTATATGTATGCGAAACCTCGTCTGCCACAATACCTTTCTCCTTTACCACGGCATCAAATACCCTGGCGCCAGCGGCATCCACCGTCACCTGCGCCTTCTCTCCCACCCTGATGTTGTTTATCTCCTTTTCCGGCACAGAGAAATTCACGTCAACAGCCGAGACGTCTGCAATTTTATATACGGGTTGGTCGGGCAGAACATTCATCCCCACCTCGGCCGAACGGCTCGTAACCACGCCAGCAAACGGAGCATAAAGTTCTGTATGCGACAATTGTTCCCGCGCTATTCTTTCGGCCGCCTCCGCCTGACGTAGCTTGGTTTCTATCTCCACCCATTTTATCTCTGGAATCACGCCTCCATCGTGGAGTTTTTTCATTCTCTTATAGGCATCCTGCGCCTGCTGCAGGGTGACCTGCGTGGCATAATGCGAATCGCGGAGCGTTGTGGGCGATACCGTACCGAGCAACTGCCCCTTGGAGACACGGTCGCCCTCGCGACATAGGAGTCGGGTAATCTTCCCTCCCGTTTCGAAACTCAACACACTGGAAGTCCCTGCATCAACCGTACCAACATAAGAATTTGAATCGTCGAAACTGTTCCTGCTTACGGTCTGCGTAACTACTTTCACGGCAGACGGTGCGGAAACCTTCTGCTTGTCGCTGCAACTGAAAAACAGCAACAATGCCGCAAGACATAAGATGACATTCTTCATAAATAACCTAATTACCTATTTAATCGTTTGTATATCCGAGCTGCAAAAGTAACATTAAAGATGGTTGCACGACAAAATTATCGGAAAAAACAAGCGGTGCGGACGTAAAATTAAACAAAAAAGTGGAAAAATCAAACAACACCATGATTTTTATGCAACCTTTATAGGGCAACATGCCCGCCATTCATTATTTTTTTATTACCTTTACACAGAATTATTTAGCAGAAAGAATATATTGATAAAACCTACACCTTAAAAATATGCAGACTACAAGCATGAACATCAACGCCTTCTTCATAGGTGTTGCCACAGCATATTATGTCTTGATGGCATACCAGATATTCGTGGGAGAAAGGAAACGAAGCACAAGGCTCCACAAGCTGATGGGCTGGATTTCTATCTTTTGGGCCCTCAGCAACGGCAAGGACATCATCCTGACCTTCCCGGGGATGTATACAGAAAGCATACTCGACATGATAATAATCCTCGACGGATGGTCGGCACTGACATACCTGGCCTTCCTCTACGAACTGACCAGACCTGGTTGGCTGACGAAAAAGCATCTGCTGATAGCGTCGATGCCTTTCGCCATATATACCGGTGCGTATTTCATATACCCCTGCCACACAATGATTTACTACGTGGTATCATTCCTCGTCATCTTCGGATTGTATATCACGATTATCGGCTACCGCCACAGCGTTTCATACATGAACTATATCCGCAACTACTATTCCAACATCGACGAAATCAACATATCATGGCTTCGCAAGGTGTTCCTGCTTGCAGCCGCAAGTCTGCTGGTATGGCTCTTCACTGCACTCACGGAGAACTATCTTGCCGACTGTCTCTACTACATCATTTCCATCAGCATCTGGCAGATGGTGGTATGTCACTGCCGCAACCTGAAGCAGGTGAACCCCGAGGAGACCGAGGAGATCATCGAGGAGGAAAGAAACTGCGAAGAGGAGCTAAAGAACGACGAAGAGAGGAAATTCCCGTTTGCCGGCACGCTTGAGGAAATGATAGAGAATGAGAGACTTTATCTGCAACCGAGTCTGGCGCTCGACGACCTGGCCAAGCGTCTGAACACCAACCGTACATACTTGAGCAGCTACTTCTCGAAGGTAATCAGCAAGAGCTTCTATGACTACATCAACGAACTGAGAATCAAGCAGAAGAGCATCCCCATGCTTGAGGAACACCCCGACTATACACTGGAACAGGTGGCACAGGAGAGCGGTTTCAATTCGCTGTCCACATTCAGGCGCGCATTCAGGAAGATTACAGGCATGACACCGGGCGAATACAGATAGCGGCACGTGCGGCACGACTCGTTCGCAAACAAGTGGAAGATATACAGGCAAACAATTCGATTGTTCTACTTTTTCCCTTAACGGACATTTAAGAAACCCTGATTAATGTATACGAAAAAGCAGAGCATCGCTTTGCTTGGAGAAAAGCTATGCTTTGCCTCCCATAAAGCTATGCTTTGTTCCCCAGAAAGCTATGCTTTGTCCACCTTAAAGCAATGCTTTGCTCATAGAGGACAAAATCCGTTGACATTCTTTTACATTTAAAAGAAAGGAAAACTGAACAAAATCCTCCAAATCAACAAGCAACCGGAACAGCCCCCACAGCAGAAAAAACAGCATCTATACAGCCCGAATCAGTCTTCAGACGGATTTGGGTTTAAATAAGTTAAATGTATACCTATTATATAATATATTATGAAGAAAAACACTAACTTTGCAAATAAATATATTATAGTTAGTATGGAAGAGAAAAATACAGAAAAGGAAGGACGCAAGAACCCGTTTTTCGTGCCTTATACCACGCCACACGAGACCGTGCCATTTGACAAGATAAGACTCGAAGACTACGAAGAGGCGTTTCTCGAAGGCATCAGAAGAGACGACGAACAGATAGAGAAGACCATAAACAATCCCGATGAACCGACTTTTGACAACACGATAATCAACGTGGACGACGACAAGGACGGATATTACGACCTGCTGTCGAGGGTCTCCACCGTATTCTTCAATCTGCTCAGCGCGGAGACGAATGACGAGATGGATGCCCTGGCGCAGAAGATACAGCCAATCCTGACAAAACACGCCAACGACGTGAGGCTCAACAAGAAACTCTTCGAGAGAATCAAGGCCGTACACGACAACCACAGGGCTCTGACACCCGAGGAACAGAGGCTGCTCGACAACTGCTACGACGGATTCGTGAGGAGCGGAGCGCTGCTCAACGACGAGGACAAGGAGAAGCTGCGCCGGCTGACCGAAGAGGCGAGCATGCTCTCGCTGCAGTTCTCGCAGAACCTGCTCAAGGAGAACAAGGCGTTCAAGCTGAACATCACCGACGAGAAGGACCTCGACGGACTGCCCGAAACGGCGCGCGAGGCTGCTGCCGCTGCTGCCAAGGAAAACGGAATGGAGGGATGGGTGTTCACACTGGATTTCCCGAGCTACAGCCCGTTCATGACCTATTCCACAAGGCGCAGCCTCAGGAAGGAGATGTATATGCAGCGCAACAAGGTATGCACCCATGACAACCCGGAGAACAACATCGAAATATGCAAACGTATAGTGAATCTGAGAAGGGAAATCGCACAGCTTCTGGGATTCAGGACATACGCTGACTACGTGTTGAAAAACCGTATGGCGAGCAATGCAGACAACGTGTACAAGCTGCTCAACGACCTCATCGACGCCTATATGCCGACGGCAAAGGAAGAGGTGGCGGACATAGAGAAGAAGGCGAAGGAAATGGAAGGCGAAGACTTCAGGATGGAGCCTTGGGACTTCAGCTTCTACTCCCACAAACTGCAGCTGGAGCGCTTCAACCTCGACTCGGAGATGCTGCGTCCGTATCTGGAACTGGGCAAGGTGATTGACGGAGTGTTCGGACTGGCAAACAGACTGTATGGCATCACGTTCAAGGAGAACAAGGAGATACCAGTGTACCACCCCGATGTGAAGGCATACGAGGTATTTGACAACGACGGGAAATACCTCGCCGTGTTCTATGCCGACTTCCACCCCAGAAAGGGAAAGCAGGGAGGAGCTTGGATGACGGAATACCAGGGACAATGGATAGACAGGAAGGGAGTGAACGTGAGACCCCACGTGAGCGTGGTGATGAATCTGACGAAGCCGACTGAGGAAAAGCCGGCTCTGCTCACATTGGGCGAAGTGGAGACCTTCCTGCATGAATTCGGACACTCGCTCCATGGTATGTTCGCCAACACTCGATTCGAGAGCCTCTCGGGAACAAACGTATGGTGGGATTTCGTGGAACTGCCTTCGCAGTTCATGGAGAACTACGCCATCGAGAAGGAATTCCTGCGCACATTCGCCTTCCACTACAAGACCGGCGAACCGCTTCCCGACGAACTGATAGAGAGAATCGTGAAAAGCCGCAACTTCATGGTGGCTTACGGCTGCATGAGACAGGTGAGCTTCGGACTGCTCGACATGGCATACTACACGAAGAGCGAGCCGTTCAGCGAAGACCTGATAAAGTTCGAGAAGCAGGCATGGGCCAAGGCTATGGTACTGGAGCAGTTACCCGACACTTGCATGACGGTGCAGTTCAGCCATATTATGGCAGGAGGCTACGCCGCCGGATACTACAGCTACAAATGGGCCGAGGTGCTCGATGCGGATGCCTTCAGCGTGTTCAAGAAGAACGGTATCTTCGACAAGGCCACGGCACAGAGATTCCGCGACTGCATCCTCTCGAAGGGCGGAACGGAGCACCCGATGACTCTCTACAAGAATTTCAGAGGCTCCGAGCCGACCATCGACGCACTGTTGGAGAGAAACGGAATCCGAATCAGGAATTGAGAGTTTAGAGTTTAGAATTATAAACAGCAAATCAGGATTTATCGGTTATGGACGACAAGCAATTCAAACTCGACCTGCGCTATCTGCGCATGGCACATATATGGGCGGAGAACAGCTACTGCAAGAGGAGACAGGTAGGCTGCCTCGTGGTAAAGGACAAGATGATAATCAGCGACGGATACAACGGAACTCCGAGCGGATTCGAGAATGTCTGCGAGGACGAAAACAACGTGACCCACCCCTACGTGCTCCATGCCGAGGCGAACGCCATAACGAAACTGGCGAGAAGCTCGAACAACAGCGACGGCGCCACCCTTTACGTGACTGACGCCCCCTGCATAGAATGCTCGAAACTGATAATCCAGGCAGGAATAAAGCGCGTGGTCTACGCCAAGGAATACAGGCTGACCGACGGGCTCGACCTGCTGAAAAGAGCAAACATAAACGTGATACATATTAACCCAGACGAACATGAGACAAAATAAGCCAAACCGCCTTACGCCGCTGATAATGGCTGTATGCACAATCATCGGTGTGGTGATAGGCACATTCTATGCCAACCACTTCTCCGGCAACAGGCTAAACATCATCAACTCCGGCAGCAACAGGCTAAACAACCTGCTGCACATCATTGATGACCAGTATGTCGACGCCGTGAACATCGATTCGCTCGTGGATATGGCGATTCCGCAGATTCTGTCCGACCTCGATCCGCACTCGGTATACATCAGTGCGGCAGACGTGCAGAAGACGAACGACGATCTGAAGGGGTCGTTCTCGGGAATCGGAGTGGAATTCGTCATACGCCAGGACACGATACACGTGCAGAACGTGATAAAGAACGGTCCGGCGCAACAGGCCGGAATACTGGCCGGCGACAAGATTGTGAACGTGGACGGCAAGCCCTTCGTCGGCAAGGTAGTAACCAACGACGAGGCTATGCGCCGTCTGAAGGGACCGAAGGGGACCAAGGTGAAAGTGGGCGTAATGCGCTACGGGGCAAAGGCCGTGAAGTATTTCACCATCACGCGTGCCGACATCCCGCAGAAGAGCATCACCGCCGTGTATATGCTCGACGAGAACACGGGATACATAAAGATAAAGAACTTCGGCGAGAATACATACGCCGAACTGCTCGTGGCGCTCGCCGAACTCTCGCAGGAGGGATTCTCTAACCTCGTGATAGACCTGAGAGACAACACTGGAGGATACCTTGACTCCGCCGTTCAGATGATAAACGAGTTCCTGCCCAAGAACAAGCTCATCGTCTACACACAGGGAAGGAAATCGCCGCGACAGGACTACAAGAGCGACGGAAGGGGCAGTTACCAGAAGATTCCGCTCGTGGTGCTCATCAACGAGGCATCGGCATCGGCATCGGAAATCTTTGCCGGAGCCATACAGGACAACGACCGCGGCACGATCATCGGCAGACGCTCGTTCGGCAAAGGCCTCGTGCAGAAGCAGATGGAATTCCCTGACGGCAGTCTTATCAGACTCACCATCGCAAGATACTACACCCCATCAGGACGCTGCATACAGAAGCCATATACGGCAGGCGACAACGTGGACTACGAGGAAGACCTGCTGGCAAGATACCAGCACGGGGAGTTCTTCTCGCAAGACAGCATCAAGCATACCGGTCCGGCATACCATACGGGCAACGGCAGAGTGGTATATGGCGGAGGCGGCATAACGCCTGACATCTTCGTGCCGGAGGACACCATCGGCATAACGTCATACTTCAAGGAAGCCACAATGAGCGGACTCATCCTGCAGTTCGCCTTCATCTACACCGACGGCAACCGCGTGAAGCTGAACACATACAAGGACATGATGGAGATGGCAGACTATCTGAAGAAGCAGAACACGGTGGAGAAATTCGCCACGTTCGCCAACAAGAACGGACTGCAGCGCCGCAACCTGATGATAAGGAAGTCGCACCGCATGCTGGAGAGATACATCAACAGCCGTATCATCTACAACATGCTCGACGACAACGCATGGACGCAATATATCAACCAGGACGACAAGGTGATAGAAGCCGCCCTCAATGTGTTCCGCAACAATGCTGCGTTCCCAAAGAAACCGATAACAAATGGCAACCAAAAAAGAACTAAGAAAAGAGGTTAGGCTGCGCAAGAAGCAGCATACCGACAATGAGCTCAAGGAACTTTCGCACGACGTGGTGCAGAAGCTCCTTGAGCTTTCTTGCATAAAGGAGTCAAAGACGATTATGCTGTATTGCTCGCTTCCCGACGAGGTCTACACCATGGACCTGATACACAGGATGAAAGAAGAGGGAAAAAGCATCGTACTGCCCGTGGTGGTGAGCGATACGGAGATGGAGCTGCGCACGTATGAAAGCGACAGCGACCTGCGTACCGGCAGTTTCGACATTCTGGAACCATGCGGAAAGCTCTTTACGGAGTACGAGAGAATAGACGTGGCGGTGATTCCGGGAATGGGATTCGACAGAAACGGCAACCGGCTCGGACGCGGCAAGGGATATTATGACAGGTTTCTCGAAAGGGCCGGCAGCGTATACAAAATTGGTATATGCTTCCCCTTCCAGGTGTTCGACGAGATTCCGACGGACGAAAACGATATAAGTATGGACCTTGTGCTGTTCCAGGAGGACAACACAGGAGGTCTGTCAGAATGATGCGAGATCTCAATAAAAAAGACAAAATAATTCGGGGTCAATAGATACGGATGTCGGCAATCACCATGCTGCCCACCGTATTGTTGAGCCTGTTCACGAGTTGCGTCTTCATCATCGAGAGGTCTGCACGCAATGCCGGATTGGTAATCTTCACGAAGAGCGTCTGGTTCTTTATGAATTTCTCACCCGTATAATGCGCAATCCCCTTACCCACAACGCTGTCCCAGGCTTCGATAAGCCGGCGCTGCTGCAAAGGAGTCTCCAGTCCGTTCTGCCGAAGGAACTGCTTGAGTACATCCGAAAGATTCTTCACATCACGTCTGAACATAATATTATCGTTTAAAGGATTAAACCTGTTACCGTTTAAAGGACCGGCCTCCTGTTACTTATCACATATCAACCATTTACACTATCCCTGCCGCCGGCGGCTGCCGATGTAACATACCTTTCACCAAAGCTTGTTTTCGTTTTTCCGTT
The DNA here is from genome assembly GCA_900557405.1 of uncultured Prevotella sp. Classification (GTDB taxonomy): domain Bacteria; phylum Bacteroidota; class Bacteroidia; order Bacteroidales; family Bacteroidaceae; genus Prevotella. The sequence goes on from USSF01000020.1 coordinate 11,444, forward strand.
TCAGTCATTCACCACATCGCCGTGCTCCACGGTGAAAATTCTGTATGATGACGGAACGGAAGAGGAAAGGATCTTGTCGAGATGGTCGCGGTTAGTATCCGACAGGAAAATCTGACCGAAAGAATCGCCGCTCACCAGCTTCACAATCTGCTCCACCCTATCGGCATCCAACTTGTCGAATATGTCGTCGAGCAGCAGAATCGGCTTCGTGTTAGAGAGGCGCTCGCTGAGATAATTGAACTGGGCGAGTTTAAGGGCAATGACAAAGGTCTTGTTCTGCCCCTGACTTCCCTCGCGCTTCATCGGGAAGCCGCCAAGGGTCATGTCGAGGTCATCACGATGCACACCATGGAGGGAATAGCCAACGGCACGGTCCTTGTACCTGTCGCGGCGAATCACATCCATCAGCGGACCGCGCTGGCAATGAGACGTATACGTCAACCCCACCTGTTCTTTTCCGCCGGATATCTGGTTGTAATACTTCTGGAACAATGGAAGCAGAGACTTGATGAAATCCTCACGCCGGCTATAGATGAGTTCGCCCTCCACTGCCATCTGTTCCTCCCAGATATCAAGGAGCGAGGCATCCGGTTCCTCCTCCATCTTCAGCAGGGCATTGCGCTGCTGAAGAGCCTTGTTGTAGCGGTTCAGCGCAGCAAGATACGTATTGTCGGTCTGTGAGATCACCACATCCATCAAGCGTCGGCGCTCTTCGCTCGCCCCCTCGATCAGATACGTGTCGGAAGGGGAAACAAGAATCAGCGGGATAAGCCCGATATGCTCCGAAAGACGCTTGTAATCCTTCTTGTTCCTACGGAAACGCTTCTTCACGCCCCGCTTCATCCCGCAATAGATATTCTCCTCATCGCCGCTCTCATCGGCATAAAGCCCTTCGAGAACACAGAAGTCTGCGTCATGCTTGATTACCTGGGAATCAACGGAACAATTGGAACTCTTGCAGAAGGAAAGGAAATACACAGCATCAAGGAAATTCGTCTTGCCCTCGCCGTTATGCCCGATGAAGCAGTTTATGCCCGGACAAAGGTCAAGCGAGGTTTCAGTAATATTCTTGTAACCGATGATGGAAATTTTCTTTAGGTACATACTTCTTCGGGATGCTGCTGTATAAAAACAATTTTAGGATGATACTGAGTATAAAATCAATGCAAAGTTACACCATTTATATGTCATTAAAGAAAAAAAGCAGGCATAAATTTCAATATGTGAGAATATTTACGTAATTTTGCCACGCTTTATAAATTAGGAATAAAATAAATAAAACATAAAATGGCAAATTCAAGTGAAAAGAAAGGCGCTGCAAATGTAGAAAGCGCACTGAACAAGAATGAGGCTCTCTTTATGAAGAACAAGAAAGCCATCATCTACGGAATCCTAGCAGTAATCATCATCATCGGCGGCTACCTGGCTTACAGCACATACGTGGCTGCTCCAAGAGAGGACGAGGCAAGCACAGCCCTGGCCAAAGGACAGGAGTACTTCGCAAACCAGCAGTTTGACAAAGCCCTCAACGGCGACGGCGCTGCATTCAAGGGATTCAAGGCTATCGCTTCTGACTACAGCAGCACTGATGCCGGCAATCTGGCAAACCTCTATGCCGGACTATGCTACGCCAACCTCAACAAGTGGACTGAGGCAGCAAAGGCTCTTGAAGAGTATTCTCCTGCAAACGACGAGATGATAAGTCCGGCTGCAACCGCCGCACTTGGAAACGCTTACGCTCACCTCAACCAGCTCGACAAGGCTGTTGAGACACTGAAGAAGGCTGCAAAGATGGCAGACAGCGAGGCTGAAGGCAATGCCAACAACAGTCTTTCTCCAACCTTCCTCATCCAGGCCGGAGAAATTCTCGAAAGCCAGAACAAGAAGGATGATGCCCTCCAGATCTATCAGGACATCAAGAAGAAATACGTCAACTCTCCTATTGCTACGGAGATTGACAAGTATATCGAACGAGCTTCTACAAAATAATGGCAACCTCATTACACAATCTCTCGTCATACGAGTTTGACAAGATACCCGATGCAAGCAACATGTGCTTCGGTATCGTTGTGGCTGAATGGAATCCGGAAATCACAGGAGCACTGCTCGACGGCTGCATGACCACGCTCGAAAAGCACGGTTGTCTGCCAGAGAACATACACGTGAAGACCGTTCCCGGAAGTTTCGAACTTATCTACGGTGCACACCAGATGACGCTTAACGGCGGATATGACGCCATCATCATCCTGGGAAGCGTAATCAAGGGAGAGACTCCACACTTCGACTACATCTGCCAGGGCGTGACATACGGCATCGCCCGACTCAACGCAAAGAGCGAAATCCCCGTAATCTACGGATTGCTCACGACGCTCGACCTGCAGCAGGCCAAAGACAGAAGCGGCGGAAAATATGGCAACAAGGGAGACGAGTGTGCTATCGATGCAATAAAGATGGCCAAGTTCTAAAGGCTATCCGGGCGGAAGGAACAGCAAAAGTCCTATAAGCCACAGCATACACTGGAATAGAAAGCACAATTTAAATCAGTAAATTATATCATCAATAAATCGGGGCGAGCCATGACGGTTCGCCCTAATTTCATTATTGAAGCGAATACCAATAAAGGCAATCAGCGGGATTATAGACTGACATGGTCTACGGAGAGCAAAAAAAATATAGAATGACAAAAATAAAGAATGACAAAAATATAAAACGAGGAATATTATGAAATTCATATCATGGAATGTAAACGGGCTGCGCGCCTGTGTAGGTAAAGGATTCGCCGAATCATTCAAGCAACTCGATGCAGATTTCTTCTGTCTGCAGGAAACGAAGATGCAGGAGGGACAGCTCGACCTGAACTTCGAAGGCTACACGTCTTACTGGAACTACGCCGAAAAGAAAGGATATTCGGGCACGGCAATATTCACCAAGCACCAGCCAATCAGCGTGAGCTACGGACTGGGCATTGAGGAGCACGACCACGAAGGCAGGGTAATAACTCTGGAAATGCAGGATTTCTATCTCATCACAGTATATACACCTAACTCTCAAGACGGGCTGCGCCGCCTCGACTACCGCATGACGTGGGAGGATGATTTTCTGGAATACATCAAAAGACTCGACAAGAAGAAGCCAGTGATAGTATGCGGCGACCTCAACGTAGCCCATGAGGAAATCGACCTGAAGAATCCCAAGAGCAACCGCAAGAACGCCGGCTTCACTGACGAGGAACGCGAGAAAATGACGAAATGGCTCAGCAGCGGTTTCACAGACACGTTCCGCTATTTCTATCCCGAGCAGAAGGACATATACTCATGGTGGTCTTACCGCTTCAAGGCGAGGGAGAAGAACGCCGGCTGGCGCATCGACTACTTCATCGTTTCAAACCGTCTGCAGGAAAGGCTCGACAATGCGAAGATACACACCGAGATATACGGCTCCGACCATTGTCCCGTAGAGCTGACCTTGAAATAATCTACCTCTGCAGGTGGCAATGCTTTGACCGGGCATATAGCTATGGTATACAGTCAGTATACCTATGTGATACTGTGAGTATACCTATGTGATACCTTCGGTACCAGAATGCTTTACCATTCTGGTACCATTTTTTACAATGTTTTACAATGACGCTATATTAACTGGCTTCAAACGCCCTCTTCCTCGTCGGCATTAGGATTGTTTGAGGTGCCGATATCCTGCCCTTTCTTCATCGACAGCGCCCCGCCCTTGCTCAGGCTCATGGTAATCGGGATGAAATCATCGCTCAACTGGTCCGGACAGCCCACACTGGCCACGAATACGATATTGCCGTCATCGGCATGGTCTACTGCTATGCCGAGAAGCGTGGACTTGCCCATGTATGAGGCATCTACAAACTGCGAGAAAGACTGCTTGGCAAACTCACGCTTGAAGAATTCGCCGCCCTCGGGCGACTTGACGGTGAGCACAATCCGGTTGTCATAATATTTGCCGCCCGTCTCGTCGGTAAACACCTGCGAATTATCGTCAGCGCTGCGCTGAACCGTCACCTGATACTTTCTTCCGTCCCACTCCACGCTCTCCGTGTGGGTGAAGCCCTGCATCTTAACAGGACCCGACGGGACCTTGACTACCGGCTTCGGGGCGATTATATCCTCGGTTTTCTTTTTTTCCGTACACGAGCCGAGCACTACAACGCCCAGCGCTACAGCCAAAGAAACATAAAAGTTTTTCATTCCTATCATTTTATTGTTATTCAGATTGCAAAGTTAAATGAAATATGAATAAAACACGAACAAAAAAGCAGTTAATCTCAAAGTTTATGTATCTTTGCATTATCTTTTGCTGATATAAATGTAATATCAAAAAAAAGACAATTCTGTTTTTACGACAATCAAACAAAAAGAAATCCACACGATATGAGAAGAATCCACATTTATATAATACTCGCCATCATGACATTCTCCGCCCTTTCATGCACGGAGAAGGCAAAGCCGGGCGATACACCGGCCGCCATCGACACCATCCCCACCCTCATCACGCAAGTGAAGAAGTGTTCGCGCCTATATACCGCCGAATACAAGATACACAAGATAATAACCCACAACGACGAGGTGAGGGCAAAAGGGAAGATTCTCAACCACGAATACGACGTAGCCCTGCCCGTGGGAGAGCGCAAGGTGGCAATCCCTGTTGATGCCACGATAAAGGCTTATATCGACTTCGGCGACTTCTCCGAGCGCAACATCAAGAGGAACGGAAGGAAAATGGAAATACTCCTGCCCGACCCACACGTACAGCTCACAGCGAGCAGAATAAACCACGGCGAGATAAGGAAATACGTGGCAATGATGCGCCAAAACTTCTCCGATGCAGAGCTTGCCAACTACGAGCAGCAGGGCCGTAAGGCGATAATCAACGACATCCCCAGGCTCGACATCACCGACATGGCAAAGGAGAGCGCCACAAAGATCATCGTGCCGTTCTTCGTCGGCATGGGATTCAATGAGGAAGACATCACCGTGACATTCCGCAAGGACTTCACTGCCAAGGAAATCATCAGGATGGTGGACCCCACAACCGAAATCGAGGGCAAATAACAAAACCGGAAAAAGATGGACAAGAACGAGATAAAAAGACAGGCCCCTACGGGCCGGGAAGACAAGAACAGAAATTCTTCTGCCGGAAAGAAGAAAAGCGGTTCGCCAATGAGCCTCTTCAGTTGGACGAAGCTCAATTTCACGCTATGGGCATTGATTGCCATCGCCGTGATAATCATAATATTCCGCTTCTGCAGCATCACTAAGAATGACAGTCTGCCCACGGTCAGCGTGGACGACAAGATTGACGTGACGCCGGCCATCATAACGTCCATGAAGGAAATAGGCGAATGGGAGTTCCTTTCAGTCACCGACGAGGAACTCGTGGACACGATGCGGAAGGGATTCCTGCGCGACGACAAGCTCGTGAGGATATACTACGGCAAACTGAGCCTGGGCATAAACATGCACAAGGCGGAACCGCACTGGGCACGGATGCAGGGCGACAGCGTAATCATCACGCTACCGGGAATCGAACTGCTCGACAAGGACTTCATCGACGAAACGCGCACGAGGGCCTTCATCGAGACGGGCAGCTGGACTGATGCCGACCGCGAACTCATGTACCACCGCGCCTACCGCATGATGATAAGGCGCTGCATGACGGCCGCAAACATAAAGTCGGCAAGAGACAACGCCACCGAGCAATTCAGCAAGATGATGAGGGCATTGGGCGTGGAGAAATACGAAATAAGATGGGAGAAGGACCAATAGCATACGGAAAGGGGGGATGTGCCTCACGACACATCCCCCCGACTATTTTAATAAAATTATGAAATAAGAAATTATTTCGTCTTCTTCAACACGACAACCACGTTTCCTCCATTGTCGTTCAACGTCATTTCGTTGTTGTTGATAGTATATTTCTTAGATTTCTTCAGGGCTTCGAGCACCATGCCCTCCACCTTCATGTCGGCACACAGCATCTGTGTCGTGCCGGTCTGGCTGAAGTCAATCTTTCCGTTCTTCAAATCTCCCGCCAGACTTCCGGTAAGCATGTTGCATCCCGTATTGCCGTAGAGATTCTTCTTGGCTGTTTCAAATCCGAGGAAAGGCACATTCTCACAATCCTCCTTGGTGATGGTCTTTCCCTCTACCTTCACGATAGTCCATTCACCGTTCAGCGCAGCAACGTCTGAAGCCACCTTCGACGAGCCGCAAGAAGCGAGCGCAGCAGCCGCTACCGCTGCAATACAAATCAGTTTTCTCATTTTGTTTTCTTTCTTTTAATGTTAATCTTTTCTTATGTTTATCTCTATTGTAGTTTTTCCTAATTCATGTAACCAGCCTCTGCGTGGTTTCCGGCATATCTCCATGCCGCCACACGTCTGTTCTATTTCACGCTCACCTTGTCGGAGCTTTCGCGGATCTTCAGTATCATCGGTACGATTTCCTTGTATATTTTCGGGTCACCGCCGATAATTCTCATCAGCAACTCGCATGCCACGGCACCCGTCTTGTGCGACTGGTCCTCGATGGACGAGAGCTTCGGCGTGACGAAGGCCGATGCGTCGGTATCCGTGAATCCGATGATGGCCACATCCTCCGGAATCCTCAGCCCGAGCGTCTTTATCGCGTCGAAAGCGGCATAGGTGATGATATCGTTGAAGGCGAGGATAGCGTCGGGTCTGTTGTCGCTTGAGAGAATCTTCAGCGCCGCCTCCCTCGAACACTCAAAGTCTATCTTGTCGCAGATGATGATGTCTCTGTCTATCGGGAGCCGTCTCTGCTTCAGAGCTTCAAGGTATCCGTGCTTTCTGCGCCTCACCATATCGAGATGGTTCGGTCCGCCGAGGAAAGCCACCCTCTTGCTGCCCGTATCTATGAGATGCAGCGTTGCCTGCTCGGCGGCCTCAGCTCCGTTTGCCACCACCTGGGAGAAGAGTTCCGGCAGACAGGTTCTTGCGAAGAACACGAGCGGTATTCCCATCTTGTGGATTTCCTCGAAATGCGAATAGTCCACGGTGTCCTGCGAGAGGCATGCGATGATTCCCTCCACGTGCATATTGATGAAGTTGTCTATCGCGCGCTCCTCCTTCAGATAGTCCTCGTGGCTGTTTATGGCTATCACGGAGTATCCCTCCTTCGAAGCATAGTCTTCTATTCCGTCGAGCACTGCCGAATAATAATGTGTCACAAGGTTAGGCACCACCACTCCGATTACCTTCGGCGCCTCGCTTCTGAGGCTCTGTGCGAACGGGTTCGGACGGTAGTTCAGCTCCTTGGCGAGCTTCTGCACTTTCGCGCGCAGCTCTTCGCCCACTTCGTGACTGTTGCGCAGGGCTCTCGACACGGTGGCTATACTTACACCGAGCTGTGCAGCAAGGTCCTTCAAAGAAACTCTATGTTGCTTCATTACTTATGACAATGATATATATGTTATAATCCTTCTTTTACCTGTAAATTGGCTAATTCTATGCAAATATACTGCTTTTGTATGACTTTGCAAACGTTTACGTATAATTTTATTTGAAAAACATGAGGCACATACCTATTTTATCGTAACTTTGTAGCAGTTAATTCAAAATGAGTAATGAATAGTTGATAATAAGTTAGTTAGAAAACAAAAACGGTCGATGATGTTGTGAAACATTATCGACCTTTCTTTTTTTATACCCCATCTGCATTCCACTGCTCATATCAAAGATACACTGACCTGGATTACACAACATGACATACAGAAATCGGGCCTGCCTTAACTGACAGACCCGAGATTATTCAGGGGAAGAGCATCAAGCTTCGTTTTCTTCGTCAAGGAACTTGCGCGCTGCGCGCAACTGATGGCGCATGATGCTGATAAGCTCCTGGCTCTCCTGCAGGATGTTGAGGTAGAGCAATGACACCTTCAGGTTCTGCTCTGCATTGGCGTCCTGCTGCATGCGGTTGATATGGCGTTGGCGCAGTTCGGAGAGTTCGTCCTTGCACTCGTCTGATATCGTAAGCGTCTCGCGGTAGAGGTCGTAGCGGTTTGTGGAAATCATCTGCTCCGTGTGGCTCATCAACTCGTTCATGCGGCGGCGCACGTCTTCAAACTCCTTCATGTATGCCTCCGGCATCGGCTGGAAGTTGTTGTCCACATGCTCCTTGATAGGATCGAGCATGCGTCGCAGCGAGTACATATACTGCTGGTTGCAGTTTGCTCCCACGTGGAACCATGTGTTTCTTTCCAATGCCACCACCTGAGGTATTCGCCTCATGGCGAGGAACTCCTGACGACGGATTTTCTTCAATGTGTCGCGTTCGTTGTTCACGTCCTTGTATACAGCCCTCAGTCCCTTCAGGTTCTGATGTGTCAGCGAGTCGATGATATTGTTGAACTCGTCGCATGTGAATCTCGTCACGAAACTCTGCGTGCGGCTCACGTGCTTACGGAGCAGATCCCATACGATGTCTCTGTCGCGTGTGCGCATCATGAGCTGGAACACATCGTCCTTCGTCTCGCTCTCGCGCTTCTTCTTGTATGCCCGGCTGCTGCGCCAGAGCAGGTAAATGTCGAGTGCCATGAATGCCAGCATGATCGGGAAGCCGCCGAAGTGCATCAGCGTACAAACGAGTGCGGCTGCGGCGAAGGCCACGCCTGCCGTGACGAACCATCCACCGATTACGGAGAGCACTCCCGTCACGCGGAACACGGCACTGTCGCGGCTCCATGCCTTGTCGGCGAGCGACGTACCCATGGCCACCATGAAGGTGACGTATGTGGTTGAGAGCGGCAGTTTGTAGTTCGTTCCGATGATGATCAGCATGGCTGCGAGCACGAGGTTTACTGCTGCGCGGAGCTCGTCGAAGGCTGCCCCGTCGGCAATTATTGCCTCCTCCTTGTTGAATCGGGTGTCCACCCATTTGGTTGATGACTTAGGCATCATCTGTGCCAGCCCGTTGCCCAAGTCCTGCACGGCGCGCACGATGGAGCGTGCCACCTTTGAGGAACCGAACATCTCATCACCCTCATCCTGACGGGCGAGGTCCACGCTGGTCTTCACCACGTTCTGCGCCTTCTTGGATGTTGCCATCGCCACGATCATTATCACTCCGGCTATGAGCAGATAGAGGATAGGGCTCTTGGCCGATGACATAAGCGAGGTCATCATGTATCCGTTGTAGTCGCCGTTGCCGTTGGCAATGAAGTCCTGAAGCGAATCGAGTCCTGCAAGCGGCACTCCGATGAAGTTCACCAGGTCATTGCCTGCAAACGCCATTGCGAGTGCGAAGGTTCCCATCAAAACGATAATCTTGAACACGTTGACACGCAGCAGATGCAGGATTTCATTGAGCACCGTTGACACCACGAACACCACGAAAAGCAGCATGCTGGTGTTATCCTTTATCCAATCTTTCGATACGTCGCTGATGAATGGCGAACCGCCGAGTCCCTTGATGAAGATGAAGTATGCAAGCGCCGTAAAGGCTATACCGCCGAAGATGGCGATGGTGTAGCGCAGGTGAAGCTTATAGTTGAAGGTGAAGATGAGTCGCGAAACCCACATCACGATTACTCCGAAGAAGAAGGCTATGGCCACCGACACGAAGATTGCTATAATCACGCTCAGCGCCTTGCTGCTGTTGAGCAGGTCGGTGAAGGCGAGCGACGGGTCGCTGCCCATCTTGAAGAGGGCGAGGATGAACGTGGCTCCAAGGAGCTCGAACACGAGCGACACGGTGGTTGAGGTTGGCATTCCGAGCGTATTGAATATGTCGAGAATCACCACGTCGGTCACCATCACAGCAAGGAATATCGTCATCACTTCGGCGAACGAATAGTTTGCCGGATGCATTATGCCGTGGCGCGCCACGTCCATCATTCCGGCACTCATCACCGCTCCTATCAACACTCCCGCCGATGCTATTATAAGCACCGTGCGGAACTTTGCCACCTTTGCTCCGATGGCTGATTGCAGGAAGTTCACAGCATCGTTGCTGACTCCCACAAACAAGTCGAACACTGCCAGTACAAGCAGGAATGCGACTATCACAAAATAGATTGTTTCCATAAATGAGACTATTATTTTTTTGTTTCTTTCAGATTTCCGCTGCAAAAGTAATATCGGCATATTACAAGCCGTTTAAACAGATATTTCATTTGTGTTACATTTTCGCGAAACACTGCCGAAACATGTTTGACATAAGCCTCGGAAAACCATTGCAGTAAGGTTTTTCGACCGTTTGCTTTGTAATTAAAGGAAAATTCCGTACTTTTGGCCTCGCAAGCCCGAAGGCATGCATATATATAATAAGGTAAAGGCTTATGAGAAAGATTTCTAATCCGTTCGCCGGAAAAGAGGGTTACCACTGCTTCGGATGCGCCCCGGAAAACCCTATCGGCATACACATGGAGTTTTATGAAGACGGCGACGACGTGGTGAGCTTCTGGAAACCGACCCCCGATTATCAGGGCTGGATTGATACGCTCCACGGCGGCATCCAGGGCACGATGCTCGACGAGACCGCAGCATGGGTGGTGTTCCGCAAGCTGCAGGCAGTGGGCGTGACCACGAAGCTTGAGGTGAGATACCGTAAACCGGTGAAGACTACCGACTCGCAGATTACGCTGCGCGGACACATCACAGCGCAGAAGCGGAATCTCGTCACCATCGAACTGACGCTCGAAAACTCCCACGGCGAGGTGTGTACCGAAGCTACGGCCGTATATTATATCTACCCCGAGGAGAAATGTCGCGAGATGGGTTTCGATGGTTGCGGCATCGAGGGCGACGAACTGCTGTTCTGATAAACGGCGGTCCGCACAACAATCAACCTATCAAGATACGGAATCCTAAGCGGGGAGGATTGTTCAAAATCACCTTTTTTCACCCTTCGGTGAAGTCATTCAAATATTAAAGAAAATATATAGCATTGCTTCTCTTGGAGCAAAGCATAGCTTTTCCATGAGCAAAGCATAGCTTTTCTAAAAGCCCCTGTTTTCCTTGAATATTCATTAAGATTTCAAGGCAGGGAAATTCTGAACAATCCTCTCCATGAAAGCTCCAGGCTTTGTAATCCGCCGATGGTCAGATTTCCCATCGTTTTTTCCGTCCCGTTTTTTTTCGGAAAAAGCGACAGGAAAAAAGCGCAGGCACGCTTTCCACCATATTTAAAAAAACTAAAATACTATCACTGGGTTCTCTTATCATAAGAGAATTTGATAACTTTGCACTGAATTGACTTATCACTGAGGATATGAAATATGCAATAATAGCTGCCGGAGAGGGGTCGCGACTTGCACAGGAAGGCGTGGAAGCGCCGAAACCGCTCGTAAGAATCAACGGCGAACCGCTCATCGACAGACTCATAAGGATATTCATGCAGAACGATGCCGAGGAAATCGTAATCATCTGCAACGACAGGATGACAGCCGTGGGCGAACACCTGAAGAAGATACAGGCCGACGGTCTGCAAGGCAGACACATACCGTTGCGCCTCGTGGTGAAATCCACGCCCAGTTCCATGCACAGCATGTATGAAATAAGCCGGTGGCTCGAAGGCTCCCCTTTCTGTCTGACCACGGTGGACACCATCTTCCGTGAGGAGGAATTCGGGGCATACATAGCCCGGCTTAAAGACTGTCTTGCCGACGGCAGCGAGGACGGGGTGATGGCTGTAACCGACTATATCGACGACGAGAAGCCGCTATATATCTCCACCGACGGAGACATGCAGATTACGGGATTCCACGACGTGCAGAATGGCTGTTCGCTGATTTCAGGCGGCATCTACGGATTGTCGCCCGGCTCCATCTCCACACTGCGCCGCTGCATCGACCGCGGAGAGAGCAGGATGAGAAACTTCCAGCGCGCCCTCATCGCCGACGGCATGAGACTCAAGGCTTACAAGTTCTCCAAGATTCTCGACATCGACCACAAGGAAGACATCGACAAGGCGGAAGGGTTTATCAATCAGGAATCAGGAAAGAGAAATTAGGAATCAATTATCCTATCCTCATCATAAATCGGATTTATCCTATCCGTCCGAGTTGTCAGAACCATCCCCTTAAAAAACAGAATCATGCCCACCATATCAATATACCGCGCAGAGCGCTTCTCGCCCAACTCCATTGACCGCGACAAGGCGATTATGGATGCCGTCGCTGACATCAAGCATTGCGACCTGCGCATCAGGGAGGAAGAAATCGCCCGCCATACGGACGACATCGTCCACGCCGGACTTATCCTCTCTATGGCAAGGGGAAGCGAGGCTCTCGCCATACTGCAGAGTGCCGAGCGGAGTACAATAGTGGTGAATAGCGCCACATCTCTGGTCAATTGTTCCCGAAGCAGGATTGAGTCGCTGATGAGGGACAATAATATTCCGGCGGCGCCGTTGGATGGTAATGCGGGATGGTGGATAAAGCGGGGCGACCAGGCTGCACAGACCTGCGGCGACGTGAGGTTTGCAGCCACAGCCAAGGAGAGGGACGCCATCATCGGCGGATTCCATGCAAGGGGCATACACGACCTCGTGGTAACTGCCCATGTGGAGGGCGACCTGCTGAAGTTCTACGGCGTGGCGGGTATGGATTTCTTCCACACCTGCTACCCTACCGACGGCAGTTTCTCCAAATTCGGCGACGAGAAACTTAACGGCAATGCTCTGCACACGCCGTTCTGCCGCAAGGCGCTGCACGCCGACGCCACACGGCTCGCCCGGCTCACGGGCATCATGATTTACGGAGGCGACTGCATAGTGAGGGCCGACGGCTCGTATGCTATCATCGACTTCAACGACTGGCCCAGTTTTTCGGCATGCCGCAGGGAAGCGGCAGAGGCGATTGCTGGCTTAACGAACAAACTTAAAGAAGAAAGAAATGGCTACATTCAAGCAGATGCTGCAGGCATCAATGAAATCTAAAGATACGGAAGAATGGCTGGACGTGTATTTCACGCGCCCCATCGGGTTGGTTTTCACTCTGTTATGGCGACGCCTCGGCGTTCACCCTACGGTAATCACCGTGCTGGGGATGGCGCTCGGAGCCGCCGCCGGATGGATGTTCTGGCATACGGAACTGGAATACAACATCTGGGGAATCGTGCTGATGATGCTGTCCAACTTCTGTGACTCCACCGACGGACAGCTCGCACGGCTCACTGGCAAAAAGACTCTTGTGGGCAGGGTGCTCGACGGGTTCTCGGCCGATGTCACCTTCTTCTGCGTATATTTCGCCCTCGCCATGAGGATGATGTACCAACCCATGCCCGGCACGCAGACCGTATGGGGCGTATGGATCTGGGTGATGGCATTCATGGCCGGCATCATGAGCCATTCGCCGCAGTGTCTGCTCTCCGACTATTACCGTCAGATTCATCTCTACTTCCTGCTCGGAAAGGAGGGCAGCGAGCTCGACAAGTCGGAGGAACAATGGAAGATATTCAGGGCAACGCCGAAGAGTTCGCTCTTCTTCCGCGCCTTCTATTACAACTACGCCAAGTATTGCGCCACACAGGAGCGCCGCTCAAGGAACTTCCAATGGATGATGCGCCTGGCGGAGAAAAAATACGGCAATCCTCTCGACATGCCCGCCAATCTGAAGGAGGAATTCCTGGCAGGCAGCCGACCGCTGATGAAATACACCAATCTGCTGACGTTCAATATGCGCGCCATCGCGCTCTACATCGCCTGTGTAATCAATCTGCCGTGGTTGTATCTGCTCTTCGAAATCATCGTGATGAACATTATGTATATATATATGCATCATGAGCACGAACAGCTCTGCCGCAGGATAAGCTGGAAAATGGAGGAGGCGTGATGGCAAGAGGACTGATATTCGACTACGGCGGCACGCTCGACACCAATGGATGCCACTGGGGCAAAGTGCTCTGGCATGCCTATGAGCAGAGCCACGCGCCCGTCGGCGAGGAGGCGTTCCGCAATGCCTACGTACACGGGGAGCGCACGCTTGCCACGAACAGGATTATCACGCCGCAGACCACATTCCGCGAAACACTCTCCGAAAAGATAAAGCTCCAGCTGGAATGGTTGGAAACCCACGGGGAAGACGACGGACTGGCGACGGAATATCACGACGCCATACTCGAGAGGGCATACTCCGTGGCAAAAAGGAATACCGCAGAATCGGCAGAAGTCCTCTCGCTGCTGGCTGCAAAATACCCGATGGTGCTGGTGAGCAACTTCTATGGCAACATAGCCACGGTGCTCAGGGAGTTCGGCTTCGAGGGGATATTCCGCCACGTGATTGAGTCTGCCGTAGTGGGGATACGTAAGCCCGACCCGCGGATCTTCGCCCTCGGATGCGAGGAGATGGGGATGAAGGCAGAGGACATCATGGTGGTGGGCGACAGCTACGACAAGGACATACTGCCTGCCAACAGCATCGGATGCCGCACAGCATGGATAAAGGGCGAAGGATGGACCGACGAGGAGATTGCGCAGCCTGTGGCCGACCATATCATTTATGAACTATCTGAATTAAAGGGGATATTGTTATAAGCTTATGCCACGGCATACCCACCTATTATATATAATATGACACGACTTAAAGCTATATTCATACTCCTGTTGATTGCCACGCTGAAAGTGGGCGCACAGCAGATTACGGGCGTGGTGGCAGACGATGCCACAGGCGATAGCATACCTGCCGTGTCCATACGCTACAAGGGACAGGACAGGAGCTACGTGAGCAACGTGGACGGTACGTTTGCCATCACAAGGCACAACGGCCGGTACGTCACGTTCAGCGCCGTGGGCTACCATTCGCTCAGGATTCTCATCAGCGACAACACCCCACAGCAGATGCGCATCACGCTGAAAGCCGACACGAAAAACCTTTCGGGCGTTACAGTGAAGGCGAAGAAAGGCAAATACCGGCGCAAGGAGAACCCCGCCGTGGCGCTAATGAGAAGAGTGATTGCGGCGAAGAAGCGCACGGACATTGCCAACCACGACTTCTACCAATACAACAAATACCAGAAGATGACCGTGGCGATAAACGACATCACGGCGAAAGACCTGGAGTCCAAGCGATTCACGAGGTCGAAATGGATGCTCAATCAGGTGGAGAGCTGCGTATACAACAACAAGATGATTCTGCCGCTGCTCGTGGACGAGACGCAGAGCAAGCATATCTACCGCAAGGACCCACACACGGAAAAGACCATCATTGAGGGACAGAAGACGGAGGGAGTGAACCAGTTCCTGCAGTCGGGCGAATTGATAGGCACGGTGATGAAAGACGTGTTCTCCAACATCGACATCTACGACGACCAGATAAGACTTCTGCAGACGCGCTTCACGAGTCCCATCGGCAAGGATGCCATACAGTTCTACCGCTTCTACATCGTGGACACGATAAAGGTGGACCGCGACTCCTGCTTCCACATGCAGTTCATGCCGAACAACCAGCAGGATTTCGGATTCCGCGGCGAACTCTGGATTGTGAAGGATTCCACGCTCCACGTAAAGCGGTGCCACATGCAGCTGCCGCTGAAGTCGGGTATCAACTTCGTGCAGAACATGCAGATTATGCAGACCTACAACAGGCATGACGACGGGGAATGGGTGCTGACGCAAGACGACATGGTGGCGGAACTTTCGCTCCTCGACTTCCTCACCAAGGGAATAATCATCCGCAACACGAGGATGGACGGATATTCATTCGAGCCGTTGCCAAAGAAGATGTTCAAGGGGAAAATGATAGAGGTGTTCGAGCCTGACGCAAAAATAAGGAGCAACACATACTGGCAGCAGAACAGGCTTGTGCCGCTGACGAGGTCGGAGGCTCGTATGCCGCAGTTCCTGAGCGACATGGAAAACTCCAAGAACTTCAAATACGTGCTCTTCGGACTGAAGATATTCATAGAGAACTTCATCGAGACGGGCACCAAGGAGAAGCCCAGCAAGTTTGATATCGGACCGGTGAACACCGCCATCACGAGCAACTTCGTGGACGGAATGAGAACCCGAATAAGCGGACAGACCACGGCGAACATGAACCGCCACCTCTTCTTCAAGGGATATTACGCCCACGGATGGGACAGTCACAAGAACTACTACAACGGCGAACTGACATACTCGTTCAACGAGAAGCAATATCTGCCGCACGAATACCCGCGGCGCACGCTGATGTTCGCATCATCATACGACGTGTGTTCGCCATCGGACAAGTTCCTCACCACCGACAAGGACAACGTGTTCACCTCATTCAAATGGACAAAGGTGGACAAGATGATGTTCTACAACCGTCAGCAGCTGGCGTTCGAATACGAATGGTACGGCGGACTGAAGACTTCGCTGAAGCTGAAAGCCGAGGAGAACGAGGCTTGCGGCAATCTGCATTTCATCCCGCTGTCGATGCCTTCAACCGATGCAAACGGAATAAAGATACGCACGACGGAGGCTTCACTCCAACTGCGCTACGCCCCGGGCGAGAAGCTCATCAACTCGAAGCAAAGGCGAGTGGCGATAAACAGGGAGACTCCGATATTCGCGCTGACACACACGTTCGGCGTGAAGGGAGTATTGGGAGGCGACTACAACTACAATTACACCGAGGCTACAATCTACAAGAGGTTCTTCCTGAACAGCTGGGGCGACCTGAACGTGGATGCACGTGCCGGAGCACAATGGAACAAGGTGCCATACCCGCTGCTCATCATGCCGGCAGTAAACCTCTCGTATCTGGCAGCAGACGGCGTGTTCAACCTCATCAACAACATGGAATTCCTCAACGACAGGTATGCCAGCCTCGATATATGGTGGAACATGAACGGAAAGATATTCAACCGCATCCCGCTCTTCAAGAAGCTGAAATGGAGGGAGTATATCGGTGTGAAATGCCTATGGGGCGACCTCACGAGCAAGAACAACCCCTATCTGGAAAAGAACCTGGGAGACAACATCCTGATGCACTTCCCTGAAGGGGCCAACGTGATGGACCACAACAAGCCGTATGTGGAGGCCATAATCGGAGTGACCAACATATTCAAGATTCTCAGCGTGCAGTATGTGCGTCGACTCACATACACCGATCTGCCCACTGCCCACAAGCAGGGAGTGAGATTCAGATTCATGTTCAGATTCTAACCAGGCTCCCCATGTCATCGGATTACCGATGACAGGCGATGCCCGACAATTCATCAACTATAAAATAATAATCAAACAGATATGCCACAGCAACAGACAAACGAAAGAATCAAGGAAAGGACAAGATACAATTTCCCGAAACTGTACAAGGTTATCATCTTCAACGATGAAATCACCACAATGGACTTCGTGGTGATGATTCTGCGCAAGGTGTTCCACAAGGATGAGGGAGAGGCTGAAAGGCTTATGCTGGATGTCCACAACAACGGACAGGCCGTAGTGGGCGTCTACTCCTACGATATGGCAAGGACAAAAGTGGGACAGGTTACAATGATGGCACAGGAAAAGGGTTTCCCGCTCCGACTCGTCTACCAGCCGGAATAGAACAACACACAGGCTTGGACAAAGGAAATTTCAGATTGAACGAAACAAGGGTAAGACAATTTTCTAAACTACAATAAAAGATAAATGGAGAACTCAGAAAGCATGAACAATGCCGTGCAGACGGCTGTCAACACAGCAAGCCAGATGCACCACGAATATATAACACCGGAGCATCTGCTCTACGGACTAACGCAGCAGGTGGACTTCAAGGCTTCACTCTGGCAATGCGACGCAAACGACGAGACCATAAGACTTCAACTCAAATCATGGCTTGAGACACAGGAGAAGGTGGGCGACACGCTCACGCTTCCGATACCTTCATTGCAGTTTACCGACGTGATGAAAAACGCACTGAAGATTGCACTGAGGAGCAACGCCAGATGTGTGGACGCAAAGGAATACGTGGAGGCAATCCTGATGTTGCAGGACTCCATGGCAGCATATATCCTCGGCAAAGAGGTGGACGGCAAGGAGGCAGCTTTTTTTTCAGCCCTCGATACGCTCTATGGAGCAAGGGTTGACGAGGATGACTACGAACCGGACGGATTCATGGACGCACCGGACTTCCGCCCGGAGAACTGGAAGACTCTCGTAACCGACATCTCCGAAGAGGCAAAGACCCACACGCCGCTCATCGGCAGGGAGATGGAGCTTGACAGGACCATACAGATACTGTGCAGGATGGAGAAGAACAATCCGCTCCACGTGGGTGACCCCGGCGTGGGAAAGACGGCTATCATCTACGGACTTGCCGACATGATAAACCATAACAAAGTGCCCGGGAGAATCAGGGGCTGCAAGATATACGGAGTGGAAATGGGACAGCTCCTCGCCGGAGCACAATACCGCGGCGACTTCGAGAAGAGAATCAAGCTGATTCTCGACGGGGCTGCCAAGGAGAACGCCATCATCTATCTCGACGAGATACACAACATCATCGGAGCCGGAAGGGGCAGCGACGGCGGTCCTGACGCATCCAACATCCTCAAGCCCTATCTGGAATCGGGCAGGATAAGGTTCATCGGTGCGACGACACACGATGAATACAACCGCAAGATGGCAAAAGACCGCGGTATAACAAGAAGATTCCAGATGATTGACATCAAGGAACCTTCAATCGACGAGACAATAAAGATTGTCACAGGACTGCAACACAGTATGCAGGCCTTCCACGGCGTGGTATACCGCAAGGAAGCCCTGGAATATGCCGTAAGGGCGAGCGCCAGGCATATCCCCGACAGGCATCTGCCCGACAAGGCCATCGACCTCATCGACGAGGCCGGAGCCATGCTCGAGGTGCACCCCATGAACCGCAGCCGACAGTATGTCACGAAGGCACACATCGACGAGATTCTCGTCAAGATATGCAAGATACAGGCAAAGGCACTGAAGGACAACGACAACGAACACCTTGAATCCCTCAGACAGAACATTCTCAACAGGATATACGGTCAGGACAAGGCTGTAAACGAGGTTACCGATGCCGTGATGATGGCAAAGGCCGGTCTGAACGAGGAAGACAAGCCGCTGGCCTCGCTCCTGTTCGTCGGTCCTACCGGTGTGGGAAAAACGGAAGTGGCACGCGTGCTCGCCAAAGAGCTCGGCGTGGAGCTCGTGCGCTTCGACATGTCGGAATATACCGAGAAGCATGCCGTGGCAAAGCTCATCGGTTCGCCGGCAGGCTACGTGGGATATGAGGACGGCGGACAGCTTATCGATGCCATAAGGAATACTCCTAACTGCGTGCTCCTGCTCGACGAGATAGAGAAGGCCCACAGCGACATATACAACATTCTGCTGCAGGTGATGGACTACGCCAAGCTCACCGACAACCGCGGGCAGAAGGCGGACTTCCGCAACGTCATCCTCATCATGACCTCCAATGCCGGAGCACAATACGCCTCGCAGGCAAGCATCGGCTTCGGCGGCGGCGTATCCAAGGGTGAGGCGATGATGAAGCAGGTGAAGAAGACCTTCAAGCCGGAGTTCATCAACCGCCTCAGCAACATCGTGGTGTTCAACGACATGGACGAACACATGGCTTCGATGATTCTCGGCAAGAAGCTCCGTGAGCTTTACGCCAAGCTGAAGGCAAAGAACGTTACAGCCTCTGCCACCGACGAGGCGCTGGCTTATCTGCAGAAGAAATGCTTCACCCGCGAATACGGTGCGCGAGAGACCGACCGCGTCATTGCTCACGAGCTGAAACCTCTCTTCATGCGCGAAATTCTCTTCGGCAGACTCAAGAAAGGCGGCAATGCCATCATCGACATCAAAGACAACAAGTTATCAATCAAATAAGCATAAGGTAGTCCGAAGAACCATCATGATATTCCAACTCAACAAATCCATCACCTTCCCCGACCCTCATCTGGCCGAGGACGACGGACTCTTTGCCGTAGGCGGAGACCTGAGCGTAGACCGCCTGCTGCTTGCCTACAGCAACGGCATATTCCCATGGTACAGCTTCCGCGACCAACCGCAGATTCTCTGGTATTGTCCGATGAAGCGCTTCGTGATCTTCCCCGATAAGATACACATCAGCCATTCCATGCGCACGCTGCTGAACAAGGACGAATACTCCGTGAGCATCAACAACGACTTCGACGGAGTGATAAACAACTGCAGCAAACTGCGCTACGACGAGGAAGGGGCATGGCTCGGCAAGGACATGATAAAGGCGTATACCGAACTCTATCGGCAGGGCTTTGCCGCCAGCGTGGAGGTATGGGACAAGGAGAGGAAACTGGTCGGCGGGCTCTACGGCGTGAGTATCGGACCGGCATTCTTCGGCGAGAGCATGTTCTCGCTCGTGCCTTCAGCTTCAAAGATTGCCCTCATTTTCCTCGCAAAATACTTTCAGCAATGTGGCGGGAAGCTCATCGACTGCCAGTTTGAGACGCCACATCTGAAGAGCATGGGCGGAGAATACATCTCCTATGATGAATATATGGATATCATCCGTCAGACTGATGATACGGCAAGCGCCGACCCGGACGATTCGGAGAACGTGTGTGACAGCAAACTCCCTTAATCCACGGAATAAGAAAAAAAAAGTTTTTTGTTTCTTACCCTCACACCCTCACAATTCCGCTGGAACGCCCTGTTTATCGGGGATTCAAGGGTGAGGGTAGATGTGAGGGTAAAATTAAGAATTTCCGTTTCTATATACAATTGAAGAGTCTGCCGGAATGGAGACTCTTCAATAAAAGTTCAAAAGTTCTATAAAAGTATTCCCGTTCGGGACAAGACTATCCTCCGAAATTGTCGAAGCTTATCATGTCGTCCTCCACACCGAGTGAATGAAGGAGGTCGAGCACGGTCTTGGCCATCATTGGAGGGCCGCAGAGATAATACTCACAATCCTCCGGTGCTTCATGCTGCTTCAGATATGTGTCGCCCATTACAGGAGCCACGAAACCTGGAGTATACTTTATTCCGGCTGCATCCGCCTTCGGGTCCGGACGGTCGAGGGCAAGATGGAAGTGGAAATTGCTGAAGTCCTTCTCCAACTGCAGGAAGTCGTCGAGGAACGGTATCTCCTCAAGCGCACGCGCTCCATAGAAATAATGCATCTCGCGGTCGCGACAGTTCTTCGTCTTGAGCATGTGCATGATCTGCGCGCGCAACGGAGCCATACCGGCTCCTCCACCTACCCATATCATCTCCCTTCCTGTGCCGTAATGCGGATGGAATTCCCCGTAAGGACCCGACATGACAACCTTGTCGCCCGGCTTGAGCGAGAAGATGTATGATGAAGCGATACCCGGATTCACGTTGATGAAACCTGGTCCCTGGTCTTTCGGCTTGAACGGCGGCGTGGCGATACGCACGTTGAGCGTAATGATGTCGCCCTCGTCGGGATAGTTTGCCATAGAATACGCACGGATGGTAGGTTCGGGGTTCGTACATTTGAGCGAGAAGAGTCCGAACTTCTGCCATGCCGGCAGATATGTGTCGCCGATGAGCTGCTTGTCGATGTCCTTGTCGTAGTCCATCTCAAACGCCGGAATGCTGATCTGTGCATAGGAGCCGGGCTCGAAGTCCATGTGCTCGCCCTTAGGCAGCGCCACCTTGAACTCCTTGATGAATGTAGCCACATTGCGGTTGCCGATGACGGTACACTCCCACTCTTTCACTCCCATTACAGATTCTGGCACCTTCACTTCCATGTCGCCCTTTATCTTCGCCTGGCAGCCCAGGCGCCAGTTGTCCTTTATCTCCTTGCGCGAGAAGTGCGGGCGCTCGGAATCCAGGATTTCGCCGCCTCCCTTCAGGATCTGCAGCTTGCACTGTCCGCAACTTGCCTTTCCTCCACACGCCGACGGCAGATGGATGCCGTTGTCGTTGAGGGTGTTCATCACGCTGTCTCCCTGCTCCACTTCGAGCACGGTGTCGCCGTTGACGGTAAGTTTCACCTTACCGCTCGGACTCAGATATTTCTTTGCCACCAGCAATACTACCACGAGTACGAGTATCACAGCGAGGAACACTCCGATGCTGGCCAATATATAACTAATGTTCATTGTTTCTTCTTTTTATATTTTCAATCCCGAGAAACACATCATTGCAATCGCCATCAGTCCTACGACGATGAACGAGATGCCCAGTCCCTGCAGCGGCTTCGGCACATCGCTGTAGTGCATCTTCTCGCTTATAGCTCCCATCGACACGATGGCGAGCAACCAGCCGAGACCTGATCCGAGGGCATAGACGAAGGCATCTGCCACGCTTCCCAGATACTGCGTGCTCGACGGCTCCATATTGATGCGCTGCTGCATGAAGAGCGATGCACCCATGATGGCACAGTTCACGGCGATAAGCGGCAGGAA
>USSF01000021.1 GCA_900557405.1 uncultured Prevotella sp.
TTGTTGCTCAGGCACTTATAAATAATGTTAAACTATAGTGTTGCGGAATTAAGGGTCATACGCCTTGCGGTGCATGCTTATCACTTCCTCCAGATTTTGCTGCATGAGCTGCCTCCATCCCGCCTCGAATTCGTATGCCAGTCCGATGATGTTGTTGTATCTCGGCGTGGCGGGTTGCTTTTCGGCAAATGCCTTCACCCTGTTCACATAGAACATCAGCGAGTCGGCGTTGTTTTTCTTGAAGAAGAACTTGCCGAGCCTGACGGCGTATTCACACCATTCCGTGCTGTCCTTTGCCGCGTCCATGCTCTTCCGTATGTCTGTGTATACGGTCGGGGCCATAAGCCTCAGTGAGTCGTCCAGGGCGTTGAGCCGGTCGATATGCTGGCTGTCGGCGATGTCCTCGCCATTGTCGGCATACTGCTTCCCCCTTCCGCATGATATGATGCAGAATACGCAGAGTACGACAGCAAGCACCGGAAATGTCAGATTAGTCATTCGCCGGTCTATATGCCTGTTGTCGTTGTTCTTATATGTATCGACTCGTTTGATGTTTTTGTTTTTTCGTTATGATAATGCAAATGTATAAAAAAATGTTCTTTTCCCGAAAAAATGTCTTGTCTTTTTGTATTACGTTCCTGTTTAATTACCCTTTTGCTCCTTGCATGGCTCTCTTTCACATTATTTTTTTACGTTTGAACCCTAATTTCGACATGATAAACCGCCATACCGACGTTTGAGCCGAATCCAGCCATACCGCTGTTGCACAGGTTGATTATTTTGTATAATTTTGTAACGGATAAAAATCGTCAGTATGGCTTTGTCGGGAGATAGCAGGCTGTTCATGGCGTACCAATACAATATGATTAATCGAACCAATACAATAGATTGATTTGAACCAATACAAGACTTCTATATACAGTCATCAGCGTGATGATAACCAATGGGATATTCTGCCGTATGCAAGCAGGATATCCCATTCTTTTAGGTGCCAGGTTGCCGCAAACGCTTGACAGATGTGTGCGTCGCACCGTCAGTTCCGCTTTTATAATATAATGTCGTCTCTCCTCTTATATATATAATAAGGTGGCGAAAATCTTGTTTTTCCCTCATTGAGGGAACTTTTGTGTACATTATATTCGAAGAGTTTTGCAATTATGAATAAAATGACTAAATTTGCATGCTCATTCATAATATCATTATAAAAAGTATGATACAGGCTATGATTTTTGCGGCGGGGTTAGGCACCCGACTCAAACCCATCACTGACCACATGCCCAAAGCAATGGTAAGTGTAGGAGGAGAACCGCTCATAAAGCACGTCATTGACAGACTCAAGGCGGCCGGAGCGGAACGCATCATAGTGAATGTGCACCATTTTGCCTCGCAGATAACCGGATACTTGAAGAAAAACAACAATTTCGACATCGACATAAGAATCTCCGACGAAACGGAGAAGCTGCTCGACACTGGCGGAGGGATAAAGAAAGCGGCACATCTCTTTGATGATGCATCGCCCATCCTAATCCATAATGTTGACATTCTGAGCAACGTGGACCTGAAAAGATTCTACGAGGCGGAGCCGATGGCTATAGCTGAAGGCGACGACAAGGCAGGTCTGACAGACGCCCTGCTGCTCGTGAGCGAGAGGAAGACAAAGCGCTATCTGCTCTTCAGCGAAGGGATGCGCCTCGTGGGATGGACTAACGTGGAAACGGGCGAAGTGCGCAGTCCTTATCCCGGCCTCAATCCGAAAGACTGCCGCATGTATGCCTTTGCCGGCATACACGTGATATCGCCGAGGCTCTTCAGGATGATGGACGAGGAATTCCCCGACAAGTTCGGAATAATCGACTTCTATCTGAAGGCGTGTGCCACTCACAGCATAAAGGGCTACGTGAAGGAAGACCTGAAGCTGCTCGACGTGGGGAAGCTTGACTCGCTGAAGGAGGCGGAGGAGTTTCTGCAAGGGTAGGCGCAGGAATGCTGGAAGCCGGCTTCACGTAACCTTAAAATAAAAACACATAACCATATAATAATAAACAAAACAATGCAACAGAAGATTATTATCTTAGACTTCGGTTCACAGACCACGCAGCTCATCGGACGCCGTGTGCGTGAATTGGAGACCTTCTGCGAAGTGTTGCCCTACAACAAGTTCCCGAAGGACGACGACAGCGTTATCGGAGTAATCCTGAGCGGCAGCCCCTATTCGGTTCACGACAAGGAGGCGTTCAAGGTTGACCTGAGTCAGTTCATCGGCAAGGTGCCCGTTCTTGGCATCTGCTACGGAGCGCAGTTCCTCTCATACTCAAACGGAGGAAAGGTTGAGACTGCCGACTCTCGCGAGTACGGACGCGCCAATCTGGAGCAGTTTGACAAGGAGAATCCGCTCTTCAAGGGATTCAGCGACAATTCGCAGGTATGGATGAGCCACGGCGACACTATCACTGCCATTCCGGAGGGATACAAATGTATCGCCTCTACAGCCGACGTGAAGTTCGCCGCATACGCATCCACAAAGCAGCCGGTATGGGCAGTGCAGTTCCATCCGGAGGTGTACCACTCGCTGCAGGGCACACAGCTGTTGAAGAACTTCGTGGTAGACATCTGCGGAAGCACCCAGAGCTGGAGCCCTGATTCATTCGTGGAGACCACGGTGAAGGAACTGAAGGAACAGATCGGCGACGACAAGGTGATTCTCGGACTTTCGGGCGGCGTGGACTCAAGCGTTACTGCCGTATTGCTCAACAAGGCAATCGGCGATAACCTTACGTGTATCTTCGTGGACCACGGTATGCTGCGCAAGAACGAGTACCATGATGTGATGAAGGACTACGAGGGTCTCGGACTTAACGTTATCGGTGTGGACGCATCGGAGAAATTCTTTGCCGACCTCGCCGGAGTCACTGACCCTGAGCAGAAGCGCAAGATCATCGGCAGGGACTTCGTGGAAGTGTTCAATGCCGAGGCCAAGAAGCAGGTTGGGGCAAAATGGCTCGCACAGGGCACTATCTATCCTGACCGTATCGAGAGTCTCAACATCACAGGAAAGGTTATCAAGAGCCACCACAACGTGGGCGGACTGCCAAAGGATATGCATCTGCAGCTCTGCGAACCGCTGAAGTGGCTGTTCAAGGACGAGGTGCGCCGCGTAGGACGCTCGATGGGAATGCCGGAGCATCTCATCACGCGCCATCCTTTCCCTGGTCCAGGCTTGGCTGTGCGCATACTTGGCGACATCACTCCTGAGAGAGTAAGCATCCTGCAGGATGCAGACGATATATTCGTGAAAGGTTTGCGCAACTACAAGGTGAAGCTCTCCGGCGAAGAGGCTCGCCGGGTTCTTGCAGCAGGCATTCCTGCCGAGATGAAGGACGGCGAGATTGAGATTCCGCTCTATTATCAGGCTTGGCAGGCAGGAGCAATACTCCTGACAACAGTGAAGTCGGTTGGCGTCATGGGCGACGAGCGCACATACGAGCACCCCGTTGCTCTGCGTGCCGTTACCTCCACCGACGGTATGACTGCCGACTGGGCTCATCTTCCTTACGAATTCCTCGCAAAGGTGTCAAATGAGATTATCAACAAGGTTCGCGGCGTAAACCGCGTATGCTATGATATCTCTTCAAAGCCACCGGCAACGATAGAGTGGGAATAGTCGGAATACCGATAAACAGCCACTCAAATAAAGATGAATTAATTTAAACTCAATAAGTTAGGGGATTCGTTGACGTAAATCGCTGATTGTCAACAAATCCCCTTTCTTGTACATTTTATCCAAAACCGTCCCCGATTTCGTCCCTGCTTATCCCCGATAGCATTGGTTATCCGATAGAGTTGAAATCCAATAGCTTGGCAATCTGTTCGGGGGTTGCCTTTACATATTTGTAGAACGTGCGTTCGTTGGTATGACCTGTCAGCTGCATAATGGTATACATTTCACAAATGCCTTCCAAATGAATTTCTTTTCCGTTGAGGGATGGAGTTATGTCTATATCAAATTTGTACATGTCACTTGCTCATTAGAACAATCCCCACTCGGCAAATTTCTCGAATCCGCCAATTCTCGTGATGTAGTTACGAGCGATTTCCACTATTTCACGATAAGGCTTGCCATCTATCTCTGTGTCACCGATGGCACAAAACAACTCCACAGGCTTGCCTGTTCTTTGAGCTTTCAAGAAAGCGTAGATATTGACGGAAACATCTGCCTTGGAAAGGTCCTTTCCCATTAGACCGCCACCCGAAACCGATTGCGCCATATCACTGCCCAACTTTCTGTTTGTTGCACCCGAATCGACATCTGTTCCGCCACTCCAATCTCCAAGAGGATTGATAACAGCATTTGGATAGAGCTTCTTTAAATCCTCAGTCTTGGCGTTGCTCTGACATATTATCAGCTTGCCATTGCCTAATACATACTTGCCATCCGAAGGGTAACTCTCATAGATGTCGTGGGCTATTTTGCTGAGGGTACGCTCCTCCTCTGTGAGTGGAACGCCTCGGAAAATACCATTGTCGCCACAGCGGATTTCTCCGTCTTGGTTGCTTGCAAGTATTGGGTCTTGTGATACCATTACGAGAGATACTTTCAAGTCTCTACGCTTAGTGATACGGCTAACAATATCCTCAGCCTCAGCGTTAGAAATGTTCACACAACTCTCAATAATGAGATTAACAACACCATGTCCGAGCAATACCTCTACAGCAATTTTCGGATTCTCTACCTTTGAGTACGCAAGGTCAACCAATGCCCCTGCAATTCTGTCTGCCACCTTATCGGGATGGCAAGGATTTACTTTTTCAATCATAATTTATTACTTTAAATTAATTGTTTTTATATTGTCTAAAAGTTCTGTCAACGTAATAGCTTCGTCACCTTCTGCCTCCTTGAATAATTCTTGTTGCGTAAGGGCAAGAGTACGCGCACGGCTAAGGAAACTTCCAACTTGGGCGTTCCCGTTTTTATGGCAATGTATGCACTTGTAGGATATTGATGTTGTGCCACTCAACGGACTACCTGCAAAACTATATATGAAAGCCTTGTGCCCACATTCGCATTGATATGTAAGCCACTCGTTTTCATTCGCCCAAAGTCTTAACATCGTGCCAATACAGATAGGTTGACATACCATATATACTTTCAATGGTATTGTAGCCATTGCCCATTCCTTATGAGCAAGAATTTCATTTCGATGCTCATAAAGCAATTCGATGTTGTCTATATATGGACTCCATATCCTTTTTTCAGCCAAATTATGCTCTCTTTGTTTGACTAATGATGTAATTGTATCATGCACGTTTTTGAGCGTAAGATGTTCGTATTCACCTGCCGCCTTGCTGTATCGGCTACAGTGTTGCTTTAAGCGACTTAGCCTGTCGGAATTGTCTTTTTGAAAAAGAACATCTTTGATTACCTCCGATATGGTAGCCACTTGTGTAATACTTTCCAACCATTCCAATAAACCACCTAAAGTGTATATGAAATCTCTGTCTTGATATACAGGTATCAAAAACATACGGCTGTTATCGAAAATGAACTCTCTATGTTCGTAAAAGAAATCAGCATGTTCGCAAAAATACCTTATAGTATTCTTGTTACTGTGCTTTTGGTCGCCATAGAGCTTTAACTCCTTGCCACTCTTTATTTTGATTGTATTGCTAATTTTCATGCCACTATATGTAAGTTAGACATTGGTGTGTTATTGGTTGGGAACGTGAGGCGTTTGCCCATGATGTGAATGTCTTTTGACTCCAAAAGAGCGTAGTCTATTGGTGGTTCTACGCCTTGTATAAGACAATCACGGCAAATCATGAGAATCTTGCCTAAGTTGTTTTGACCGACAAACGTTCCAATGCCATTGACTTTGCAAGTCTCACTATTAACTATACGCTTCAATGCAGCCTTGCTAATCTTTGGATTGCTCTCTTTTGCCTGTCGGACGGTTTCCTTTTTTACCTCAGCTCTTTTTGCTGATAACGCTTGGTTGGTGCATCCCCAAATTTCCTTAGTGTCGCTATGTTGTTTGGTTGTGTCCTCTATAATGATAACGTTATGTGGTAGCAGCAAGAGCATATTAGCAAAATCCGCATTGTCTTTGCACTTCATCCATACAACAAATAGCATCCACTGTATGCGGAATGTAGAGAAATCACTACGAATGAATCTCTTGTATTTGTTCTTGACAAAGCGTTTGGCAGCAAAGCCACTTGTCTGACGCTGCATTTCCTTTTGTACAGACAGATGCTTGTCAGAAGCATCTGAAAACTCGCCACACAAATAAAGCGTCTCACTATCATGCCAAGTCGCACCTCCGAATGAAAACGGATAGCCACCTGCCATGTTAGAAAGACGCACGTTAATGCCATTCACCATGTCCGAAGCCTTGGAGAATGACAAACAATTAAAGTGTGAAGCGTTGATGTGCTCCACACGACCTAAGATAATTTCAAAAGTTTCTGTTTCTTGTGACATAACTTTTTAATTTAATGATTATTACTAAATCCTTAAACTCGTATCATTTTTACCACCGTGGCTATGTCTGCTCGGTTGGTTCAGCACTTAAGCTGTCTCTTGATACTTATTCAAAAAGTAAAAGAACTACTCCCCATTTTGGAAAGTGAGTGCAAAGGTATTGACTTATTTTGAGAAAAACGAAAATTCTGTGCTAAGAATGGTTAATGAAAGGTTGCTTGGATTTTAGCTAAATAGTATTTTCCTTGCCGAATGATTGAACATTGTTATATGGAAAGAGGTTGCCAGAAGCAGCCTCCATTATGACCTATATTGTGTTATAGTAAATTTTATGGCTGTATGCTGAAACGTCAAAGGGGTCTGGAGATTTTGAATTTCGTTAATACCAAATGATGATTGCATTTATAACAAATCATATTCTGTCTTTATAAAATGACCTGATTTTAGCTTTATTGTATGGTGGAAAAAGCGTGAAAAGGGGTGTCAATGAGTAAAATTTGTTTTGTTGACGCTTTTTGATGGCTTGAAAGGGCGAAAATGATAAAAAATGGCTGTTTTTTGTAAAAAATATCCTACTGGTTTGGGGGCTTCCTGTATTAACTTTGCAACAGAGAAATGAGAGATGCTCTTTGAAACAGTTTAAGGTGATGATGTCATATTACAGTTCTATGATGCTGACACAGATAACATATAACTGGGATATATCGTGTAACTGGGATAAACTGATGCAGATAACATGTAAATGTGGTATGCAGTCTCAGAAAACATATATTAAGATGTACTGACACATGACTTCTATATATAAAGAATAGAAACGTAAAAACAATGACATCAGCAAATAGTGTCCGCGGCCGCCGAATATAATTAGCCGGTGTAGAGCCACAAATGCATCGGACGGCGGTCGCATTTTCCGAGAAAAGGTTTTATTGCTAATATATATGTGATTGATGTTTTTGAGACATTGATGTTTGGATGAAGGTATAGAGATTGGATTTAAGTCGGGAATTTTAGAATTAGAGAGTTCCACCGCTTGCTCTTCGTTTTCTATTCATAAGTGAATGGAACTTCTCTAATTCTTTGATTCCTGACGTTTCTTCTGACCTCGTCATCGTGTCTCCCATAATTCCCGTCAGATATTCGTTGTTGCATTCTGCTCGTTGTAGTTTTCTGCAATGATAGGAATATCCCATAGCCTCTGACGGCGGATTCTCTCCATTCAAGTAGCGATATAATAAAAATAATTTTTTTTCTTTTCTTACCCTCACACCCTCACTTTCCGGCTGAAACGCCCTGTTTATCGGGGTTTCAAGGGTGAGGGTAAAGGTGAGGGGTGAGGGTAAAGTTGAGGGTATTGGTGATGGAGGGTGAGAGTAAAGATGAAGGTAAAGGTGAGGGATGAATGGTCAGGCGTGATGGATTATGAATGGTGAGGGCGTGAGAATGTGAGAAGACTGTACTTCGTCAGTAAAGCAGCGGTTTGAATAATAAGGAAAGGATATTGTATAAAATAAAACAAGTCGGAACATTTGGTCCCGACTTGTTATTGTAGATGTAGGATGAAGTTATTTTACTGGTATCTTCTCGACTCTTCTTTCGTGGCGACCGCCCTCGAATGGAGTC
This sequence comes from uncultured Prevotella sp., assembly GCA_900557405.1. Taxonomy (GTDB): domain Bacteria; phylum Bacteroidota; class Bacteroidia; order Bacteroidales; family Bacteroidaceae; genus Prevotella. The sequence goes on from USSF01000021.1 coordinate 8,099, forward strand.
TTGAAGAACTCGTCCATGATTTTCTCTGCTGTCTTGTTGTCGATGAAACGTCCTGGCATAACGAGGATGTTGGCATTGTTATGCTGGCGGATAAGGCCGGCAACATCCTTGCACCATGCCAAGCCGGCACGTATGCCCTGGTGTTTGTTGAGAGTCATTGCCATTCCCTCGCCGCTGCCGCAGATAGCTATGCCTGGATAGCACTCTCCGCTCTCTACAGCCTCTGCCAGAGGATGGGCAAAGTCTGGATAGTCACAACTTGTATCGCTGTAAGTTCCGAAATCCTTATACTGATAGCCCTTAGACTCCAGATACTGGATAACAAACTGCTTCAATGGAAATCCCGCGTGGTCACATGCCAGACCGATTGTCTTTACGTCCATAGTCGTTAAAATTTAAAAGGTTAGTACTTATTTTATAGGATGGGAGAGGCGTAAGAATCAGTGTGTGTGGTATCAATCACTGATAATCAACCGTCAATCACTAATCATTAGTAATCACTGGTCAATTGTTAATGACCGATCCTTCATTCCCCGTTACTCACTCCTCTCTCATTCCCTGATGTCCTTATCCCAGGAATTCCTTTACCTGCTTGTAGACATTCTCAGCCGTGTAGCCGAGTTTCTCGTCGAGCACCTTGTAAGGAGCAGAGAAGCCGAAGCTTGGCATACCGAATACCTTGCCGTTGGCACCTACAAGTCCTTCGAGTGTTACAGGCAGACCTGCCGTCATACCGAAGATCTTGCTTCCTGCAGGCAGGATGCTCTCCTGGTATTCCTTGCTCTGGCTGCGGAAAAGTCCCTCGCTCGGTACACTCACGATACGGATCTTGATACCGTCCTTGCGCAGGAGTTCAGCACCTGAAACGAGTGTGGAAACCTCAGAACCGTCGGCCAGAAGGATAACGTCGAAGTCTTCGTCTGATCCAGCCACTACGTAAGCACCCTTGCGAGCCTGCTCATAGTCGTTGCCGGCAGGTAGCTTGGTGATGTTCTGGCGAGAGAAGATGAGTGCAGTTGGAGTCTCCATGTTCTCCATTGCCATAGCCCAGCAAACGGTTGTCTCGTCGGCATCAGCCGGACGGAATACTCGTACGCTGTCCTTGCCGTGGTGGTTCTTCAGCTTCTCCATCAGTCGGATCTGTGCCTCCTGCTCTACAGGCTCATGGGTTGGTCCGTCCTCACCTACGCGGAATGCGTCGTGGGTCCAGATGAACTTGATTGGAACTTCCATCAAGGCAGCCATGCGGACAGCAGGCTTCATATAGTCTGAGAATACGAAGAATGTACCGCAGGCTGGGATTACACCGCCGTGCAGATACATACCGATACACATGCAAGCCATCGTGAGCTCGCTCACACCAGCCTGGAAGAATGCACCGCCGAAGTCGCCGCGTACGATAGAACGTGTCTTCTTCAGGAATCCGTCAGTCTTGTCGCTGTTGGAAAGGTCGGCAGAAGAGCAGATCATGTTTGGCACCTGCTCGGCCAAAGCACCGAGACATGCAGCCGAAGCGGCACGTGTGGCAGAACCCTCCTTCTGCTCGATGACAGACCAGTCAACCTTAGGAGCGTTGCCGCTGAACCATTCCTTCATCTGGGCAGCCTTCTCCGGGTTTGCCTCAGCCCAAGCCTTCTCCTCGGCATGGCGCCCGGCAACGATCTTGCGGAGCTCTTCCTTGCGGTCGGCATACAGCTTCTTTGTTTCATCAAAGATGACGAATGGATTCTCCGGGTCACCGCCAAGATTCTTGATAGTGTTGATGTAGGCATCGCCGCCGAGAGGAGCACCATGGGTCTTGATGCTGTGCTCATAGCTTGTGCCGTCGGCCTTTACCGCTCCCTTGCCCATCACGGTCTTGCCGATGATGAGGGTAGGGCGCTGCTCTTCCTTCTGTGCTTCAAGCAGAGCCTTGCGTATCTCGTCTGGATCGTTGCCGTTGATGGTCATTACGTTCCATCCCCATGCTTCGTATTTCTTTGCAGTGTCCTCGTTCATCACGACGTTGCACTCGGTAGAGAGCTGGATGTCGTTTGAGTCATAGAACATGATGAGGTTGTTGAGACCGAGGTTGCCGGCGATACGAGCCGTACCCTGGGAAATCTCCTCCTGCACGCCGCCGTCGGAGATATATGCGTAAATCTTGTGCTTGATAACTTCAGAACCGAGTTTGGCCTGAAGGAACTTCTCTGCAACGGCAGCACCGGCAGCAAACGTGTGACCTTGTCCGAGCGGACCGGATGTGTTCTCGATGCCACGCTTCACGTCGCGCTCCGGATGTCCTGGAGTTGGAGAATCCCACTGGCGGAACTGCTTCAGTTCGTCGAGTGTGAATTTGCCCTGAAGAGCAAGTGCGCTGTAGAGCATCGGCGACATGTGGCCTGGATCAAGGAAGAAACGGTCTCTGCCTTCCCATTCGAGGTTGTCCGGATCCCATACGAGGAATTCCGAGAACAATACATTGATGAAGTCTGCACCTCCCATTGCACCACCAGGGTGGCCGGAGTTAGCTTTCTCTACCATTGATGCTGCGAGGATACGGATGTTGTCCGCTGCTCTGTTCATAATCTTCTTGTCGTTCATTTCGTCTTTCTGTATTTTATTGGTTTATGGCTTTTTTACTCTTGTTGCCTCCTTCTCTATAGGCAGGCAGGCCTGGTAATTCTTGATGTATTCGTTGAATCCCTCCACCTCTTCTGGGGTAGGGGCAATTTCTGTGCCAGTATTTCCGGCAAACACCTTTTTGTCAAGGAAATCAGCAAGATTCTCGCCTTTTTCCTTGTTTACGAGATAGGATGCAAGCAACGCAATGCCCCATGCGCCACCTTCGCCGGCTGTTTCCATCACGGAGATGGGCGAGTTGATGGCTGCAGCAAGCACGCGCTGGCCCACGCCCTTGGTCTTGAACAGTCCGCCATGTCCCGTGATGCGGTCCACTTCCACCTTCTCGTCCTTGAAGAGGATGTCGTTGCCTATTTTCAATACTCCTACAGAGGCGTAGAGATGTGCACGCATGAAGTTGGCGAGGTTGAAATTGTCGTTGGCGGAGCGTACGAAGAGCGGTCTGCCTTCCTCAAGTCCCGTTATCGGTTCGCCGGAGATGTAGTTGTATGAGATAAGTCCGCCACAGTCTGCATCTCCCGTGAGGGCATGGTTGTAGAGTTTGCCGAACACCTCGTCCATATCCACCGGTATGCCAAGCAGCTGCTGGTATTCCTTGAAGATGTTCACCCATGCGTTGAGGTCTGAGGTGCAGTTGTTGCAGTGTACCATAGCTACAGGACTTCCGTCTGGAGTTGTCACCATGTCGATTATCTCGTATGGTCTGGAGAGAGCCTTCTCCAATACAATCATGGAGAAAGAGGATGTTCCTGCGGAAACATTTCCCGTGCGCTTCCTTACGGCATTCGTAGCCACCATACCTGTTCCTGCGTCGCCTTCAGGCGGACATACAGGGATGCCAGGCTGAAGATGGTCGGAGATGTCGAGGCGGTGGGCGCCTTCAGTAGTCAGCGTTCCTGCATCCTCGCCGGCAAGGAGAACCTTTGGCAGGATGTCGGCTATCTTCCATTTGTAATTGTATGGCTCCACGAGTTTGTCAAACTTCTCTATCATCTCCTTGGAGTAGTCGTTTGTTGTGGAGTCAATAGGCAGCATGCCCGAAGCGTCGCCTATGCCGAGCACTTTCTTTCCCGTAATCTGCCAGTGGATGTATCCGGCGAGAGTGGTGAGATAGGTAATATCCTCCACGTGCTTCTCCTTGTTGAGGATAGCCTGATATAGATGGGAAATGCTCCAGCGGAGAGGGATGTTGAAGTTGAAGAGCTCCGACAGTTCTGCGGCGGCGGCACCGGTGTTGGTGTTTCGCCATGTGCGGAACGGTGCGAGAATCTCTTCATCCTTGTTGAATGCCATATATCCGTGCATCATTGCGCTCACGCCGATGGAGGCGAGACGCTCAATCTCGACGCCGTATTGCGTCTTGACATTGGCGCGGAGGTCGGCGTAGCAGTTCTGCACACCGTTCCATATAGCCTCGATGCTGTATGTCCACAGACCGTCAATGAGCTGGTTTTCCCATTCATGACTGCCCTGGGCGATGGGGGCGTTGTTCTCATCGATGAGAACGGCCTTGATTCTCGTAGAACCGAATTCTATTCCGAGAATGGCCTTGCCTTCCTGTATTGTTTGTTTAGCGTTGTTCATTGTCATGTTTTTTGTCTCGGAGCCTTGTCGGATATATAATTATCTCAAAGCCTTGTTGAGCATATAGTAAACCTCGTTGATGCGCAGGTCGCGCTTCACGCTTTCGAACGTGGAGTCCTTGTCGATATGCAGGTACTCGATGTCGAGCATCTCGGCGTAGTCCTCCCAGTATTCCGGAGTGATATCGTATGAGAAGCAGCTGTGATGAGTGCCTCCGGCGAGAATCCACGAACCGGCACCTATCTCGAAGTTAGGCTGCGGAATCCACAGGGCGTTGGCAACAGGCAGCTTTGGCAGTGGCTTCGGCTGGATGCAGTGCACGTCGTTCACGATGAGGCGGAAGCGGTTGCCCATATCCACGACAGTTGCCGTAACGCCGTCGCCCACCTTTGAGTTGGATACCAGACGGGCGGTTTGCTGCTTGCGCACACCGATGCCGAGATGGTGTACTTCGAGGCGTACAGGCTCGTCTGCCACTGCGATGAGCGGACAAACCTCCAGCATGTGACTCTGTAGCAGGGCAGAGTTCTCGCCGTCGAAATTGAGAGTGTAGTCCTCAAGGAACGAGCATCCCGTAGGCAATCCCTGGGTCATATACCACAGAGTGCGGTAGAGAGCAGCCGATTTCCAGTCGCCTTCCGCACCGAATCCGTAGCCTTCAGCCATGAGTCGCTGCGATGCAAGGCCAGGAATCTGGTCGAAACCTACGAAGCCTTCCGAATCCGGGTCGTCCCATGAGCCGAGGTCGTCGAAGTTCGTCGTGAATCCCTTGGCGCCCTTTGCCTTGAGAATCGCACGGATGGCAAGTTCCGCACGTGCAGCATTCCATATTTTCTTTTTGCCGATTTCCTCGCCGGCCTCACAAGGCACAATCTTGTAGAGCTTGTGGTATTCCTCCACGAGGGCGTCCACGTCGGCAGGGTTGACCTTCTTCCAGTATTCCATCAGCTCCGAAACGCAGCAGTAGTCCACGTGGTATCCGAGAACCTGCTCGGCGCTCACCTTGTCGCCGTCGGTCACGGCAACATTGTTCATCTGGTCGCCGAAACGTATGATAAGCATGTCCCTGGCGTCAGCAACGGCAGCGGCAACACGCGCCCAAACGGCGATGTGCTCCTGAGTCTTCTTCTCTTTCCAGTAGCCTACTACAACCTTGCGCGGCTTTCTCAGGCGTGAGCAGATATGGCCGAACTCGCGGTCGCCGTGGGCGCTCTGGTTCAGGTTCATGAAATCCATGTCCATCGTGTCCCATGGAATCTCCTGGTTGTATTGTGTATGGAGGTGGAGCAGCGGCTTGTGCAGCATCTGCAGTCCGTGTATCCACATCTTTGCAGGTGAGAATGTGTGCATCCATGTGATTACACCCACGCATTTCTCATCGTTGTTGGCAGCCATCATTATCGCAGCCACCTCCTTGTCGGAGTTTGCCGTACCTTTATATACGACTTTTATTGGGATGATGCCCGACTCGTTCAGTCCGTCCACCATCTCCTGTGAGTGTCCGTCCACTGTCTTTACTGTCTCGCCTCCGTAAAGAAGCTGTGCTCCGGTTATCCACCAAAGCTCGAGATTCTCAAATGCTTTTATCATAGTCTGTTTTTCTTTTTTTTCTTTTTTGTTTGTCCGTTATTGTTTCTTCTTCTGTCCGTAGTAGGCGTTAGGCCCGTGCTTGCGGCTGAAATGCTTCTCCACGAGCAGAGGGTTCATCGTTGTTTGCGGATTGACGGAGAATGACACGAATGCCATCTTTGCCACCTGTTCCATCACTACGGAATTGTATACCGCCTCGTCGGCATCCTTTCCCCATGAGAATGGTCCGTGGTTCTTCACGAGAACGCCCGGCGTATGGACATAGTTGATATCCTTGAAACGCTTCACGATAACCTCTCCGGTCTCCTTTTCGTATTCCGGCATCTGGTCTGCCGTCATATCCTCCGTGCATGGGATGCAGTCGTGGAAATAGTCGGCGTGTGTTGTTCCGATGTTCGGAATGTCCTTGCCTGCCTGCGCCCAGGCTGTGGCGTATGTGGAGTGGGTGTGTACGATTCCTCCAATCTCGGGGAAGGCACGGTAGAGCACGAGGTGCGTAGGCGTGTCAGACGAAGGGTTGAGGTCTCCTTCGACCACCTTTCCTGTTTCCACGTCAACCACAACCATATCCGATGCCTTCATCTTGTCGTATGACACTCCCGAAGGCTTGATGACCATGAGGCCCTTTTCGCGGTCTATGCCCGAAACGTTGCCCCATGTGAAGATTACCAAGTTGTGTTTCACCAAGTCAAGATTGGCTCGAAATACTTTTTCTTTCAGTTCTTCTAACATAATATTATTTTTATAAGCTAATAACCTTGTCTGTCAGAGTTTGAAGCAAGGTGCATTGGCATACATCCTCTTGTTGAAGGTGTATAGCGCCGCTCCGCGCTTGGATGTCACCTTGTCAATCTTGTCCGTCTTTTCTATAAAGTCGATTGTCTTTATCTTCTTGCGGAAGTTCCTCTTGTCGATTTCCTCTCCGAGGATGGCCTCGTAGACATGCTGCAGCTGTGTCAGAGTGAAGAGTTCAGGCAGCAGGTTGAAGCTCAACGGTTCTGTAGAGATTCTCCTTCTCAGAAGCATGATGGCTTCCTTCACCATGTCGTTGTGGTCGGAATACATCTTGGGCAGCTTGTCCAGGTTGATCCATTGCAGGTCGTGTTCCTCCTGCAGCGCCTTGTCGTAGTCCTTCACGTTGATTAGTGCGCAATAGGCAATGGAGATTACCCTTTCGCCCGGGTCACGTTTCACGGCGCCGAAGGCTCCCACCTGTTTCATGTATAGGTGGTCAAGTCCGGTCAGGGTCTTCAGGGTGCGGCTGGCAGCCTCGTCGATACTCTCGTCTTCCTCTACGAATCCTCCGTAGAGAGACAGTTCTCCACGTCCCGGATCCATGTTTCTCTTACCTACAAGCAGTTTCAGCTTGTTTGCCTCAAAGCCAAAGATGATGCAGTCTACTGACACATACACCCTTGAGTGTTCTTTATAGAATTCTGTCATTACGGTTTTTTTAGACGCCGTCTGCCGTGTTGCCGGCAGACGGCGATAATTGTTGATATGTGTGTATTATTATAATTTTCCTGTTGTTGTCTTACCAGAAGTAGATGTAGAATGCCACGGTTATCGCAATGATGATTGCGCTGTGGATCACATCCCATTTCGTCCAGCTGGCTTTCGTTGCAGCTCTCTGCTCCGGAGTGGAAGTGCCGAACACGAGTCCCTGTATCTTTTCCTCCGACGGTGCTTCGGTGATGAGGCTGACGATAACCACCACGAGGCAGCATATGATGAGCATCACTCCGCAGAAGTAGAGCCAGTTGAAGTCAAAGAACACGGCCTTGAACCAGTTGTCCGTTGCTTCGGCCACGTTGCTGTAGTATACCTTTGCGCCGAGACGTGTCAGACCGATAACGATACCGGCGAGCAGACCGTACATTCCGCCCTTTGCCGATGCCCTCTTCCAGCAGATTCCGAGCAGGAATGCTGCGGCGATGCCTGGAGCGAGAACGCTTTGCACGTCCTGCAGATAGTTGTATAACACGTTGCCCACGCTTCTCATTATAGGAATCCAGAGGATACCGAGAATCACGATTACCACGGTGGCAATCTGGCCGATTCTCACGAGTGCCTTCTCTGAAGTCTCAGGGCGCAGACGTTTGTAGAAGTCGATGGTGAAGAGCATTGCCGATGAGTTGAAGAGCGAAGCCAGCGAACTCATCAGTGCCGCGAGGATACCGCAGACCACGAGTCCCTTGAATCCCGCAGGCAGCAGTTTTGCCACGAGGGTAGGGAAGGCAGCGTCGCTTATTGCCACGCCGTTGGCGTCAACCGGCAGGAAAGCGCCGCCCGACTTCACGTTGAGGGCGTATGCAATCATTCCCGGAATCAGGAAGATGAATACAGGCAGGAGCTTCAGGTATGCGCCGAAGATTGTTCCGCGGCGTGCCTCCTTCTCGTTCTTGCCCGACAATACGCGCTGCACGATGAACTGGTCCGTACACCAGTACCAGAAGCCGATTACCGCTGAGCCCACAAGAGCTCCGAGCCATGGATAGTCAGGGTCGCGCAGGTCGCGCATCAGGTCTGTCATGTGGTCGCCATACTGGTTCACCGGCTCTGCCGAGCAGATGGCCATCACCTGGTCCCAACCGCCCACGGCCCTGAGTCCGAGCACGAGGATGATGATGGAGCCAAGGAGCAGGATAGGAGTCTGCAGCACGGAGGTATAGAGCACGCTCTTCATTCCGCCGAAGATTGTGTAGAGGGCGGTGATGAGCACCAGTCCGATGGCTGCAATCCAGAAGAAGTCGATGCCCCAGAGTTCCTTGATTCCGAATACCTGCTGGAATACGAGGCCTCCGGCATATACCGTCACGGCAACCTTGGTCAATACGTAGCTTATCAGCGAGATTACGGAGAGTATCGTTCTGCTCTCCTTGTTGTATCTTCTTTCCAGGAATTCAGGCATGGTGTATACCATGGAGCGCGAATAGAACGGCACGAACACCCATCCCAGGATAAGAATCATCCATCCCTGGATTTCCCAGTGTGCCATAGCCATGCCGGATGACGCACCCGCTCCGGCAAGTCCGATAAGATGCTCCGAACCGATGTTCGAGGCGAAAATCGACGCACCGATGGCAATCCATGTTGCATCGCGTCCGCCCAGGAAGTAGTCTGCTGAATTGTTGTTCTTTTGTGTTACGACCCACACCACGATGCCGATCAGGGCAGCGCAGAAGAGTCCGATAACCAACCAGTCGTATAGTTCCATTTTCTTTAAGAGTTTATTAGTAAGTTGTATAGTTTGATTTGTTCCGTTTATTTCTTCACGCTGAAGCGGTAAGCCACGTGGCTGTGGTATTTCTCACCCGGCTTTAGGTAAGGCGACGGCCAGTCCTTCTTGTTCGGCGAGTCAGGGTATTTCTGGCTCTCCAGACAAACGGAAACGTGCTTCGGATACTTTATTCCGTGCTTGCAGGCGATGCCCGTGCCCTGGAAATTGCCCGTATATACCTGTACTCCAGGCTCGTTGGTGAACATCTCGAGCATGATGCCCGTCTTTGGCGAATAGAGCGATGCGCACACTTTTGTGTCGTCGCCCTTGCCGTCCCTGTATGTGTTCAGACACCAGTTGTGGTCGTACCCCGTGGCGTTCTTTATCTGGTCATACGTCGTGTCGTTGATTGTCTCGCTGATGGCGTGCGCCTTGCGGAAGTCCATCGGTGTGCCCTCCACGGGTCTTATCTCGCCGGTCGTCATATATGTCTCGTCGGCAGGGGTGAAGTTGTCGGCATTGACATACAATACCATGTCCGTGCCCTCCTTCGAGGGGTCGCCGTTCAGATTGAAGTAGCTGTGGTTCGTCATGTTTATCACGGTCTCCTTGTCTGTCGTGGCGTCGAATGTGATGTCGAGCGTGTTGTCGCCCTTCACGGTGTATGTGGTCGTGGCTGTCACCGTGCCGGGGAAATTGTTGTCGCCGTCGGGCGAAACGATGGTGAGGACGAGGGTTGAGTCGTTGGGCTGCTTGGCGTCATACACCTGATACATCCATCCCGACGGACCGCCGTGCAGACAATGGCCGAAGTTGTTCTGCGGCAGCTGGTAGTCCTTGCCGTCCACGGTCAGATGTCCCTTGTTTATTCTGTTGGCGTATCTGCCCACCGAAGAACCATAGTCGCTCGGACTGTTCACCGAGTCGGCATACTGCCTGATGTTGTCGTAGCCGAGAACCACATCCGTCGGCTTGCCGTCCTTGTCGGGCACGCAGAGCGATACCACGCGGCCGCCGAAGTTCGTGATGCAGACCTCCATGCCGTTGGAGTTCTTCAGCGTGTAGAGCTTCACGGGTTTTTCGTTTATCGTCGTGTCAAAGGCTGCCGGGTCAAGACCGGATACGGTCAGTTTTGCATCATTGCCCTTCACGCATGATGCCAAAGTCGCAATTGCTAATGCTGCTCCCCAAAGAATGTTTCTATAGGTCTTCATAAATTCAAAATGTTAGATTTCTTTATTGCGGTTGTTGTTTCCCCCGTTTTTTGGAGTTTGATATAAGGCAAATGCCTGTGTTTTGAAATTGTTTGTAAAAGTACGATTTATTTTCCGAATAACACTCATTTGGAGGTAAGTTTTTTTAATAAAAGTGTTTTAGTGACACCTTTCTTCCGTTTTTGCCAAGTCCGTATTGCATTTGTGGGCGTTGAATTGTTTGTTAAATGATTTTGGTCAATAAATTCTTGATAAAAATAAAAAACTACGTCTTCCCGTAATTAATAAGAACAAGACGAAAGGTCTTTTCTCTTGATAGTTATCGTTTGCAAGACTTAAATAAATATGGCTGATCTCCTCGTCAACTCTTCAACTTGTTTACTCGTCAACTTCCTATAATATATAATCGTAAGATAAATTGGAATTAATCAGAAAACATAGCCTGTAAACAAATTGAAAAAACGGTACCAGAAAAGTATAGCATTCTGGTACCAAGAGTTCAGCATAGGTATACCGATAGTTCAGCATAGGTATACCGATAGTCCAGCATAGATATACTGATAGTCCAGCATAGGTATACCGAAGGGGCAGCATAGTTGCACCAACAGTGCAGCATAGGTAATACTCATCGTATAACATAGCTATACTCCCGGTAAAACCACTGCTTTAAAATAAAAAGGAGCATAAAGTCTGACCCTTTGTCATCCCTTATGCTCCTCTGCAGTTTCGTTTTTAGCAGACCTTTCTTGATCCGGCTCCGATCACCACGTCGTAAATCTTCGGTGCCTTGCCGTATCTGGCTGTGTATTTTTCCTTCACGTCGGCGATGAACCTGTCATAGAGGTCTTCCTTCACGAGGTTGATCGTGCATCCGCCGAATCCGCCTCCCATGATGCGGCTTCCGGTCACGCCGTTCTCCTTGGCGATGTCGTTCAGATAATCGAGCTCCTCGCATGACACTTCATAGTCTTTGCTCAGTCCGTCGTGGGTCTCATACATCTTCTTGCCTACCGTCTCGTAGTCGCCGGCATTGAGGGCGTCGCATACTGCGAGCACACGGTCTTTCTCGCCCAATACGTAGACGGCGCGCTTCATGTCTTCCTCGCTCACGTCGCCCTTCACGGCTTCGAGCATGTCCCAGTCGGCGTCGCGCAGGGTCTCCACCGTCTTTTCCGGATATTTCTTCTGTATCGCCTCAACCACGTTCTCGCAGCTCTTGCGGCGGTCGTTGTAGGCTGAGGATGCGAGCTCGTGTTTCACCACGGAGTCCACCAGCACCAGTTTGTAGCCCTTGGGGTCGAACGGGAAATATTCAAACTCGCGGCTGCGGCAGTCGAGGCGCATCAGCTTGCCTTCCTGTCCGAACACGCTTGCAAACTGGTCCATGATTCCGCAGTTCACTCCGCAGTAGTTGTGCTCTGTGGCCTGTCCGGCGAGCGCCATGTCCCATTTCGATACCTTGTTCTCCCCGAACAGGTCGTTCAGTGCGCAGGCATAGCAGCTTTCGAGCGCTGCGGATGATGAGAGTCCGGCTCCCAACGGGATGTCTCCGGCAAATGCGGTGTTGAAGCCTTTCACGTCAACACCGAGCTTTTTCATCTCCTGTATTATACCATATATATATCTTGCCCAGCTTGCCTTGGGGCCTTTCTCATCGTTGATGTCGAATTCCACGCGGTCCTTCAGGTCTATGGAGTATGCCATCACCTTGTTCGTGCCGTTAGGCCGTATTTCGCACATTATGCCTTTGTCGATTGCTCCGGGGAATACGAATCCTCCGTTGTAGTCGGTATGCTCTCCGATGATGTTTATTCTTCCTGGGGATGTGTATATGTTTCCTGTCTTTCCGTCGAAGTGCTTGATGAAGCGGCTTCTTACTGCTTCTATGTCCATTGGCTTTAAGTTTTAAGTTAGTGTATGAATGTTATAGTTGATATTTGTCAGCCGTATTTATTTTTCCACGCCGAACTTGTAGATTGTCGTCTGCTTGTATTGTTCGCCCGGGCGCAATACCACAGACGGGAAGTATGGTCGGTTTGGAGAATCAGGGAAGTGCTGTGCTTCGAGGCATACGGCGCTTCTTCTCGGATATGTCGACCCGTGTGTGCCGCTGATGCCGCTCTCGAAGTTTCCGGTGTACAGCTGCAGTCCTGGCTCAGTGGTGTATACCTCCATTGTCCTTCCGCTGTTCGGCTCTTTCAGTCTGGCTGCGAAGCTCAGCTCGCCTTCCTCTTTCTTGTTGAGCACGTAGTTGTGGTCGTATCCGCTGCCGTTCTTTATCTGCTCGTTGTCGCAGTTGATTCTCTCGCCGATGGCTTTCGGTGTGCGGAAGTCGAACGGTGTGCCTTCCACGAAGCGTATCTCTCCTGTAGGGATGCTCTGCGCGTCGATGGGGAGATAGAAGTCGGCGTTCAGCTCCAGCATGATGTTGTCAACCGTAGGCGTAGGGTTGGCTATGCCGGCAAGGCTGAAGAATCCGTGGTTGGTAAGGCAGATGATTGTTTTTTTGTTTGTAGTGGCAAGATAATCGATAATCAATTCATTATCGTCGTTGAAAGTATAAGTGACCGTTACTTTCACTTCTCCGGTGAATCCCTCTTCACCATAGCTTGAAACGTAGTTGAGCACCACCGTTTCATCGTTCATTCTCAGGGCGTCCCACACTTTCCGGTTGAATCCGCTCTTTCCTCCGTGCAGCGAGTTCTCTCCGTCGTTTATCGGAAGCTGGTATTCTTTTCCGTTGAGCTGGAACTTGCCTTTGCATATCCTGTTGCCGTAGCGGCCGATGAGGGTTGAGAGATATGGTTCCGGACTGTTGATGACGTCCTGTATGTTGTCGTGTCCCTGAATCACGTTGGCGTAGTTGCCGTTTTTGTCCGGCACCATGATTGCCACAAGAGCACCGCCATAGTTTGTGATTGCAACTTCATTGCCTTTCTTATTCTTCAGAATATAGAGGTCTGTCTTTTTTCCGTGTATCGTGGTTTGAAAATCTTCTCTTTTCAAACCACACAAGTTTGGCGTTTCGTTCGTGTTCATAATATAGTTTTTTTATAGTTAGTAATCGTACGTGCAAAGTAAACGAAAATAAACGAGAAACACAAATGAAATACGGAAAAAAGGATAGTCATTAGTGTTAAAAACCGCTAATTAGACTATCCTTCTATTGTCTATATATACTATATTATATATATGTGTCAAAGAAATGTAAGAAAATCTGCCACAATGTAGCTGCTGCCTCCTACGAAGATGAAATCATCCTTGCCGGCATCGGCAAGTGCTTTTCCGTATGCCTCCTTCACCGACTTGAATGCGTCGCCCCGCAGACCGAAGGTTTCTGCCTCAAGTTTCACCTTTTCGGCAGGTATCGCCCTGTGGGTCGTGGCCTGCGTGAAATAATATACGGCATTCTTTGGGAGCATGCGGCATACGGCGTCGATGTCCTTGTCGTCCACCATGCCGAATACCATGCGGAGCTGTCTGCACTGCTGGCTCTTTATCTGTTTGCTCAGGTATTGCCATCCGCCGGCGTTGTGGCCCGTGTCGCAGATTACTTTCGGTGCGGTCCTTACCGTTTCCCAGCGGCCTCTCAGTCCTGTGGCGGAGGTGACGTGGGCAAGTCCTTTGGCGATGGAGGCTGTGTCGCTTATCACTCCCATGTCCGTGAGCAGGCGCACGGCGTTCAATACCGTGTCGGTGTTCTTGGTCTGGCAGAGTCCGCCGAGCTCGCCGTGTATCATGCCGAAATGTTTCGTCCGGTAGTCAATTCCGCCATCCGTGTGCGGTTTGGCTTCGATTATCTCGCTGTTGTCTTCGGCAAAGGTGATGGGCGCGTCCTCCTGCTTGGCTTTCGCTTCGAATACGGGGCGCGTCTCCTCGTTGTATTCCCCGATTACCACGGGCGTGCCGCTCTTTATTATTCCGGCCTTCTCCGAGGCAATCTTGGCGAGTGTGTCGCCGAGGAACTGCGTGTGGTCAAAACTGATGTTCGTTATTATGGAGAGGATGGGGCGTATGATGTTCGTGCAGTCGAGCCGTCCGCCAAGCCCCACTTCTATCACGGCGTAGTCCACCTGCTGTTCGGCGAAATACTTGAAGGCGAGGGCGGTGGTCAGTTCGAAGAAGCTCGGATGGAGAGGTTCGAAGAAGTCTTTCTCTTTCTCCACGAAGTCCGTCACATACTCTTCGCTGATGCATTCGCCGTTCACCCTTATCCTTTCGCGGAAGTCCACGAGATGAGGTGATGTATACAGACCCACCTTGTATCCCTCGGCCTGCAGTATTGAGGCTATGGAGCAGGAGCAGGAGCCCTTTCCGTTGGTTCCGGCTATGTGGATGGTCTTGAATCTGGTGTGCGGGTGGCCGAAGTGCCTGTCGAGCTCTTCCGTGTTGTCCAGTCCCTCCTTGTATGCTGATGCCCCTGATTTCTGGAACATCGGCACGCTGTTGTAAAGGTATTCTATGGTTTCTCCGTAGGTCATGATTGCGTTATTTGTTCTTCTTCATTCCCTTGTATGCAAGGATGGCAACCACGACCACAGCCAGCGCCAGCAGCACGTAGCCTATCTCATGGCTGTATTTCAGTGCCTGGTGGTATACGTCCTGCGTCGTCTTGTAGTCGGTGTATTCGTATATCGCCCAGCCTATCAGTGCCAAAACCGTGTTCCATACTCCGGCTCCGAGAGTGGTGAATATGAGGAACCTGCCCACGTGCATTCCTGAAAGTCCTGCCGGGATGCTGATAAGCTGGCGCACGGCGGGGACCAGACGGCCGAAGAATGTGGATGTGGCTCCGTGTTTGCGGAAGAATTCCTCTGCCTTCTCCACCTTCTCGCGGTCGATAAGACACATGTGGCCGATGCGGCTGTCGGCAAACTTGTATACTATGGGTCTTCCGAGCCATTTGGCGAGATAATAGTTTATCAGGGCGCCGATGTCGGCACCGATGGTGGCGAATACTATCACCAGCACTATGGTCATTCCGCTCTCCGGGTCCATAGCCTTCCATGCGGCCGGCGGTACGACAACTTCCGAAGGGAATGGGATGAATGAGCTCTCGATAGCCATGAAAAGTGCCACAACCCAATAGTTGAGGTTGTTGAGAATCCAAAGGAAAAGTTCAGCTGAGTTCATGATTTCTTGTTGTTGTTTCTTGTTTTGATTCTTTTTATTGTTTCTCGACGGGAATTCTTGTTGCAGTATGCTGTCAGGATTTCCCGTTGAGCTTTGTTTGTTATAGTTTATTTGGCTGCAAAGTTAATGATTTGTCCTTGTATACAAAAGTCTGGTACTCCAAAACCATCTATATTATGTCTATTTTAACATCTTTCCGAATCTACTGCAACCGTTTTCCTCTTATATGTATGAAACGAATGATGGCGAAGTGGGTCACACTCCGCCATCATATATGCTTGTATCAGTTGAAGTAGCTTCTGAACTTCTGGAAGATGGTCTGCTTCGTATTGGTGTCTCCCTTGAAGTTGTCGCTCTGCTGCATCTCCTCGAGTGCCTTCTTCTCGTCCTTCGAGAGGGTCTTCGGCACGTAGACGCTGATGTGGACCACCAAGTCGCCGTTGCCGTGGCCGTAACCCTGAACGGCAGGCAGTCCCTTTCCTCTCAGACGGAGAGCCTTGCCCGGCTGTGTGCCCGGTTCTATCTTGATCTTCACCTTGCTGCCGCTGATGGTCGGAATCTCCACCTGACCGCCGAGTGCAGCCGTGGGGAAATCGAGCAGCAGGTTGTAGATAAGGTCCTGTCCGTCGCGCACGAATGTGTCGCTCGGCTCCTCCGTGATGTATACCTGTATGTCGCCGGCTATGCCGTTGTGTATTCCTGCATTTCCCTTGCCCGGCATGTTGACCACCATGCCTTCGGCAACGCCTGCCGGAATCTTGATTTCCACGACTTCCTCGCCTTTTACGACACCGTTTCCACCGCACTCCTTGCATTTGTTCTTGATTACCATTCCCTCGCCCTGACATGTGGGACAGACGCTCTGGGTCTGCATCATGCCGAAGAGGCTTTGTGTGGTTCGTGTCACTACGCCGCTTCCGTGACAGGTGGGGCAGGTCTCCTTGCCGCTTCCGTTCTCGGCACCGCTTCCGTGACAATGTGAACAGGTGACGTCTTTCTTTACCTTGAATTTCTTCGTCACTCCCGTTGCTATCTCTTCAAGAGTCAGCCTCACCTTGAGGCGCAGGTCTGCCCCGCGATGCTGTGCGGGTCTTCCGCCCCGGCGCTGGCCGCCGAATCCGCCGCCGAAACCTCCTCCGTGTCCGCCGAACACATCGCCGAACATCGAGAAGATGTCGTCCATAGAGAATCCGCCGCCACCGAATCCTCCGCCGAAGCCTCCGGCACCGCCGCCCATCGGACCGTTGAATCCGAACTGGTCGTACTGCTGTTTCTTCTGCGGGTCATGGAGCACGTCGTATGCCTCGGCTGCCTCCTTGAACTTCTCTTCGGCGACTTTGTCGCCCGGGTTGCGGTCGGGATGATATTTGATGGCTATCTTCCTGTATGCTTTCTTTATCTCGTCTTCAGAGGCATCCTTGCTCACGCCAAGCACCTCGTAGTAGTCTCTCTTCTGTGCCATAATTTTATTTTACTGTCCTACTGCCACCTTGGCATGTCTGATTACCTTGTCATTCAGCGTATATCCGGTCTGAACGCAGTCGAGCACCTTGCCCTTCTTGTCGTCGCCCATGCCCGGCACCATTGCCACGGCTTCGTGGAAATCCGTGTCGAAGTCGGCGTCCTTGGTGTCAATCTTGTTCACGCCAAGACCCTTCAGACATTTCTCGAACTTCTGGAAAATCAGTTTCATGCCCTCCTTCAGAGCCTCCACGTCTTCTGTCTTTTCGGCAGTGGCAAGAGCCCTTTCCATATCGTCCATTACGGGCAGGATGGCAGAAACTGCCTTCTCGGCACCGTTTACGATAAGTTCTGCCTTCTCCTTCATCGTTCTCTTGCGGTAGTTGTCGAATTCGGCAACGCTGCGCAGATACTTGTCTTTGAGTTCGGCAATCTGCTCGTTGGCAGCCTCCAGCGGATCCTTTTCTGCTTCCTCTGCCGTTTCCTCTGCCTTTTCGCTTTCGTCGGCAGAAACATCTGTCTTCAGTTCTTTTTCAGAGTCTTTCAACTCCTCTTCCTTCTTTTTTGTATCTTTTTCTTTGCTCATAGTAACATCGTTTTTCTTTTGCTCATAGCAAAAACCTTGCCAACACGGAGGAGTATGCCAATTATTCGTACATCTTGGCGCGCTGCTCCTTGAGCTGCTCGTCGTAGATATAGTCGTCATACTGCATCAGCTTGTCGATTGTTCCCTTCGGCGTGAGCTCGATGATGCGGTCGGCCACGGTCTGGATGAACTCGTGGTCGTGGCTGCTGAAGAGTATGTTGCCCTTGAAGCCCACGAGGTTATTGTTGAATGCCTGGATGCTCTCAAGGTCGAGGTGGTTGGTCGGGGTGTCGAGGATGAGGCAGTTGGCGTTCTTCAGCTGCATGCGTGCAATCATGCATCGCATTTTCTCGCCTCCGCTCAATACGTTCACCTTCTTCAATACCTCTTCGCCGCTGAAGAGCATTCTGCCGAGATAGCCCTTCATTGCCACCTCGTTGCCTGCTCCATACTGGCTCAGCCAGTCCACGAGGTTCATGTCGCTCTGGAAGAACTCCGTGTTGTCGAGCGGCAGATATGCCGTCGTGATGGTCACTCCCCACTTGAATGTTCCGGCCTGTGCCTCGCGGTTGCCGTTGATAATCTCGAAGAGGGCGGTCATCGCCTTCGGGTTATGGCTGAGGAACACTACCTTCTGTCCTTTCTCGATGTTGAAGTTCACGTTGTCGAACAATACCGTGCCGTCTGTATCCACGGCTTTCAGTCCCTCCACTTCGAGAATCTGGTTGCCCGGCTCCCTTTCCATCTGGAAGATGATTCCCGGGTATTTGCGTGATGAAGGGCGGATTTCCTCCACGTTCAGCTTCTCAAGCATCTTCTTGCGGCTTGTGGTCTGCTTGCTCTTTGCCACGTTGGCAGAGAAGCGGCGGATGAATTCCTCCAGCTCCTTGCGCTTCTCCTCGGCCTTCTGGCGCTGGTTCTGCTGCTGGCGCAGGGCGAGCTGCGAACTCTCATACCAGAATGAGTAGTTTCCTGAGAATACAGTAACCTTTCCGAAATCGATGTCCACGGTCTGCGTGCTGACGGCATCGAGGAAGTGACGGTCGTGGCTCACCACGAGTACGGTCTGCTCCACGTTGCTCAGGTATTCCTCAAGCCACTGCACGGTGTCGAGGTCCAAGTCGTTGGTAGGCTCGTCGAGCAACAGGTTGTCGGGGTGTCCGAACAGAGCCTTCGCCAGCATCACGCGCACCTTCTCCGTGTTCGACAGTTCGCTCATCATCTTCTGGTGCATATCCTCCTTGATGCCAAGGTTCGACAGCATCTGTGCGGCGTCGCTCTCGGCGTTCCATCCGTCCATTTCGGCGAACTTCAGCTCCAGGTCGGCTGCCCTGTTTCCGTCTTCCTCGGTCATTTCCGGTTTTGCATAGAGAGCCTCACGCTCTTTCATGTTCTGCCATAGCGGCTCATGTCCCATGAGCACAGTGTCCATTACGCTGTATGCGTCGAATTTGAAGTGGTCCTGGTCGAGGACCGAGAGGCGTTCGCCCGGGCCCAGCTCCACGGTACCCTTGTTTGGCTCCAGCTCTCCGCTGATTGCCTTCAGCAGTGTGGATTTTCCGGCGCCGTTTGCACCGATTACTCCATAGATGTTTCCGTTAGTGAACTTGATATTAACGTCTTTGTAGAGAACTCTCTTTCCGAATTGGATAGCGAGATTGGTTACTGTAATCATCTGTTTCTATTACCTTTATTATATATATATAATTTGTTCTGTCCGTGATGTCTTGTCCTTCTTGCCGGCGATAAAAAACCGCATCAAGGCAAAATCGGCTGCAAAGTTACTCTAAATAATTGATATATAGAAATAAAAAAGGAATTTTACATAAAGTTAAGCGCTTTCTATGACTTTATTGAAAATGTAGCTTAATGAATTCCCACGTCGGAATTACTTGTTTCTCGGCACGGAATATACGTTCCAAGCCATGCAATGTAGAAATACGGGGTATCCACGACGGATTACCGCCACGCGGCCGGGCGAAGACTGTGCAAACGTTTGGCAAAAAAAACAGGGAGTTCCACCGGAAAACACACCGGAAAACACGAAAACGAACATAAATAAAACATAAAAGAGTGTTTTTTCTTGACTTACGTCAATGTTTTAAAATAATTATACTATATTTGCAAAAAAATTACACAAACTTCATAACAAATCTGAAAAGATATTACAGAGACATAATCTACAAACTAAAAATTAAACCGAACATGGGAAATAGCGAAAATCATGTTTTCTGGGGCGGAAGTGCAAACTTCATGAAATACGCCTCCTGTGGTTTACTCGCATCGATGATGTTGCTCTCATATCCGGCAAATGCCAATGCCGGAGAGGCTACAGGAACTGTCTATGCGCAATCAGTTAACCAGACAAAGGTACTGAACGGTACCATAGTTGACGAACACGGGGAACCTATCATCGGAGCATCCGTGATGGTGAAGGGCACGACAAACGGTGGCGTGACCGACCTGGACGGCAAATTCAACATCACTAATCTACCGGCAAACGCAACTCTGGAAATCAGCTACATCGGCTACAAGACACAGACCGTGGCCGTGGGGAACCAGTCTACGCTTAACATCAAGATGCTGCCCGAGGACAAGCAGCTCGACGAGGTTGTGGTGGTAGGCTACGGCGTGGTGAAGAAGTCTGACCTCACGGGTTCGGTAGGAAGCGTGAAGTCGGACGTAATCGCCGGAAAAGGCTCAACATCGCTTATGGAAAGCTTGCAGGGACAGGTTGCAGGTGTGAACATCTCGCAGTCGTCAAGCCGTGCCGGCGACGGATTCAACATCCAGATCCGAGGCAAGAGCTCGATGAACGACGACAGCAAGCCGCTCTACGTGATTGACGGAGTGGTGTGCGACAACATGGACTTCCTGAACCCGATGGACATCGAGAAGGTGGACGTGCTGAAGGATGCCTCGTCTACGGCTATCTATGGTTCGCGCGCAACGAACGGTGTGGTTATGATCACCACAAAGAAGGGCGACGAGAAGGGAACGAGAACCACAGTGAGCTACGACGGCTACTGGGGATTCAAGGAGGTTGCCAACATGCCAGAATTCATGAACGGCGACGAATATACAAAATACCGCTTCAGCCGCTATCTGACGGAGAAACTCGACAACACCACAGGACTCAGCTCGTGGGAGATGAAGGGCAGCGACCTTTCAAAGTTCTGGTGCAACGACAGCCCGGTAATCAAGGAAATGTACCAGACCAAGAACTATACCGACTGGGCTGACCTCGTGACACGCAACGGCTCGCAGCAGAACCACTTCATCAACATTTCAGGAAACGCCAAAGACCTGACATACCGCGTGGGACTGGGCTACCAGAACGAAGAGGGAGTGCTCTACGACGGATATGAGCGCTGGAACATCAAGGGCGCACTCGACCACAAGATTTCAAAACAGGTGGCTGTGGGATTCTCAACAAACCTCGCCACTTCGATGAAGAAATACGGCAGCAAGAACTCCGTGAACAACGGATTCCTCATGAACCCCACCATGCCGGCAAGATACTGGGAGGGCGACAACGCCGGAGAACTCATCTACCAACCGGGAAAGGACGCAGCAGTGTACCCCACGGGCGGTGGTCCGACTTCGACAATCAACCCGCTCGTTGACCGCGAGAACTCGAAGGACAACACACGCCAGTACAACGCCATGGCAAACGTATACCTGCAGTACTCCCCAATCAAGGAGGTGATACTGAAGACCACGTTCTCGCCAATGTACCAGAAGTCGCACCAGGGAGTGTTCTACGGCTCCGACACACAGGTGCGCGGAGGCAAGGGCAACCAGGCTGAGGACTATAACGACGAGACATTCTCATACACATGGGACACCCAGGCAAACTTCATCAAGCGCTTCGGCGACCACAGCCTGAACGTGCTGGGACTCGTTTCCGTATACCAACAGAAAGAGCAGGGCAGCTACATGAAGGCCACGAACATGCCGTTCGACGTGGACTGGAACAATATGGGGTCAGGCACGCTCGAAACACGCTCAAGCTACTACCGCAAAGTGTCCATGCTCTCATACGTGGCACGTCTGAACTACGGATACATGGACAAATACCTGCTCACGGTATCTTCGCGCTGGGACGGAAGCTCCAAGTTCGCAAAGGGCAACCGCTGGGGTATGTTCCCGTCAGCAGCCGTGGCATGGCGCATCACCGAGGAAGACTTCATGAAGAACACATCAAACTGGCTGAGCAACTTGAAACTCCGTCTGAGCTACGGTGTGACCGGTAACAACATGGGAGTGGGCGCATACGAGACCATGTCGCTCGCAAACAAGAAGTACTACTACAACTTCGGCAACACAATAGCAAACGGATACGGATATTCAATGGCGAACTCCGACCTGACATGGGAGAAGACCACTGAGTTCAACCTCGGTCTCGACTTCGGATTCCTGGGCAACCGAATCAACGGTGCCATCGACCTCTATACAAGAAACTCGAAAGACCTGCTCATGGAGATGAAGACTCCGTATGAGCTCGGCTCAGTGACGGGTGCCATAAAGAGCAACGTGGGCAAGGTGAGCAACCGCGGTATCGAAATACAGCTCAACACCGTGAACATCAGAAACAAGGACTGGTATTGGGAAACCAACTTCTCGTTCGCACGCAACATCAACGAAATCAAGGAGCTGAACGGCGAGAAGAAGGACCTGGTGGGCAACAAGTGGTTCATCGGACAGCCTATCAACGTTATCTACGGATACAAGCACACAGGCGTAGCCACACGCGAGGAGGCTGCCGCAATGGCTGCCGACGAACACTGGAAGACAAAGTTCCCGGAGGGAACAATGAAGGTGGCTGACAAGGACGGCAACGGTACTATCGATGCCAACGACCGCTACGTGCTCGGACACTGCGACCCCACATGGACCGGAAGCCTGACTTCCACTCTGACATACAAGAACCTGGACTTCTCGTTCAGCCTCTACACAAGCCAGGGCGGATACGTATACTCACCGTTCATGCGCGAATTCGCACGCTACGGATCACGCGGCACGCAGCACATCAAACTAGACTATTATATACCGGAGGGAGCACCAATCCTCGCCGACGACGGAACAGTGACCACACAGACCGCCACACACTACGCCAGCTTGCCTTTCCCGACAGCAGGCAACGCCACCGGATCATCAGGCGGCGGACGCTTCTGGACAGAGGACGAGAGCGGACAGGCATTCTGCGTGGACAACTCTTACGTGAAGGTGAAGAACATCACACTGGGATACACATTCCCGAAGAGCTGGATGCAGAAAATCAACGTGTCGAGCCTCAGGGTTTATGTGAACATCCTGAACCCGTTCACATTCACCGACTACAAGGGATTCGACCCGGAATGGGCTGACGCTTCTGTAACCGACGGTACGGGCGGTGTAAGTTCAAGAACTTATCAAATTGGTGTAAACCTGAAATTCTAAGAATTATAAAAAGAAAGAATTATGAAAAAGATATATTATAGTATAATGGTTGGAGCGATGGCATTCCTGTCAAGCTGCTCGGGATTCCTGGATCCGGACAGCCGCACAGACGTTCCCACTAACACTTTCTATAACACAACAACCGGCTACGAGAGCCTCACTAACTCAATGTATTCCTCTCTGCGCACGGTGTTCAACAGACAGCCGCACTTGTTCGTGGGCGGAACCGACATCTACGGCGACGGAAAGTCGCAGGGTATGGCAATGACATACTACACGTACACCGTGGCTGAAGACTGCATCGAAAAGTTCTACAGCGACTGCTACATCGGCATACAGAAGGCAAACGAAGTAATCGAATACGGCGAGACGACGAAAGACTCGAAAGTACGCCTACAGTATATCGACGAGGCACGCTTCATCCGCGCATGGTACTACTTCCAGCTCGTGCAGCAGTTCGGCGGAGTGCCGATGGCCAACGACATGTATTCATCGGCAGTGATGAACTTCCCGCGCGAGAGCCTGGGCAACGTATACAAGTTCATCATCAGCGAATTTGAATACCTCGCAGGCAACGACTCCAAACTGCTTGCCACAAGCAACGTGGGACGCGCCAACAAGAAGGCTGCCAAGTTCTTCCTCGCAAAGGCTTATCTCACACGCGGATGGCTGAACGGACAGGACGCTGAGGCACAGGAGGAGAACATCGCCGAGGCAAGCGACTTCGCCAACGCCAAGAAATACATCCTGGAGGTTATCGGCAGCGATGTTCCAAGCGAATCTATCGAGAAGGCTTTCGACATCTACAACGAGCAGAGCAGCGAGTTCTTCTGGACTGTACAGTTCAGCGGCGAGACCGTTGACAACCCGAAGGACGACGGCTCATACCAGATGGCACAGTTCGGAGCATACCTCGGCGGCGCCGAGTATCCGCGCACCAAGGCTATCGACGGTACCTACTCTCCTAACTTCTGCATGCACAAGCTCTTCACCAAGGGCGACGGACGCTACGAGCAGACATTCATGACGGAACTCTATGGCACCGAGGACGCCAACGGCACTCCTACATACAACTACTTCGACTTCTACTATCCGAAGAACGGTTCGAAGGTGCTCTACTACTACGCTCCGTGGTGGGCAACTGATGACGACATCGCTGCCTGGAGAGCAGACGACCCGAACGGCGTGAAGGCTGGCGCACGCGTAGGCAAAGTGGCACTGACCATCGCCGACGGAGGCGTTGACCCGAACTCCAACCAGCCGGCAGACTGGGCTACACGCCGCCACAGCGACGCCGGAGCACCATGCATAAAGAAGTTCGACGACTACACTGAGACATCCATCGCAAACCGCAAATCCACCTGCTCTATGCACGATGTGTCATGCGCACGCCTGGGTGAGGCTTACCTCATCGCGGCAGAGGCTTACATCATGCTGGGCGACAAGGCAGAGGCAGCAAAGATGATCAACACACTGCGCAAGCGCCCTGGAACCATCAAGGCTGGCTTCGAAAGCGAGATGACGGTTTCTGCCGACGACATGGACATCGACTTTATCCTGGCAGAACGCGTGCGCGAGATGGCAGGAGAGTACGTACGCTGGACCGACCTGAAGCGCACCCACAAGCTCTTCGAGTACGTGAAGAAGTATCAGGAGGACCCTGTGAACGAGTCTAACTTCAAGGGCGACGACGGCAAGTGGAGAATCCTCCGCCCGATTCCACAGGGAGCCATCGACCGCAACAAGACCGAAATTCAGCAGAACCCTGGATACTAATCCAAGCAAGCTGATACACGACAATACCGAAAAAAGGCTGCATCCATAATCCGGGTGCAGCCTTTTTCATTCTCTATACAATATTCCGAGCGAGTTTATCGGCAATGTCTCCATGCCTTATACTTGGACTATGAATATTGAATCCTTGCCCTATGCATATTATACAATTGGTCTATGAATACCTCAGTTCGGGATAAGAAATAGTTCATAAAAAAGTTGGTAGTCTCATAAATATTTTGTACCTTTATAGGTGAATTACAACAAGTTACAAATATAGTTGATATAACTACCGATTACAAAGTTACAGAATTATTTTGTATTATAGACGAGTTTTGCAAAC
>USSF01000022.1 GCA_900557405.1 uncultured Prevotella sp.
TTGTTGCTCAGGCACTTATAAATAATGTTAAACTATAGTGTTGCGGAATTAAGGTAAAAAATAAATGATAATGGCTTTAGATAAGAATTCAAAGATTTACATTGCAGGACACCACGGACTCGTGGGTTCCGCTATGTGGAACAACCTCAAGCAGAGAGGATACAACAATCTCGTGGGCCGTTCGCACAAGGAACTCGACCTCACAGACCAGTATGCAGTGGAGAAATTCTTCGACGAGGAGCGACCCGACGCAGTGGTGCTGGCAGCAGCCTTCGTGGGAGGCATCATGGCAAACTCGCTCTATCGCGCCGACTTCATCATGCAGAACATGAAGATGCAGTGCAACGTCATCAGCAACGCCTATTCACACGGAGTGAAGAAGCTCCTATTCCTCGGCAGTACATGCATCTACCCGAAAGGCGCACCACAGCCGATGAAGGAAGACGCACTGCTCACATCACCGCTGGAATACACCAACGAGGAATATGCCATAGCAAAGATTGCAGGACTCAAGATGTGTGAGAGCTACAACCTGCAGTACGGCACAAACTACATCGCCGTGATGCCGACAAACCTCTACGGACCGAACGATAACTTCCATCTGGAGAACAGTCATGTGATGCCGGCTATGATGCGCAAGATATATCTCGCAAAGCTCATCCACGACGGCAACTGGGAGGCAATAGAGCGCGACATGGACAAGCGTCCGATCAACCCCGACGACAAGCTCCGCGCCGTCATCGGAGAGGGCAACGTGGACGGCAAGAACACAAAGGAACGCATACTAAAGGCACTGAAATACTACGGGATATACGACAACAAGGTGGTGCTCTGGGGAACGGGCAAACCGCTCCGCGAATTCCTCTGGAGCGAAGATATGGCAGACGCCAGTGTGCATGTGCTGCTGAACGTGGACTTCAAGGACATCATCGGAATAGAGAAATACTCATCCGTGTTCTACGGAGCCAAAGCCGACGGCGCAGTGGACCGCAACAACAGCGAGGGTAGGGGAGGAGCAATCCCAAGCCTCGGTGAGATACGCAACTGCCATATCAACGTGGGTACAGGAAAGGAGCTGACCATCCGGGAACTCTCCGAACTCGTGGTGAAGACCGTGGGATTCGAGGGAACCGTGGAATTTGATGCCTCAAAGCCCGACGGCACACCGCGCAAGCTCATCGACGTGGAGAAGTTGCACAGTCTGGGATGGACACACAAAGTGGAAATACAGGACGGAGTGGAGAAGCTCTACGAGTGGTATCGCGACAGCATCAGAGGCTGAAGCGCAAAAAGAAAAAGAAAGGAAAGAAGGTACGGTCTAATGAAGGAAAGATAGAAAAGATATGAGATTTAATACAGACAACAGACACAGCAGCTGGCTGGTGGTGGCAGGAACACTCACAGGCGATTTCCTGATAGCCATGCTCACGTATTACTTCTTCTATGAGTATCTGCTCGGAGGAGAATGGAACGACGTAAGGCGACACACGTCAGTGCTCGTAGGCACGATATACTTGGGCTGCATCCTCAGCGGTGGAGTGAGGGTGTATCTGAAGAACGTGAAGCGCTTCCATATCGTGGTGCTCGTGGTGAGGAACGTGCTGCTCTTTGCCTTACTCGCAATACCGCTGCTCCGCATAGGGCATTTCAGAGCTATGCCATACAGCGACATGCCACTGTTCATGCTCACGCTGATTGTGGTAGTCTCGCTCTTCCGACTGAGCGTATTGTGGGCGATAAGGCTGTATCGCAAGAGACTGGGTAATGTGAACAAGGTGGCCTTCGTGGGAAGCAAAAGCAACAACATCAGACTATACAAGGAGATGCACGCCATAACATCCCTCGGCTATAAGGTGATGGGATATTTCGACGACCAGCCCAATCCGGACTTCCCCGACGAATGCCCCTATCTCGGTACACCGTCGGATGTGTCGGCATACCTCGCCGCAAACCGCGATGTGCATGAAATATTCTGCTGTCTGCCATCGCGCCGCGCAGAAGAGATACTCACGATAATAAAGTATTGCGAGAAGAACTTCGTGCATTTCTACAGTGTGCCGAACGTATCGACATACCTCCACCACCGCGTGTACTACAACATGCTCGGCAACGTGCCATACCTCAGTCTTATGCGCGAGCCACTGTCGCATCCCGAGAACCGCTTCATCAAGCGCCTCTTCGACATACTCGTGTCTGCCACGTTCCTGTGCACCCTGTTCCCGATAATACTGGTCATCGTGACGATTGTGACGAAGCTGACCATGCCGGGACCTGTGTTCTTCCGCCAGAAGCGCAACGGACTGAACGGCAAGGAATTCTACTGCTACAAGTTCCGCAGCATGAAGGTCAACGCCGATGCCGATAAGCTGCAGACAACGAAGAACGACCCGCGCAAGACCAAATGGGGAGATATAATGCGCAAGACGAACATCGACGAACTGCCGCAATTCTGGAATGTGCTCAAGGGCGACATGAGCGTTGTGGGCCCGCGTCCGCACATGCTCAAGCATACAGCGGAATACTCCAAGCTCATCGATAAATACATGATTCGCCACTTCGTCAAGCCGGGCATCACAGGATGGAGCCAGGTGACGGGATTCCGCGGCGAGACAAAGGAACTCTCGCAGATGGAAGGCAGAATAGAAGGCGATATCTGGTATATCGAGCATTGGTCAATGGAACTCGACATCTATATAATGTACCGCACGGTGGCCAACGTCATACAGGGCGACAAGGAGGCGTATTAGGATTTAGAGTTTAGAACTAAGAGTTAAATGTTTTTGGGCATAATGGGCATCTCGTACCCATCATGCCCATTTCGCGTCTTGTGCCTGTCATGCATATTATCCCCGATAATCCAATCGCTCCATTATTTCTTATTCTTAATTAATTTTCTTACCTTTGCACCTCCAAACTATAGTGTATTTATTCAAAGATATATGAGAATATTGTCTGATGCCCAACTGGCACAACTCCTTGATAAAGAAATTTTCCATAAGATATCAGAGGCGGCAGACGCACTCTCGCTCGAATGTTACGTGGTGGGAGGATACGTGCGCGACCTCTTCCTCGAGCGCCCGTCCAACGACATCGACGTGGTCGTGGTGGGAAGCGGAATCAGGGTGGCCGACGAACTGAGGAAGTCGCTCGGGAAGAAAGCCCACATCTCCGTGTTCCGCAACTTCGGCACCGCACAGGTGAAATACAAAGGCATTGAAGTGGAATTCGTGGGAGCGCGGAAGGAAAGCTATACCCACGACTCGCGCAAACCTATCGTGGAAGACGGTACGCTGGAGGATGACCAGAACCGTCGCGACTTCACCATCAACGCCCTCGCCGTATGCCTGAACAAAGAGCGCTTCGGCGAGCTCGTGGACCCCTTCGACGGCGTCTACGATATGGAAGACGGCATCATACGCACACCGCTCGACCCCGACATTACATTCTCCGACGACCCGCTGCGCATGATGCGCTGCATACGCTTCGCCACACAGCTCAACTTCTATATCGAAGACGAGACGTTTGACGCCCTCCAGCGCAATGCCGAGAGGATAAGGATAATCAGCGGAGAGCGTATCGAGGAGGAGCTGAACAAGATAATGATGACAAAGACGCCGAGCAAGGGATTCGTGGACCTGCAGCGCTGCGGACTGCTCCATCTCATCCTGCCCGAACTGAGCAATATGGATATAATAGAAACCCGCAACGGCAGGGCACACAAGAACAATTTCTATCATACCCTTGAGGTGCTCGACAACGTATGCCGCAAGAGCGACAACCTGTGGCTGCGCTGGGCTGCCCTGATGCACGACATAGGCAAACCAAAGAGCAAGCGCTGGGACCCCGTGGCAGGCTGGACATTCCATAACCACAACTATCTTGGTGCGAAGATGGTGCCGGAGATATTCCGCCGCCTGAAGCTTCCGATGGATGCCAAGATGAAATACGTGCAGAAGATGGTTGATCTCCACATGCGTCCGATAGCGATAGCCGATGACGAGGTGACAGACAGTGCCGTGCGTCGTCTGATCAACGATGCCGGCGACGACATCGACGATCTTATGACGCTCTGCGAGGCGGACATCACAAGCAAGAACCAGGTGAGGAAGAAGCAGTTCCTCGAGAACTTCTGTCTGGTCAGAGAGAAGCTCGCCGATCTGAAAGAGAAGGATTTCAAACGTCTTCTGCAACCCGTTATCGACGGCAATGAAATCATGGAGATGTTCAATCTGAAGCCCTGCCGTGAAGTGGGCACGCTGAAGCAGACGCTCAAGAATGCAGTGCTCGACAATAAAGTGCCCAATGAGCGCGAACCCCTCATGGAACTCCTTCTTAAAAAAGCAAAGCAAATGGGACTTGCATAGATTAAGACTTGCATAAATCGGTACTTGCATAAATAAGTATAAAAACAATGATGCGCCCGTCAAGCCAATATGCTTGCAGGGCGCATCATTGTTTCTTTTATAACTCCACACTCCACATTTCTCACTCCACACTCACATCACTCCTCTTCAAGATACCACTTGGAGTATTCCACGTAGTGCTGTGCGAAGCTTTCCGCCTGGTTAGGGCGCGTCTTCTTGATGAACTTAGCAGGCACGCCGCCCCATATTTCATGTTCGCCCACCTTGGTTCCGCCGAGCACCAGTGCACCGGCAGCAACCACTGCGCCCTCGCCGATTTCGGCATTGTCGAGCACGGTGGAGCCCATGCCTATAAGCGCGCCCTTTCGGATTGTGCAGGCATGAACTGTGGCATTATGGCCGATAGATACATCGTCCTCTATTACGGTCGGTCCGATTTCGTTGGTAACGTGTATGCACGCACCATCCTGCACGTTCACCCTGTTGCCGATAGTCACCGGAGCCACGTCGCCCCTGACCACGGCGTTGAACCATACAGAGCATTCATCGCCCATCGTAACCTCGCCTACAATTGTGGCGTTCTCGCTGAAATAGCATTCCTTGCCCCATTTCGGGGTAAGTCCCTTTATTGATTTAATCAGTGCCATATTCTTTTATTGTTCGAATTTATATATCTTGTATCTGTTATATATATCGTTTCGGATTATATATCTTGTTCCTGTTATGTATTTCCTTTAATAATTTCCTTGTCTTCTGGCTTGGCAGATCAGTCCTGTTCCTCCTCCAGCTTCTGTATCTCGTCAGCAGACATACCAGTGATCTCCGCTATCATGCCTATATCCATGTGCTTTTCCAGCATAGCCTTAGCCACGTTTGCCAGTCCTTCAGCTCTTCCTTCAGCTCTTCCTTCAGCTCTTCCTTTAGCCATACCTTCAGCTCTTCCTTCAGCTCTTCCTTTAGCCATACCTTTAGCCATACCTTCGGCTTCGCCCTCGGCGAATTTTTTCTTTTCGGCGGTCCTTATGGCGTTTATAATGTCGCGGTAGGCATTCACGCTGTCCTCATACATCTTGAGCTCCTGCGGGTTGAATTTTGAAATCTCAGCCTGCTCGAAGAGCCTTGTGAACACACGTTCCTGTAATGAAGCTGGACGGCTCATCAGCGAAGAGAGGTTCTTCAGAACAAACATCCATTTGTCGTACATCGACTCGAGCTCGTCCTCCTTCTTGTCGAACTTCGGTATTTCCACATACACATACGTCAGCTTGTCGTAGAACACCTCTTTTGTGTCCACCTCCATCAGCTTCACTTCATGGTGCCATCTCCTGGCATCCTCCAGTCCTTCGGCGAAGTTGAAGTTCAGCAACCCGATGGTGTATACGGAATTGAGATGGAAGTCCCATTCTCCGCCCTTCTGTGCCTGTTCTCTGATGGGGAAGGTGGAGTAATATATGGTTCTGTCCTTGAAGAATTCCTGGTATACGTTCTGCATTTCCACGATAAACCTTTCTCCTTTGTCGTTGGTGCAGTACACGTCGAATACCGCCCGCCGCGCATCTATACGGTCGCCGAGCTGCTCTGAATTGAGATACGTCACGTCCTGCACGTTCTGCTCACCGCGGAACATGGCATTGAGGAAGCTTATCAGAAGTTCCTTGTTGAATTCCGAACCGAACAGTCGTTTGAATCCGAAGTCGGTGTGTGGGTTTATGTATTTCTCTACCATACTGGGTATCCTTTCTTTTCCGGATTGAGTAAGTCTTTGTTATGCTGAGATACAGCTTATCTTATGCAAAGATAGTTCTTTTATGCTTTGCAGCAAAATCTTTCGCTTCTTTTACGGCTCTTACACATATTAAAATCCAGACAAAATCCACTCTTATAGAAAAACATAATCCAAGCAAGCCCTAATAGCTGTTTGGGGGTTAGATATATCTGATTGCCAGAAAGAAAAGTGGCGGCAAGATGATTCCTGCCGCCACAAGTATATATGAAAAATATCCGCTTATAAATTATAGGTTCGGATTCATCTTTGTCCACTCCTCTACTGGTGGAACGATGCCGAGAGCAACAATCTCGTCGCGCATCTTGCAGAGGTGCTCATAAGACTTCTTCAGAGAAGCGATTTCCTCGGCTGTGCCTGTAGGCTCAACGAAGTGTACGCCAGTCTTGTCGATAGTTGTAGGCATAGCCATCATCACGTTCTTGAAGCCGAGAGCGTCGTTGTTCACGTAGCAGCCTGCAGGCAGAGTGAACTCTTTGCCGCCCATGGCAGCCTCAATCATCTTCACGGCGTTGTATGCAGGGCTCTGGAAAGAGCTGCGTCCGCGGAGCTTGATGATGTTTGAACCACCCTGTACAGTGTGGTGCTTGATCTCCTCCCAGCGCTCGTCTGAGAGACCCATCTCTGCCAATGGCTTTCCGTCAACCTTCACCTGCGAAGCGAATACAGCCATCTGCTCGCCGTGACCGCCGTATGTGTGTGCACCGGTAACCTTGTCCTGCTGTACGCCGAACTCCAGAGCCAGAGCCTGCTGCAGACGTGTAGAGTCGAGGGCAGCGAGAGAAGTGAGCTGATTTGGCTTCAATCCTGAGTGGATAAGAGCTGTGAGGGCTGTCACGTCGGCCGGGTTGAAGATAACAACCACGTGCTCCACGTCCGGACAGTATTTCTTGATGTTGTCGCCGAATTCAGCGGCGATCTGGCAGTTGCCTTTCAGAAGGTCCTCGCGTGTCATGCCGTCCTTACGTGGGGCACCGCCTGAGGAGATGATATACTTAGCGCCAGTGAATGCCTCTTTCGGGTCAACGGTGTAAGTCACGTTAACGCCAGGGAAAGCACACTGCTGGATTTCATCGAATACTCCATGAACACCTGGCTCATAGATATCATAAAGACATACGTTTGGAGTCAAGCCGAGCATAAGAACGCTCTGGGCCATGTTTGAACCAATCATACCGCCAGCACCGACGATAACAAGTTTCTCGTTAGTTAAAAATTCCATAGTTTTTAAACTCTTAATTTGTTTATTGTATTTTGAATATTCTTTTTCTGATTTTCATGGCAAAGTTAGCAAAAAAAACTTGATAAAGTGCAACATAATGGAGATATAATTTGTTATTAAAATGAAAATTGATACCTTTGTAATATAGATTTTACAAATACACATTAAATAGCCTATCATTATGACAGAGAATATCGAAGAGAGACTTGAGAAGCTGCGTCGCGTGATGCGTCGCGAGAAGATAGATGCGTTCATCTTCCCGAGCACCGACCCTCACAACGGTGAGTATGTACCAGCCCATTGGGAGGGCAGGAAATGGATAAGCGGCTTCGACGGAAGTGCCGGAATAGCCGTGGTCACAATGGAGAAGGCCGCCCTCTGGACCGATTCCCGCTATTTTCTCGCTGCCGCCGAACAGCTGCGCGGCACCGGATTCCAGCTCATGAAGCAGCGTATCGAGGGCACACCCTCCATCTCCGAATGGCTGGGCATGACGCTTGCCCATATCGACGGCGCCACGGTGGGGCTCGATGGCTATGTTAACTCCGCAGGCGACGTGGAGCAGCTCGCCGAAGAACTCAAGCGCCAGGGCGGAATAAACCTCCGCACCAACTTCGATCCTCTGCGCGAGATATGGCAGGACCGTCCCGCCATTCCCGAAAACAAGGCCGTGGTGCACCCGTTGGAATATGCCGGCGAAACCACAGCCAGCAAGCTCCTGCGCATCCGCAAGGCTCTCCGCAGCATGGGAGCCGGCGGAATGCTCGTTTCTGCCCTCGACGACATTGCCTGGGCGTTGAACATGCGTGGCAGCGACGTACACTGCAATCCCGTCTTCGTGGCCTACCTCCTCATCGACGGCGACGACACCATATTATATATAAATAAGGTAAAGCTTGATGCCGGCACGATGGCATACCTCAAAGAGAACGGCATCCAAGTGGATGACTACTCCAATGCGGCACAGGGACTCTCCCGCTGCCAGTCGTACTCCATGCTCCTCGACCCCGCCGTGACCAACTACGAGATGTTCCGTTCCGCCCGCTGCCCCAAGGTGTTGCGTGTCCAGTCGCCCGTGCCGCAGATGAAGAGCGTGAAGAACGAAGTGGAGATACAGGGCTTCCGCAACGCCATGCTCCGCGACGGCATCGCCATGGTGAAGTTTCTCAGTTGGCTACGTCCCGCAGTGGAAGCCGGCGGACAGACGGAGATTTCCGTAGACCGTAAGCTCACTGCCCTGCGCAGCGAGCAGCCCCTTTTCCGCGACATCTCCTTCGACACCATCGCCGCATACCAGGAACACGGTGCGATAGTCCATTATGAGGCCACGCCCGAAACCGACGTTGAACTGAAGCCCGAGGGCTTCCTCCTGCTCGACAGCGGTGCGCAATACCTCGACGGCACCACCGACATCACGCGCACCATCCCTCTCGGTCCCGTCACGGCCGAGCAGCGCCACGTATATACCCTCGTCCTGAAGGGCCACATACAGCTCGAACTCTGCAAGTTCCCCAACCTCGCCAGCGGTACCCAGATTGACGCCCTTGCCCGTCAGGCAATGTGGCGCGAGGGTATGAACTATATGCACGGCACGGGCCACGGCGTGGGAAGCTACCTCAATGTTCATGAAGGCCCCCACCAGATACGCATGGAATGGAAACCGGCACCGCTCGTTTCGGGTATGACCGTCACCGACGAACCTGGCCTCTATCTTGCCGGCAAGTTCGGCGTGCGCATAGAGAACACCATCCTTGTGCGTGACTACATGGAGACCGAGTTCGGCAAGTTCCTCCAGTTCGAGCCGCTCACGCTCTGTCCGATAGACCTCAGCTGCGCTGACCTGACTATGCTCACGGCAGAAGAGAAACAATGGCTCAACGACTATCACAAGATGGTATACGAGAAGCTCTCCCCATTGCTCAACGACGAAGAAAAGGAATGGTTGAAGACTAATACCGCAAGGATATGATGAATATTCGGAAATACAGCGTGCTTGTCGCCTTGATGATGATTGTAACTTGTGGACAGTCGGCGGCAAGCCGCTTTGCAGGGAACGAAAAGACAGACGACAATAGCCTGCCGTCAGATATACTGAGCTACGGCAATGGCGCTCGTGGCAAGGAGTTCTATGGACTCCGCATGGGTGGAAACGGCGGCACGCTGGTTCCTGTCTTCTCCAAAGACAGCAGCTATGTAGCCATTATTACCTGCGACACGACGAAGAAGGGAAAAACGGGTGATGTGGGACTCCTTAGCGTATACTCAGCCAAAGACAGAAGAAAGGCCGCTTGGGTAAATAAGATAAATCCAAAGACCACTTCCTTTTCCATCAATGGTCCGTATATGGTTTCCGTGATGCAGCTCGAAGTGGGGAAGGAAAAGGCGATACGCAATTACGTGGAGTTCAGAAAACTTGAAACAGGCATGGTGGAGTCTTTCATCCAGACCACTCCGATATATGTCAATGACTCCCTGGATATTGTGCTTGGCGTGGGAAATGATGCCTTTCCGGATCTTTTCGCGTACAGGATTTCCGACGGTTCGTTTTTATGGAAAAGTGACAAATGGGGTTCGCAAGCCCAAAGATGCTATACCCAACTGTATGACGAGAAGACTCTGTTTGCCGTTGCAGACAACTTATACAAGATAAACCTCGAAACGGGAAAGGTGTACAAGAAGAAGGTCAGAGCATACGACGAAGGCTTAGACGCAACAGCTTTCTTTGTGGGTGGTCTCATCGGCTCTTTTCTTTCGACAGTTTTGTTTGGACCGCCACATTATTATTGTCTGTATTGCCCGATGAGAAAGCCGTTGGGCTATCTCGGTTCCAATATCTGTTTTGAAAACGGGAATGTATATATGGCAGACTGTTCCAACGTCTATTGCTTTGACATGATGCTGAATGAAATGTGGAGGACAAAACTTGAAGCCAAGGGAGGTAATATCGTGTTGAAGGCGGATTCGCTGAAACTCTCTGTCTTCAGCAACGGCTACGGAACTGATGACGACGATAAAAAAGTGAACCTGGGCAAGACGTTCTATATGGAACTTTATTCGCGGAGCGGAAGAAAAATCATGGGACAGACCTTTTCCAAAGGCATAAACGCCGTCCGTGATACATTGGCAAATGGCGAAACTTTGAAGACTTTGCTTTTCAACAATTCTATTGTCTGGCTGTCGGAGAACATGAGGGATGTCCGTACCGTGGAGTATCCGAAGAAGACGTATGGTAAATTCCGGAATTTTATTAAGGGACAGGCGTATCTCGGCGTGGAGAAAAGAAGCCGGTTTGAATGTCTGGACAAAGGTATAGGGTGTATCGTCGTGAACGACAAGGACAGCGCTTTTGTAATAAAGGATGACGGAAATGTGGTACGCAGTTATGATGCATCAAACGTTTACACGAAATGTCTTGAGCTTGACAACCTGTCGTTTATGAAGAACAACAGCGGGAGAACGCGGTTCTTTATTACAGACAAGGATATCGAGCTGAAGGTAGAGCTTGACGATGACGTGATAGATGTGTATAGATTTGCCGACGGAGTAATCGTGGCAAGAAAGGGCGGCTTTGTATTTATAGACGGCGACAAACTGAAAGAATTCGGAAAGTAGGCCGCTTTCTAAGGGAAACTGGCTTACTTTCAATGGGAAACTTGGCAACTTTCCATGAGAAAGTATGCAACTTTCTTATATTTTGACGTAAAAACTTGCAGAATTTGAAAAATAGAAGTAATTTTGCAGCCGCTAATAAAAAGCATTGATAGATAATTAATTAAGTATAACCAAATAAAAAAACAAAGAAAAAATGATTATTGTACCAGTTAAGGAAGGCGAGAACATCGAGAGAGCCTTGAAGAAGTTCAAGAGAAAATTTGAGAAGACAGGTGTCGTAAAGGAGCTTCGCTCACGTCAGCAGTTCGACAAGCCATCTGTACTCAAAAGACTCAAGATGGAGCGCGCTATCTATGTGCAGAAGCTGAGAGACGCAGAGGAATAATCCCCGCCGCGAGAATACTCAGATGTTTTTAAGCCGGGCCGCATGCGCGTCCCGCACAATCAAGATTAAGAACAATTCTTTTGTAACAGGAGGTGTACTTAGGTAAATAATCAAAAGAATATTCAGGTGCAGGACCACTCCCTTCGGAGACAGTCCCAAACCGCAGAGATGATACATCATCGCCGTGTCAGGCGCAGATGTATCATCTCTTTTTTTACCCCCAATCGGTCATTAGGGCTTGCTTGTATTCTTTACGGCCTAACGGCCGTTTGGGAGTTACCCCGTGCAGGCATAAAAAAACAGGATTCGAGGGGAAGGGTCCGCGGCGGAAGGGATTCCCTGTCGGGTCTCCCCTCGGACCGCCGGACCGCGTCCCTCAAATCCTACTTGATAATAACAACGTTCAAATTATACTATTTCTTCACCATCTTCACTCCGTCCACGATATACATTCCTGCCGGGAGAGACTCCCATTCGCCGTTCATCTTCATGCCCTCGATGGTGTAGATGCCCGGGCGGCGGAGAGAAACGTCGGTCTGCACATTCTCTATGCTGTTTGTGTTGTCGGCTTCGATGACCACCTTTTTCACCAGTTCGCCGTTCAAGGCTATGCCATGCAATTCAGCGTCGAATGCGGCGCCCGCAGGTTGGGTGATGGAGCAGCCCTCAAGGGTCAATGACGAGATACCTTCTATAGCGGAATAAGTACATTCGGCTGTCACATTGGCATTACGGATAATCAGAGCAAAAGGATAATCAACAAATGCTCCATATATTCCATTTCCTCCCTTGAGGTTTATAGTACAGTCTTCAATAGTAAAAGGCGCACTGCAGACTGATATGCAAGCGTCTCCAGAAGATTCTGCTTCAAGAGAGCCTGGTCCGGAAATCTTCATTTCATGGGTTAGAGATTCTATATGCCATTTTTCAGTCTTCATCTTGTTCGAACCTACCAACTTCATGTTAAGCCCGTCAATATAATTATTGATAATATCTTTATCTGTTTCTATCGTCGCATCCTCAAGTGTCAGCGTCTTTGTCTCGCGGTCGTACGTCACCTTGCCGCTTACGCCCTCAATTTCGCCCAGCTTGTCGCAATTCTTTTTTGTCACTTTCTCGTTACAGAACGATAGCCCCAGATAATCAGTCTCTATCACAACCTTGTCGGTCACGATGGCCCCGTTCAGCGCCACTCCCTTCAGCGTTGCGTCGAATGCGGCGCCGCTTGGCTGGAGTATATCGGAATTTTTGATTACGAGTTCACCTATATTGCAGATGGAACCTTGCGTACCTGTGGCCTCCACCGTGGCAAAATCAAGACTGAGCTTCTCCGTGCCGTTCACGCCCTTGATGGCGCTGCCGTATCCGCTTTCTGCCCCCACGGTACAGTCCATCATCTTGAGATCCGCTGCCATAACGATGCCGTTGCCGTCATCCGAATATATACTGAGGACTCCACCTTGGTCCTCATCACCGGTTATGGTAGTTTGTGCACCGATATACAGTGGTGTCTCCTCCAATGTGGTGAGGGTGTTGGTTCCTCTCAAACCGATTTCCAGACCATTCATAGACAGGTTGGCAATCGCCTCATCCACAGATTCTATTGTAGTGTCATAGAGATGAATATAATTTGAACTAGGGGAATACCACACATTTTTGCCCGTCACGGCAGATATCGCATTAAGGTCATTGGCTATGGCTTTGGTGACATATTCATGGTCAATCCTGATGCCATAGACCTCGCTCTGGATGGTGACGTCATTTGCGGTAGCTCCGCCATCCACAAAGGTCTTCTTTTCCGTATCGAAAAGTACGTTGCCTTCGCCTGATTGTATTTCGCAGTCATCAATGCTGAAAGAGTCATAGTTGAACACAGCCGCTTGGCCGCCGTGGAGATTCACGTCCGCACACTTTACTGCCAGATTGCTGTAGCCGCCACCGCCGCTGCTGTATAATGCATAATCCTTTCCGCTTATATTCAGGATGCACTGTTTTGCAGTGAGGAGTCCGCCTTCCTGGAACACGCCCAAATCGCCGCCGGAGATATCGAGTCTGCCCGCTCCCCGGATGGTGGTGTTGCGCCTCACTGTCATACCCGCGAGATGGTCTTTCACATCAAAGCGGCAGATACCTTTCACTTGGATGGTGAGGCCGTCGAGTCCGCTGTTGTCTATGGCAGCACCCGATTCTATGGTTGCCCTTTTGAGTGTCAGGGTCTTCATTGCCGGGTCGTATTTTGCATAGCCGTCGCCGTTGGTCCTCACTCCCTCGATGACCGTAAGGTCCTGGCAGTTCTCCCTCGTCACATACGTGCCGGCCACCTTGAAGCCGTAGTCGGTGAATGAAATCTCTATGTCGCCCACTGTCTTTCCATCCTTCGCCACAGCCTTCTGCGTCTCATCGTATGCCGCTCCGTCGGGCGAGGTGATGGCGCAGCTCTCAAGCACAAACTTGCCGATGTTGGCAATGGAGCCCCAGCCTGCACCTTTTGCCTTCACGTCAGACCTGCGTATGGTGAGCGCCTCGTCCTTATGTCCGCTCTCGCCCATGATGCCACTGGAACCTTCTACCGTCATTATGCAGTCCTCGATATTAAGAGGTGCCTTTCTCGTCAGTATTCCAAAAGATTTTTCAGACTTTACATTGAGCGTTCCCGAGCCATAGCCACAAATGGTAGTCGCTGCATGGATTTCGATTGCCACACCTTGTGCTGTCAGGTTGTTTTCTCCATAAAGCACTATCTTCAGATTCGAGTTGGAGTTATTTACAATAATGGAAGCGTCTTTCTTTATCGTCGCATTTTCCAGATACAGCGTTTTGTTATCCTCACTATACCATGCCTTTCCCGACGCGCCTCCTATTTTGCCGAGTTTGCCGCAGTTCTCGCTTGTCACTTCCTCTCCACAGAACGTGAATCCGTACTTTTTCACTTCTTGCGCCCTTGCCGGCGTTGCAGCCAGCATGGCGAGCATGAGCACTATGAGCGTGCCCAGCCAATTCTTCTTGTGAATCTGTCTTTTCATAATAATTCATTTTTTGTTGGTTATACATTATAATATCTATATACAGCCGGAGGGCCTTTTTTGTCTTTCGCCATTTCATAAGATCAAGAACGAGGGGAACAGGGTCCGCAATCCCGGGGGCAAGTCAATTTAGGAATCCTTCGGGTAATCGTCTCCCGCTCCCCAAGTTCTCGAAATGAAAAAACTCAATCACAAAAATACTGCCTCACGACAATTTCTGTTTCTATAGTCCTTTGATGTCGGCAAAGTTACAAAGGGAATGCCTAATGGCGGTAGGATATTTTTTACAAAAAACGGCCAATTTCTTTCATTTTCTCTCAATCTTGCTTTTCCCGTTCTTTTTTCCGTCCTTCCCCCTTTTGTCGCCTTGTCGGCATCGTTTCCTTCAAAAAACACTGATTCTATCGTTGCGAATAAAGGGCGGTTGGAGTGGGGAAGACGGTAATTCGCAAGAAAATGGTCGGATTGAATGAAGAATGAAGTTCGGCGGCCGGAGGGAAAGCCAATTATAGAATTAAGAATATGCAGACAAAATCCAAAAACGAATCCGTCTTAAATCCCTCTTGTCCTGTCAAGGCACAATCAAAATCAAAAGAAAAATCAAAAACGGATCCGTGAAAAGACTCCGTTGCATCTGTGATAATCCGTGAGCGTTTTTTGATTTAAGCTCTGTAGCCGTAGGCTCACAGAGCGCAAGGCAGCAAGTCGAATTTAGAGTTAAGAATGTAGAAACGAAGTTCGGCGGCCGAAGGGAAAGCCAATTCAACTCGTCAACTCCTTATAATATATAATAGGTGGTAAATCCTGATGCAGGGGAAAAGGTATGGCGATGGGAAAATATTAAAATATGATGACGTGTCGGAAAAAATAATTACGGAAATGTTTATGATGTCAGAAAAAAAGACTATATTTGCAAAAAGATAATAGAAAACGATAATATTTCATGGGAGCAAGCCATTGTCTCCTGTGAATATTCCGTGTTTACCAAACAAAATTAAACCTGGTTGATTAGTTCTTAAGACAAAGACTGAACTACCAAAACACATATTTGCCATAGGGGAGGAATCCCCGTTAAATCTGATAACATCATAGCGGTATACTATATACTGAAGAAAAATATATAAATTAATATCTCAAAACTAAACAAAATGAAAAGGACGTTGACAACGTTGGGCG
This sequence comes from uncultured Prevotella sp., assembly GCA_900557405.1. Taxonomy (GTDB): domain Bacteria; phylum Bacteroidota; class Bacteroidia; order Bacteroidales; family Bacteroidaceae; genus Prevotella. The sequence goes on from USSF01000022.1 coordinate 15,566, forward strand.
TGTGCACAGCCGTATTGTGTTCGCTTGCCTTAGCCGCAACAGGCCAAGGACCCATTGCTAAACTGACGCGAATGTTCGGTTCTGACGAAAAACAGCAGAACAAGTTGGTAACCCAAGAATTGAAAATCAATGAAGAGAGTCTGGCATTGTTCAAAAACAAGGTGCCAGGCAGCGACAAGGCAGGCATGAAGAAGCAGAAAGGCAGCCTGCAGACCAAGACCATGGACATGTGGAATATGGAGGGCGGAACCATCTTTCCTACCAACGCCACTTATGACGGATCCACGAATACCCTGACAGCTTCGGACGTTTCAAAAACTTCCTACAACGTGTTTGTCACCATGACGAACGGCAACTACTACGCATGGTATGCCACTGGCCGTGAATATACCTTCAGCGCTACGGTGGAGACGGGCGGCGAAGCTGTTGTCACGCCATACATCATGTTTCTTGATACAGACAAGAAGCAGCTGTATATCATAAACAATGGAGAAGAAATCAGTCTGAACAAGGATAACAACTACACCAGCGATTTCACGGTGACGGGCAGCAATTCAACGGGCAAGCCGCTGTATGTGGGATATATAGTACAGACGACAAATACGGGCGTATCGTTCAAGTCAACGAACAACCAGCTGTCTTACCCCTATGAAACCTACGTGGCCGAGAAATGGAGCCAGGAGAAGAATCTGCCGGGACTTGGCATCACGGAAGAGATGGCAGACAGCGCCTATACGATTGTGTGTGACGACAACGTCACCACGCTCGGACTGTGTCTCAACAGATATGGCGGATATCTGTCTGTGACGGGTATGAATACCACCGCAACATCGGTTAAAGTGCCGTACAGCGTTACGATTGACGATAAGGAATATGGTATAAGGGGATTCGGCAATCCGTATAATGACAAGTTCGACTGGACAGGTTCGCAGAGCGTCACTTCGCTCAATCTGGAAATGATGGACGCGGTTTGTTTCGATATGGAGGGCTCAAAGATAACCGACCTCTATGTGTCTGATCCCGAAATTTACAACAGCAATGTTGTGGGCGACATCTATCTGCATATACCTTATAATTTCTCGCGCAGCAAGTATGACGGCATGGGCTTCAAGCGTGTGCTCATAGGCGACGAGCAGCCGTCATACCCGGAGTCGGGCATCGACAACGCATGGGTAATGCCAGGCAAGAATGAGGGAGAATACTTCGGAGTGATCAACAATTCAGGCGAACTGGATGTAGTGGAGATATTCACACAGGCAGAGAGCGTGACACTGCCGGAGAAATCGAAATACTATCAGAATGAGTACTTCATCACACAGTTCGGAGAGAGCGGCTTTAGCACGGAGAAGCTCCTGGCCAATGCGCCGAACCTCAAGTCGGTGACGATACCGGAGAATTACAACAAACTGTTTGTCTATTGGCCGTCAACGCAAATCAATGAACTGCACATTATGGGCGCCAAGCCGCAGACAGAATACGGCTTGCCGTCAAGCATGACCGTATACATCGCCAAGGAGGAAGCCTATAGTGACTTTAAATACGACGAGCTGTGGGATTCCGCCCAACTCAAACCGGAGGGCTGGGAGCTGAAGAAGCTTGAGTCGACGAGTGACGACGGACTCACCACATTTGAATACGATTTCTTCGGCGGACAGCTGGCAGTGGTGAACATTACCTCTACGGCGGAAACCGTGACGATACCGGCCACCGTGAATCTCAACGGCAAAGAATACAAAGTGGAAGTCTTCGGCAATGAGAGAACCCGTAAGTTCGACTGGACGAACGCCCAGTCGGTGCGCACGCTTGACCTCTCACATATATCAAAGCTCTATCTCAACCTTGACGGTTCGGCAGTGACGGACATTTACGTGGGCGAGAACGCTTTGTGGGAAGACTACAGCGACCTAAGCGGGAAATACCTGCACGTGCCTTACGGCGTGAACCGCTACGAATACATGCAGTATGGAGCGAAGAAGGTGCTCATCGGCGAGGAGCAGAGCTACTATCCGGAATCGAACATCGAAAACGCCTGGGTGATAGCAGGCGAAGAGGAAGGCGATTACTTCAGTATCATCAAGTCGGGCGACCGCTACATGGTGGGAGAGATATTCACCGACAAGGAGAGCATAAAGCTGCCGGAGACTACACCTTATAATAATGGTACGAGGGAAAAGATAACGGTGGCAGGAAACGCAGACAACTACAGCTATGACAGCGAGATACTGCTGGACAATGCAAAGAATCTGAAATCGCTCACCGTGCCTGCAGGCTACGAGTATCTGCATATAAACTGGTATGTGGACAAGTATCTTCTCAACGAGCTGCACGTGATGGGCCAGAAGCCGCAGACAAACTGGGCGGTGCCGGACACATACAAGGTGTATGTGGGAATGAAGGAAGCCTATGAAGATTATATGGCCGACAGCAACTGGAAGAATGCGGAACTGATACCGGAAGGCTGGGAATTCGAATGGCTCGCAGTGAACGTGAAGCGTAAGGGCGAATTCGCACAGACCTATATAGAGATGACCGATGCCGACTGGAGCAAGGGAATCTACGTGAAGGTAACCGGCGCGCTCAACGAGACCGACCTGAAGAACATCAAGAAGCTCACCAACCTGCGCTGTCTTGACCTTGCAGACGCAACATTCGATGCTCTGCCGACATCATTCCTCTCAAGCAGCCCTGTCAAGGAGATTACGCTGCCGGAGTCGCTCAATGCCATATCAAGCGATGCATTCAAAAACTGCAGAAGCCTGCAGAAGGTAATTGCCGGCGGAGTGAAGATAATCGGTAGCAGCGCATTCTATAATTGCGAGAAACTCACCGACCTCGACCTTTCCGGAGTAACCAATATCCAGGATAACGCATTCTACGGATGCAAGAGTTTCGCACCGTCAGTATTGTGTGAAAGCCTGAACTATATAGGCAACAATGCCTTCAGCGGGACAGCTGTAACCGAAGTGGCCATCCCTGATGGAGTGACGGTTCTTGCACGGTATGTATTCTCTGGCTGCAAACAGCTGCAGAAGGTGACACTGCCGGAAACGCTTACTGCAATAAACTCTTATGCTTTCAGGAATTGTACGAGTCTCAGCGAGATAACGATACCGGAGTCTGTGACAGTCATCAATGATAATGTGTTCAGAGGCTGCCAGGCACTGACGGAGATTACCATCCCGTCGGGAGTGGAAACTGTAGGCTATGATATGTTTGCAGAATGCAGCAATATAACGACAGTGAAATGTAAGGCTATCGTGCCTCCAGGCACAAGCGGCTCGTTTACAAGCGGTATGGATCTGAACCACTGCACGCTCTACGTGGCACCATTCACTATCGATGCATATCGTGCGGCAGCCAACTGGAGCGATTTCTATATCATGAAGCCGCTCAACGAACCGGTGAAGAATATCTACGTGAACCGTCCGATGACGTTCGACCTGCAGTCGGAAGACAATGCAGTATTGCAGGACAACCCGAATATGAAGCTTGCCTATAAGAAATCGGATGATTATTCTAGCCAGAACACCGTGGGAGAGCTGACAGCTGCAGGTGACGGAACCCTCTCGGCAGGTGTGTTCACAATAAACCACTCCATCAAGAGACGTGAAAACAGTTCTATATATCAGAGCGGTGATACGTATTACAGTACAGACCGCAGGCCTACTCTCGTAAACAATGCCGAGAACATGCGCGCCGACAGCGTGGTCTGCTCCGTGGGTATAGAAAAGAACGTATGGCATTTCATATCATTCCAGTATGACGTGCAGATGAAGGACATCTTCGGGAAAAACAACACGGACTTCGTGATACGCCAGTATAACAGTGCCAAGCGAGCCGCTGCAGCAGAAGAGACAACCGGAAAGAACAATGCTCCGATGCACTCAATGGGCGGCGAAGACGGCACCATCACGGAAACCACAGAAAGCAACTGGGAACCGGTGCCTGCCGACGGAGTGCTCCTCGCCGGAAAGGGATACATCATCCAGGCAGCAAACAACGGATCAGACGAGAAAGGCAAGACATACAGTGCCACGGTGGTATTCCCGTCGCGCAACACCGTGACGAAGAACCGTCTGTTCACCTCTTCTGACATCATCGTGCCGCTTGAGGAATACGCATCAGAGTTCGCACACAACCGCTCATGGAACCTCGTGGGCAACCCGTATCCATGCTACTTCAATATGCACGCACTGAAGGACGGCTTCTATTCACCGATAATATTATGGAAGGGCTCCAACTATCAGGCTTACTCGCCGGTAGACGATGACGTGATACTGCGTCCGAACGAGGCATTCTTCGTACAGCGCCCGATTGACATGGAGCAGATGGTGTTCGGAGCCGAAGGACGTATGCACTATAGTGCAGCCCTTGGTGAAAGTTACAGCAACAACAAGAAGCCAGGCGTGAACTATGCACCGGCACTCAATGCCAACGGAACGGAGCGCAACGTCTTCAACTTCACGCTCGAGGGATGCGGCAGCGAGAACCGCACACGTATCGTGATGAACGAGAAGGCTACGATGGACTACGACAGCGGCCGCGACGCAGCCAAGTTCTTCGCTTCTACACCGATGGGAGCCGAGATATATGTAGACGGCGGCGTGAAGTATGACATCTGCGAACGTCCGTTTGCCGACGGTACGGCACAGCTCGGCATACGTACAGCAGAAGCCGGCAGATACACGATAACACTCTCCGGACGCTATGCCGAAGGATGGACAGTGGTGCTCACCGACAAGTTGACTGGCAACACAGTGAATCTGAATGAGGGCGCTTATCAGTTTGAGGCAGCAGAAGGCACAACAGCCGGAAGATTCATGATCAGCTTCAAGTCGGCTGCTACCGGCATCGGCACAATCGACGCTGACATCGACGCAGATGCAGAAGTAAGCGTGGTGAACGCTGCGGGCATCACCGTGTTCAACGGCAGATATGCTGAATTCAAGGCCAAGGCCGCTGCGGGAATCTACGTGGTGGTATGCGGCGATAAGACATATAAGACAGTGATCAAGTAAAAACTCGTCCTTATGAAACAAATGATTATTAACATACAGCGAACGGCCATGCTGCTCGTCCTGCTTATGGCAGGATGGGCAGCGGGCAGCCCGTTGTCGGCACAGACCTATGTGGAGCTTTTGCCAGACAAGACAATGGCAAACGGCACCGACGTGACGAGCCTAAGCGATGAAGCCACAGGCATCTCGTTCGCATTTGACAAAGCAAAGGGAGGCACTCCCCCAAGGTATTACAGCGGAGCCATCAGAAACTATATAGGCAATACCGTCACCATGTCGGCACCATCCGGCATGGCGGTGAGCAAGATAGAGTTTGTGACGACCGTAAACAAAACCCCTGCCACTCTGACTCCAAGCAGCGGCACCGTGAGCTATGATAAAACATCCCAAACCTTCACATGGGAGAACACGACGCTTGAGAGCGAAGCTACTTTCACTGTGAGCGTGTCGCAGTTTCGCATCACATCCATCCGGGTGTATTACAGCACTTCGGGCGATGTAAAGCCAAAGCCCAAGGCACCGGTGTTCTCACATCCTGACTGCGAGTTCTACAATACGTTCAAGGTGGTAATCACCGACCTTAACGAACCGGCAACCACCATCCGCTACACTCTCGACGGAACAGATCCGACGGAAACCAACGGCACGGTGTATACGGGGCCTGTAGAGATAGCAGCAGGGCAAAACGCCGTGCTGAAGGCTGTGTGTATAAATAAAAACGGAGTGAGTGCCATTACCACAAGTGTGTTTACATACAAGGCAAAGAGTCTCTTCAAGTTCACGTGCAACAAGCCGGGAGGTATCAGTGAAGTGAATTTGAGCAGCACTGTCCTGACAGACAAAACCAAGTATATAGCAGAACACGGTTCGTGGAAAGGCAATTACGAAATGTTTGTCACCGACGGAGCTGAGGTGTCCCTGCAGATATACATGAATACGGGATACGTTCTGAAAGGCGTGACTCTTAACGGCGAACAAAAGGAAATTTCGAAGTATGGCGAACTGAAGTTCGTCATGCCGTCAGCCACCGAGGTCACCGTAATGGCCGATGTGGAGTTTGACCCGAATTCGCCATCCGACCCGCAGCCGCCTACACCGGTGGAGAAGACATACCAGCTGTCGGTGGTGAGCAACCCGACGGGAGCGGCAAGCGTTTCCGGTACGGGCAAATACAAGGAAGGTCAGTTGGTGTATGTTTCGGCAAGCGCATATCCAGGTTACGTGTTCAAGAGCTGGACCTGTGATGGCGTGACGATAGGGACAAGCAGAAGCTTCAACTACACCATGACAGCCTCGGATGCAGTGCTCACGGCCAACTTCGTATACAATCCGTCCAACCCCGGCGACCCGGAGAAGCCCACATTGAAGCATCCGCTCACGGCGGTAGCATCGCCTGCAGGAGCGGCAACATTCTCGCTCTCCGCATCGGAAGTGGTGTCGGGACAGGAATACACTGTGAGGGTTTACCCTGCAACCGGCTATAAGCTTAAGGGATGGATGCTGAACGGCGTGGGACAGGAGGGAACATCAACCGTCTTCCGTGGCGTCATGACAGATGCCGGAGCACAGGTGGTGGCAGTTCTCACCTACGACCCCGCATCGCCGGGCAATCCTGGAGCCAACTACTATAATCCTGCCACAGGACTGGCTATCATCGACGACTTCGTGCCAGGCAGTCTGTCCGCTGCGCTCCAAGCCACAGTGGGCAGCGACAACTACAGCAACGTGAACCGCATGATAGTGAAGGGACGCATGACAACCGGCGACTACCGCTGTCTGAAAGGGCTGACCAATGCGGCGACAATAGACCTCTCGCGCGTTGGCGGCGTAACGACTGTGCCATACGGTCAGTTCGATGGTATGGCAATATCATCGGTGGTGCTTCCTGCAACTATAGCAGAAATGAAGAATGCTGCGTTCCAGAACTGTGCGAACCTTACAGCCATTACGGTTTATGCCATGGAGCCGCCGGTATGCGGCTGCGAGACTTTCTATGCCTTCACCAACAAGGAGAACTGTATCGTTTATGTTCCGGAAGAAGCCGTGGGACTGTATACCGCAGCCGAAGGTTGGAAGGATTTCACAATTCTTCCTATCACCGACGATGCTCATACATTGCAGGTGAACCTGCCGGCAGAAGGCAATGACGGGCGCTACAAGAACAACACGATAGAACTCGTGAACATCAATTCGGGCGTGCGTCAGAAGTATGTCATCACCGACCGCCAGCTCTATACCTTCAGCGGATTGCGCAAGGATGAGCAGTACAATGTATATATGTACTCGCGCACCGGTCTTGAGATCGGCCGCATCGAGAATGTCGTCATCCCTAATGACGACATGGAAGTGGTGTTCAGCACACTGAAGCCCCTGCATACCATTTCCGCCAAGGTGGTTTCGCCGGATGGCGAGGACTACACGTCAATGACGACAGTGGAATGGCTCAAGCCGCTTGAAGACGAGACAATGACGTATCTGCGCAAGGCAGTATCGCTGGGCGAGATACCGGAAGGACAGAAGCTCGTCTGCCGTGTGACGCTGGGCGACAAGCTCGGCACTGTATACAAGGCACCTGCCGATATGCAGTTCACCGTGAGCAGCGAGGAGAACACATGTCTCATAACCCTGCAGCCGCTCCGTACGATTACCCTCAAGGGAACAGTGGTGGACGGTGACGGCATCTATATCGCCGATGCTGCCGTGACGGCAACGCAGACGCTCAACGGTAAATTCCAGAAGACATTCACCGCAAAGACCGACCGCCGCGGACAGTGGACAATGTCCGTACTCGCTGCGCCCGAAACACGACTCACGGTTGCAGCAACAGAGTTCGTGAACAGGCTCGACACAATCGGCGCATTTGCCGAGGACGAGACCACACACGACATAGGCAATATGATGATGAAGTCTATTGTCGGCGCACGCATTTCATACGGGTTCACATACATGAAAGCGGGAGCCGAGGCCCCACAAAGTTTCTATTCAGACTACCGCAATGTGGCCATCAACGTGTTCAACATAACGCAGAACCGCGAACAGAAGAATCTTACCCAGCTGTATCCTACGCTCACCGTAATCGACGAAACTGTAAACGTGGGCGACGAACTGCGCCTCACGGCAGTATCCAAGACCGGAGCATTTGGTCCTGTGGAGCGCGTTGTTACAGTTGGAGACAACCGCCGTGCGGAGGCTACGTTCGACATTGTGGGCAAGGGCTGCATCGAGGCTTCGTATGAGATGACAGACAACCCAGCCGTAATCGCTATGTTGTATTCCGACAAGGGCGAACTCCTTAAGAAGGTTGCCTATACGGAAGCAAAGGCATCTTTTGCAGATGTGGAAGACGGCGAATACACGCTCGTTACGATGGGTAAGTCGGAACTGATGAATGCCATCCTGCGCCTTTCCGCCTTCAATGAAATAGGACTCACCGAGGGTAAGGACTATCTGAAGAACGGTGTGAGGGTGGAGACAGGAAAGGTCTCAAATGTGCATAATGCCACAGTACCGGCTTTCGACGAAAGTCTGTTCACTTACACCACAGACAATACATCGTTCTCTTCAAACAAGAGCAGCATCATCAACGGAAAGTATCTGACACTCAGCTCTGTCATTGACTTCAAGGGCGCCTACAAGAGCGACGTGAGCAATGTAAGGCTCGTGGTGGACCTTCCTGATGCCTGCGACTTCGTGGAGAAATCGGTTATCCAGGGACCGAAGCTCATACAATATACACTCAGCGGCAAGCGACTCACCATACAGCTCGGCGACAGCTATCAGACACAGACCCGCTTCTGCGTCATACCTACTGCCAGCGACATGTTCAATGCCACAGCTTCGGTAATCTTCGACTATAACGGACAGACACTGACGCAGCCTATCGGCTCCGCCACGGTGGAAGTGAAGAGTCTCGACATCATCGTGCCTGAGATTGTAACAGAAGCTACAGTCCATGTGGCAGGTTCGGCTCCTGCACGCTCTACAGTGGATATATATTCAGACAACGAGCTCATCGGGCACGCCACAACAAAATCAAGCGGCAACTGGAGTGCGGAATGCGTATTGCAGAATGTGTTCAACATGTCTGAGTATCCTATATCGGCAAAGATAACGACAGAGTCGGGAAGCATGCTGCTGACCGAGACAAAGAACGTGAAATACATAAAGGACTACCCGATGATAAAGACGGTGACCATGAACACGAATCCTAATATCGTGTTTGACTTCGAGAAGGGCACCACTTCACAGTCGTGGTATTACACGCCAAGCAATGTATTGTTCACTCTCGACTTCACCAACAACAACCCGGATATATTGAAGGAGGTTTATCTCAACATCTTCGGCGAAGACGGTTCGGTGAGGACCATCGACTGCAGCTATGACACCAACAAGGCGATATGGTTTGCCAATGTAAGCTTCAACTCTTACAATGGTATCGTCAACCTCAGCGTCAACTATATAGCAAATGGCGACTATAGTTATGATTCTGATGAGGCCAAGCTGTTTGCCAAGAAATATGAGGATGAGATAGCGAATGAGGAAGACAAGAAAAAGGAGTTTGACAACCTGATTCAGGATGCCTTGGACTATGTGGAACGTGAAGACGTGACAAAAGAGGAAAAGATAATCTATGTCACAAGGGTCAAGAAGAAAATCTGCAAGTATTACACCGGCGACGACAATATTCCGCCATACGGAAGCAATCCGGATGTGGATACGGATGGTCTTGGTGCCGACGGATACACTGGAGGCAAAGTCATCCTGTACGGCGAACGTGAGGAAGACAAGAACCAGGAGTATGACCCATACATGCAGGATATGCCTAATCCATACGACACAAGTCTTTCGCTCGATGGTACGGAATATTCGGCATCCATCAGCTCCCCTACAGGTTCGTCTATAGACTACATTGCACCCGGTGATTTCAATTTCGAGGCAATGCCAGACAATGCCGCAGGCAACAGCTTCAGCATTACCAACTCCAACGGTGATGTATGGACAAGCAACAACAAGGCTATTCCTGCCAGCTTGAATCCAGACTCCAAGGAGTCGGTAAAGGCATTCTATGACGCTCTCGCCAAGGAGCAGGAGGAATTCCAGATAAACTGGATGGGGCAGACCGAGAAAGGTATTGCAGCCATTGATATGTCTATCGCATTGGCCAAGTCGGTTAAGACAAGACACCTCTGCGACAATGTGGACCAGGTCGTGGCTATTTCAATGAACAAGAATCCTGGAGTCGTCATTGAGAAAAAGGCTTTGAAGGACGCTCTTCTCGAAAACAACAGGAATCTGAAGAATCTCAAGGTTGCCGGCAAACTCGTAGGTCATGCCGGAACGGCTCTTGGAGTATTGGGTATAGGTTCTGATGCCATGAATGGTTATGGCCGCTATGACGAATGGAGCTATATCATTGATGCAATAGAAAAGGACTGCTCCGGCAATGAGGCTACTGCCATCGTCAATAAGGCGAAAGAATACAGAAGCTGGATAGTGGACAGAGACGTGAAGAAGGGTTTGGGCGACCTGGGCAGCATGGCCCTCGGTGCCATTGGAGCGGCGGTTGCACCTGAAACATGCGGTGCTTCGCTTACCCTGAACCTTATATCTCTTGGCGTAAGCGGTGCTCTGACATTCTGGGAGGACAACTTCGTGCGCACCAACAGCGACCATATCGCCGAGGTGGCTCGCATGGCAAGACAGTCATCCGATTGTCCTGTTGACCCGTTGGCAAATGGATATCCGGGATTCTTGATGTATAAGGGCTCTTATCCTAACAGCCCTTACTACGGGGGCTACAATCCTAACATGCCGCCTTTCTCTCCGCTTACCATCAACCACGACCCTGCCGGCTACGTATATGAGGCCGTGCCGGAGAACCGTGTAGAGGGCGTACAGGCCACTATATATTATAAGGAGACGAAGGAAGACATCTATGGCGATATGCACGAGGACATCGTGATGTGGAATGCCGAGGATTATGCCCAGAAGAACCCGCTGTTCACCGATGAAAACGGTATGTACCGCTGGGATGTGCCACAGGGACTGTGGCAGGTGAAGTTCGAGAAGGACGGATACCTCACGGCATACAGCGAGTGGCTGCCCGTGCCGCCGCCACAGTTGGAGGTGAACATCGGAATAACCCAGAACAAGCAGCCCGAGGTGACCGAGGCACGTGCATACGAAGAGGGCGTGGAGATACAGTTCGACAAGTATATGGATCCGGCCACTCTCACCGATGCCAACATCAGTGTGACGGCAGGCGGAAACAAGCTTGCCGGAGAGATACAGCTCATTGATGCCGCCCTTGCCGACGAATATGCTTCGCCGGAGGACGCCGAGGCCACGCGCTATGCTTCGCGCATAAGATTCGTGCCGCAGCAGGCTCTCGCCACCACTACGGGTGAGGTTCGCCTCACGGTGAGCCGCAATGTGAGGTCGTATGCCGGCATCCCGATGACCGAGACATTCAGTCAGACGCTTGATGTGGAGAAGGAGGTGCAGAAGATAACCGCCGACAACATCAAGATTATCTATGGAGCCGAGAAGGAGCTTACGGTATATGCCCTGCCGAGCGAGGCAGCTGCCGGACGCACACTCCATGTTGCCAACTCGTCAGAGATGGTGGCATCGCTCGAGACCACTGATTTCACTCTTGATGCCGAGGGCAAGGCGGTAGTGAAGATAAAGGGCGACCTGCCTGGACGTACGCAACTCTCGTTCACCATCGATGATGTAACGGCAAAAGGCCAGTGTATTGTTGACGTTATGACGGAAATCATCACCGCCGAGGCTCCTACAGCATCGCGCGCCAGCGGCACCGCCGTATACCGTGGCACGAAGGTGGAACTGGCTACCGATTCAAAGGATGCCACCATCTATTTCACCACCGACGGCACTTGTCCATGCGACGAGAACGGCACGAGGCGCAAGTACACCGTGCCTATCGTCATCAACGACGACATGCATATCAAGGCCATGACAATGGTGGGCAATGACGAGGTGTCGGATGTGAAGGAGTTCAGCTATGTACTGAAGAAGTCCGACATGGACTTCAACATGACAGAAGGCTGGACCTGGATGTCGCACAGTTTCGCCGATGGCATGGCAATTGAGGAGCTTGCTGCCGACGCAGCCGTGGAGCGTGTGAAGAGCCAGACCAAGGAGTCGCTGCGCGACCCGCAGTTGGGATTCGTCGGCACGCTGTCTGTCCTAAATGCTTCCGAGAGCTACAAGGTGGAGACTTCGGCTGCCGTTCCTTCGCTGCGCTTCAGCGGAGTGTCCTGGAATCCGGCTACGCCTATCGCCCTGAACGGCGGTTGGAACTGGCTGGGCTATCCTGCCGGGCAGACGATGACTCTGGATGAGGCTTTCGCCACATCGGCTGTGGAGAAGCTCGACCTGATTGTCGGTCAGGACGGATTCTCGCAGTATGACGGCGAACACTGGGTAGGAACTCTTGAGACGCTTATGCCTGGCAAGGGCTATATGTATCAGAGCATGTCTGGGAAAGATGTGGTCTATAACACATCCATCGTTTCAAAGGCTCACGCCCAGCATACACAGGGCATTGGCAGTAAGCTGCCGCTTGCTGTCGACAAGCATAAGTATCCGTCTGTCATGCCTGTGATAGCCACTGTCTGCAATGCCAATGGCACATTTGCCGACAATGCCGATTATCAGTTGGCTGCGTTCTGCGGCAGCGAGTGTCGTGGTGTGGGACGACTTGCCGGCGGACTGTTGATGATGAGCGTCTATGGTAATACGGGCGACCGCATCACCGTCCATGTTACGGACTATGAGGGCAACAACGTGCTTGCAAGCGATATGCTCGACTTCTGCGAGAATCTTCTCGGCAACATTGATGCTCCATACGCAATCTCTCTGGGCAATACCAACAGCATCGGTACCACGGCATACGACGGCAACGTCCGCGTGACGGTTGTCGGCAAGCGTCTGCTCATCCTTGGAGTGGATGCATGGGATGTCAGCAGTGTCGAACTGTTTGATGTCAATGGACAGAAGGTGAAGTCGGATACGCATATCAGCGAGAGCGGCATCGACGTTTCCTCTCTGCCGGGTGGAGTATATGTTGCTGTTGTATGCAGCGGCGGTCATTACTCTTATCATAAGATTGCCTTACGCTAAACCATAAAAACGAAACACAATGAAAAGTTCGATTATCAAACATACAATGGCGATAGTCGCGCTCCTTATGGCGCTCTTCCATGGTGTCACGGCTTCGGCCGCTGACACATGGAGCGTCAATCCGAGCGATTACCGCTACGACATGAGTCTTTATCTTGATGTGGTGTTCGGCACCGGCGAGAAGTTGGACTATACTCAGTTTGACGTGGCGGCATTTGTCGGCGATGAATGTCGCGGCGTGGCCGAGATTCTGTCTTTTGACGGCAACAGCTGTCTTTATCTCCGTGCGCGCAGCAACAGAGAGAGCGGCGAGTCGATGTCTTTCCGCTATCGCAATAGGTCTACCGGCGAAGTGAAGTCCATCGAGGGTGCTGATTTCTCTTTCAGTTCCAATGCGCGTCTTGGTTATCCGTCTTCTCCCCATGTGGTGAAGATTGTGATTTATCATGATGTGGACATCACGGCTGGTGAGGGCGGAACAGTGAATACTGCCGGCGGTCGTCTGGCCGAGGGCACCACTCTGTCTCTTTCTGCAACGCCTGCCGAGGGTCATCGCTTCGTGCAGTGGTCGGATGGCGTGACGGACAATCCGCGCTCCATTACTGTGGGCAAGGAAGACATAACGCTTTCTGCCGAGTTCGCCATCATTTCTTATCATCTCACCTATACTCTTGATGGTACAAGCTATAAGGAGGCTGACGTTCCCTATGGCACGGCTCTTACCCCTGAGCCTGACCCCGTAAAGGAAGGCTACACCTTCTCCGGTTGGCAGAATCTCCCCGAGACCATGCCGGCACATGACGTGGAAGTGACGGGTACTTTCTCAATCAATACCTACAATGCAGTCTTCAAGATTGGCGATGACATCATCGAAACCAAGCGGATAGTCTATGGCGAAGCCGTCGTAGCTCCCGAGGCCCCTGCCAAGGAAGGACACACCTTTGCCGGATGGCAGGATGTTCCGGCGACGATGCCAGCCCACGATATCGTTGTTATGGGTTCCTACACTGTTAACAAGTACAAGCTGAACTATAAGGTAGACGGACAGGACTACAAGAGCGTTGAGGTTGAATATGGTACGGCCATCACTCCGGAGCCGGCCCCGGTAAAGGAAGGCTACACCTTCTCCGGTTGGCAGAATCTTCCTGAGACCATGCCGGCACACGACGTAGAGGTGACGGGTACTTTCTCCATCAACTCATATCGCCTGACGGTATATCTCGACAACGAGGTATATATGGACGAAGTCCTGGAATACGGTGCGGCGATAAACGTACCTGATCCGGAGGTACCGTCAGACCGGAAGTTTGATGGTTGGGACATGGAAATCCCCAAGACCATGCCGGCCCACGATGTCATTGTACACGGCACTACAACGATAGTAAGTGGATTGCAGGCGATATTCGCCGATGGCAATATGCGCGTGACAATCTGTTCGATGAACGGAACGCTCCTCTTCCGCAACACAACGGTGAAGGACGCTGCCCGTAATCTGAAACCTGGCATGTATATCGTGAACGGCCGCAAGGTTATGGTGAAATAAAATAACCCCTATACAAATCAAGGGCTGGATTCCAAACGGAGGAATCCAGCCCTTGATTTATACCCCAACCGGTTGTTGGGATCAGCTTATCTTCTTGTTCTCACAACTCTCTTCGTCACCTTCCTTGTCACCGCCTTGGGCTTCTTTTCCATTCCTGGAAGGTCTCTCAATATTGTTGCCTTGATGATTCTGACATCCTCCAGCGGCCTGTTGTTGGCATCATGTTCCACGTGCTGTATCCTGTCCACCACGTCCATGCCCTCAGTCACCTCGCCGAACACCGTATATGCACCGTCAAGATGAGGCGCACCCCCAATCCTGGTGTATTGCTCCTCCATCTCTTCAGTCATCCTGATGCTGTCGCCGAAGAGTTCGTGCAGACAAGCCTTTCCGCGCTGCAATCCCCTCTCGTCCTGCTTCTTGCCATAAACGATATAGAACTGCGTACTGCTCGATTCCCGCTTGGGGTTGATGTCGTCAGCTTTGCGGGCGGCAGCCAGCGCACCCCTCTTGTGGTAGAACTTGGGCATACGGATTTCCGCCGGAATTGTATAGCCGAGCGAATGGTTGCCGAGCACTGCCCCCTTGGGCGCATTCTTGCTATATGGGTCGCCGGCTTGGATCATGAAGTCGGGTATGACACGATGGAACAAAAGGGAATCATAAAAGTGGTGCTCACGGATCAGTTTCAGAAAGTTGTCGCGATGCAAAGGCGTTTCGTTATACAATTCCACCCTGATGTTGCCCATCGTGGTTTCTATCAGTACCTCCGGGCGCACATCACCTTTTGTAATCTGGGCACGCATGCAGGTGCTGATTACAAGAAGCAAACTAAAAAGTAAGATTTTCCTCATATATTAAACCTGTCACTACTGTCCCACATGTGTAAAGCAGTAATGGAATAATAATATTTACGTTCTGTTGACCGTTTGGGGGTTAAAGGATACGTCCGCGGAAAGTAACCTTCAGTACAGGATATACTCGCAACCAATCCATGAACTTCGAGATGCTGTCATCTGTTTTCTGGTCTACCACCTTGTTGAGGTCGCCGATGCCGTCAGCATATACCACAGGTTTGCCCTGGAACTGTGCGCCAAGCTCAACCCTGGCACCAAAGCGCTTCTTGGGGATAAGGCGGCCATAACCCAGGCCGAGGTATGGGCGGAAGCTGTTCACCTTGATGCCGCCACTCACATTACCATTCTCGTCAACAGGAATCTGGTAATCGCCAATCTCGACATTATACTTCTTGCCCTCAGCGATATACTGCTGCAGCTGGTCGCTATGACCGGTAATCTTGACCAATTTGTCACCACCCACAGAAAAACCTGCCGTTACGAAAAACGCATTGGATTCGCCAAAAGGATAGCAGTCCACCTTGAAGTCAAAGGTGGTGCGCGAGAACTTGCCCTTCACGTCCATCGTCTCACCATAGGTAACACCCTCAACAGAGCCCGACACATCAGCCGTGGTATTGATGTTGATGTTTGGCATCACGTTGAGACCTACGCGGGTCTGCACATATTTAGTGATAGGCACTGCCACGTCGATGCCGATACCCTCGGTACCGACGCCCACACCTGCACCTACACGATTTGCTATACCGAAAAAGTCACTGTTCTGTGCTGATACAGAAGATACTCCTGCCAGCAACATGGAGCCTATCAACAAACTCTTTGCAAAGCCAAAATTCTTCATGTCAATAAATTTTTAAATGGTTAATACTTTTTGCAAATATAAATAAATTAACTTTGTGTGGTGATAAATGTACTAACGTATGTTAATCAAAATCGTAATCATCTGGC
>USSF01000023.1 GCA_900557405.1 uncultured Prevotella sp.
ACCTTTCGTGTCACCCAATATTAGGTGACACAAAGATACAAAATATTGTTTATCAACAAGTTATAAAATGTATGTTTTTTGAGTGACGAAGTCAGGAAAAAGGCAGGTCCCAAGACCATTGTCTTTGACGTCAGCGGCTACATCGACCTGAAATCTAACCTGCAGGTCACTTCAAACACCACAATCGCCGGGCAGACGGCACCAGGCTGCGGCATCACGCTGCGCTATTATACAATAGAGTTCACTAAATGCGACAACGTCATCGTACGCTTCCTCCGTTTCCGCCGTTCGCAGGTGAAGAACGTGAACGACGGTGCCGACACGGCATGGGGCAGGGATCACAAGAACATCATCCTCGACCACTGCTCAATGTCATGGAGCATAGACGAGCTTGCTTCCTTCTACGACAACCGCGACTTCACCATGCAGTGGTGTATGCTTGCCGAGGGCTTGAATGCCGGACATGACGAGGGCGACCACAGCTACGGTGGCATTTGGGGCGGAAAGCCGGCATCGTTCCATCACAACTTCTTGGCACACGTGCAGAACCGCGCTCCGCGCTTCAACGGCGCACGCTATAACTGGGGCGGCTACGACAAGACTAAGTATGCAAATTCCATCCAGGCAGAGCGTGTGGACTTCCGCAATTGCGTGATGTATAACTGGGGTACAGGCAACGGCTGCTACGGCGGTCCTGGCGGCGGCTATATAAATATGGTGAACAACTACTTCAAGGCAGGCCCCGGCACGAAGAACAAGACACGTGTGACTCAGGTTTCATTCTCCGATGCCACAAACGGCGGTGACAATCCGTTCCCTAACTATTCAAGCCGCTATTTTATCAGCGGAAACTACGTTGCGGCAGCAGGTTCCTCAGCCGAGAACTACGACTGGAAGGGCGTTATCTACGACAAGAAGAATGTTATCAACGGGAACTACTATATGCAGGATGCCAAGCATTATTATGGTGAAGACCAGACCTACGTGAAGGACGGCAGCGGCGTGGACTGCATCAAGATAAAGCTCGACGCACCGATAGAGTCGGGCGACGTGACAACCCACACGGCGCAGAAGGCATACGAGAAGGTGCTGGCCTATGGAGGCGCAAGCCTTTACCGCGATGCAGCCGATGCGAGATATGTGGAGGAGGCGACAAATGGCACGACAACCTACAACGCCTCTCATGCAAGGGTGGCAGGAATAATCGACGTCATCAACGACCCATCTTCTGATACGCAGAATGCAAAAACGGCAAGCTTCCCGGAACTCACAAGTGAGAGCCGTGCTGCAGGCTACGATTCTGACAAGGACGGAATACCGGACGTATGGGAAATTGCCAACGGCTTGAACCCTAACGATGCGAGCGACGCCCAGCTCAAGACCCTCGACACGGAGAAAGGCTGGTACACCAACCTTGAGGTTTACCTCAACTCTATCGTGGAGCCTATCGTAAAGGCGCAGAATGCAGATGCCATAACTTCGGTAAACGAGTATTATCCTGCCTTCAAAACGGCAACCATCAATACTCCGATGCAGCAGTCGGAGGTGAAGACCATCGAGTATTATACCGTCAACGGCCAGAAACTTGCAGCCCCACAGCTCGGGATAAACATCCGCAAGATGGTGATGACCAACGGACAGACGGTCTGCGACAAGGTAATAAAGGAATAAGAAAAATTGTAACATTTATTTCACAAAATCAGAAGGAAGCACGGATGAGTGCTTCCTTTTTTAGTAGATATCCGTATCTTAACCTTATTTTAACATGCCAAACATTACAACCTATGTATAAAATCTTTATCTTTGCAAAGATTATCAAAAACAATATTAAAAAATTATTGATTATGAAGAAAACTTTACTCGTATTGGTCTCATTACTGATGACTATGGGTGCATTTGCAGATGAGGCGACATTTGACTTCACAGGTGAGTCTGCTTACGGCATGAATCTGCTTAGCGGCTTGACAAGTGAGTACAACCCTGACCCTTACACATGCAAAGAGGGACAGATTTCTCTTACTCTTAATGGCAAGACACGTTGGTGGAAAGGAAGCAAAGGAAACGAACTTCGTTTCTATAAGGGCTCAAGCATGAACGTGGCAGCTCCGCAAGGAGAAGTGGTGACAAGTATCGTGTTCGAAACTAAGGCTGGCAAGAGCTTCGAGTCTGCTGTAGGTACTTACAACAACGGTACATGGACTGGCGCCTTGAATTCTGTAGACATTACATGCAACATTTCAGAAAAGAATGTAGCCATCTCCAAGATAACCGTTACGTATCAGAAGTCTGACGCTCCGGTAAAGAAGAACCCTGAGCTTGCTTTCAGCGAGACAGAGGCAACAGCTACTCTTGGTGTGGCTTTCACGGCTCCTGCTCTGAGAAAGGCAACAACAGCTGACGTTGTTTTTACTTCAAGCAACGAGGCTGTAGCTACGGTAGATGCCGTGTCGGGTTATGTTAATGTTCTTGCTGAAGGTCAGACAGAGATTACTGCAAGCGCTCCTGAGAACGACGAATATTCTGCTGGTTCTGCCAAGTACACTCTTAAGGTCGTAAAGCCGGCATTGGATGAAGTGACAGAGCCTTACAAGGAGACTTTTGAGAGCAACCTCGGTTCGTTTACTATCGACAACGTTTCTCTCGGTGAAGGTCTTACATACGTATGGAAGGTTGACGAGAACTACAAGTGTGCAAAGGCTTCCGCTTATATTCAGAAGAATGTAGCGTCAGAGAGCTGGCTTGTTTCTCCATGGATTAATATCTCATGTGCAGAAGTTATACGTAATCTCTATTTCGATCACGCCGTTTCTAAGTATTTCGGCGACAAGGAAACAGAGGCTACCGTATGGATCAAAGTAAAGGGCGGCGACTGGACGCAGCTTACAGGCATCAACTATCCGGCTATTCCGGATGGCAAGAGCTTCTCTCCATTCGAGACTCAGACCATCAGCCTTGCAGGATATGAGGGCAAGATTGTAAAGATAGGCTTTAAGTATGTAAGCTCTGACAAGGCTGCCGGTACATGGGAAATCCGCAATTTCATCGTTGCTACAAGCCCAGAGGCAAGCATTAAGGACGTTACAGCCGATAAGTTCGACGCCAACGCTCCTATCTTCAACCTCGCCGGTCAGCGCGTAAGCAAGGACGCCAAGGGTATCCTTATCCAAAACGGAAAGAAGTTTGTCGTGAAGTAATCTTATTCATGACAGACATAATATAAGACGAATATAAAGGCTCGGGCATCTCTATTCATTTAGGGATGCCCTTTTTGGTTCTTCCGTTAAACTCGTAGACGCTTGTGGAATAGAGCATAATTGCTTTTACCCTCACCTCTTCAGTTGTTGACTGGATATTTTCTTTTGTTTCATTTGTCCAAACCGGAAGATTGAACCAATAATTGTTATGATAATGCGGCAGATAGTCTGTATATGAGAACGTTTACGCTAAATAATCTTTATAAACGGCGGTTTTATTTTAAGGTGAGAAATAAAAGATGTATATTTGAAGTCGAAAACAGCAAATCTATATGAAGAAAAAGATTGTAACATTCGGAGAAATAATGCTCAGGATGACGCGCCCCGGCAAGGAGCGCATCACGCAAGGTAGTAAATGGAACGGATTCTTCGGTGGCAGCGAGGCTAATGTAGCCGTGTCGCTCGCCATGATGGGCGACAGCGTGGAATACGTGACGCGCCTTCCGGACAACAAGATAGGACTCGCCTGCAAGGACGAGATCCGTAGATACAACGTGGGTGTGGACAATATCGTGATGGGCGGCGACAGGCTCGGCCTGTACTATTACGAGGAGTCCGCTTCGCTCAGGAGTTCAAGCATCGTATATGACCGTGAGGATTCTTCGCTCACCACGATGAAGGCAGGCATAGTAAACTGGAAAGAGGCTTTCCGAGATGCCATGCTCTATCATTGGTCGGGCATATCGAGCGCCCTTTCGCAGGGTGCCGCCGATGCCTCAAGGGAGGCTGTGGATGAGGCAGAGCGCGAAGGGCTTATCATCTCTTGCGACATCAACTATAGGGCGAACCTGTGGAGATACGGCAAGGATGCCCACGACGTGCTTTTCCCGATGGCGGAGAAGAGCGACATCCTCTTCGGTACCAGCGGCGAATGGGAGCTTATCACAGGCATTACGCCGCCAAGCTTCAAGCCGACAACGGCCGACTACGAGATAGACAAAGCGGCATTTGAGGAGTATTTCAGAAAGGCGGCAAAGCTTATGCCCAAGGCGAAGAAGATGATTATCGCTCTGAGAAACACCCTCTCTGCAAGTCATCACATGCTCTCCGGCGTGCTTTATGCCGAGGGTAGACTGTATACTACGCGCATCTACGACATCGACAATGTCATCGACCCGATGGGCGTGGGCGATGCCTTTATCGCCGCTTATCTTCATGCCTATATGAAGTGGGGTGATGACAACCAGCGCTGTCTGGAGTATTCGCTCGCGGCGTCGGCTTTGAAGAACACCATCCCCGGCGACTTCAACCTCATTACTGAACACGAGGTGGAGGATATAATGAACGGGGAAGAAGAAGAGATTTAATATAGAAATTCCCTAAATTAGTGATGGGGAAAGTCGTTTTCCCGTCGTTACAGATATCAATATGGATGTCTGCTGTTAGTAAGCATGTAATTAAGAAAATGAGTTTTGACAAGAAAAAGGGAAAGATGGAAATAGATATGCTTCATGGACCGTTGTTCATGAAGATACTCCTTTTTGCCCTGCCGCTTGCTGCCAGCAGTCTGATGCAGCAGCTGTTCAATTCCGTCGACGTGGCAGTGGTGGGACACTTCGCCAGTAGGGAAGCGCTTGCCGCAGTGGGAAGCAACGGTCCCGTAATCAATCTGCTCATCAATCTCTTTCTGGGCATTTCCATGGGAGCCAACGTGATAATATCCAACCACATAGGGCAGAACGACCGGCAGAGCATACGTGATGCCATTAACACCATAGCGCTCGTCTCCGTGGTGAGCGGCGTGTTGCTGATGATTGTCGGACAAGTCGTGGCGCGCCCCATCCTCGAACTTATCGACACGCCGGAGAACGTCATCGACCTCTCCGTGGTTTATCTCAGAATCTATTTCCTCGGAATTCCCTTCTTCCTTATCTTCAATTTCGCCGCCGCAATCCTGCGCAGCATCGGCGATACGCGGCGTCCGTTGTATATATTGGTTATAGCCGGCATCGTGAATACGGTGTTCAATCTTGTCTTCGTCATCGGTTTCGACATGAGCGTGGCTGGAGTTGCCATCGCCACGAGCATTTCCAATGTGATAAGTGCTGTGCTGATAGTGAGGATTCTCCTGCGCGAGAGCGATCCCTACCGACTTGTAGTCAGGGAGATGCACATAAAATGGGAGGAATTGAAAAGGATGCTCCAGATAGGCGTGCCGGCAGGTATCCAGGGAATGATATTTTCCTTCTCCAACGTGTTGATGCAGTCGGCAATCAACGGGTATGGAGCTGCGGCGATAGCCGGTTCGGCGGCATCGCTCAATTTCGAATCGTATTGCTATTTCCTCGTTGTGGCATTTAACGGAGCCGCAATAAGCTTTATCGGACAGAACTATGGAGCGGGAGACAACAAGCGCGTGAGGCGCGTCTTCTGGATTTGTATGGGGTTGGGCATGGCGTTCTGCCTGACCAGCAATCTGCTTATATCGTGGCAACATACGCTGTGCTTGAGCGCTTTCTCCACGGATCCGGAGGTGTTGGCATTCGGCTCGGAGAGGATTCTCGTGGCCCTTGCCACTCAGTCCATAGCCTGCTTCTATGAGATTCCGGGTGCGGCATTGCGCGGCATGGGCAGGTCGGTATTGCCTACGGTGATTACGGTTTTCGGCACGTGCCTCCTGCGTATCGTGTGGATATTCGGAGTGGCGGAGCATTACAGGAGTTTCAAGGTGCTGATGGCTGCCTATCCCGTATCGTGGACCCTCACCGGCATAATGATGAGTGTGGCATTCTATATCTTCATGAAGAAATTGCCCATAAGCCGTAATGCGTAATTCATAATCCGTTGCTTGCGGCTCGTCCGCTTGTCAACTCGTTAACTCGTCAACTTCATATCTCATGAACAAAACCCTATACGTAAGCGACATGGATGGAACCTTGCTGAACAAGGACTCCGTATTGTCACCAACCACAGTGAGTAAACTCAATTCGCTGATAAGTCAGGGCGCGATGTTTACAGTCGCCACGGCACGCACACCGGCCACGGTGGTAGACCTGATGAAGGATGTGGATGCCAATCTGCCCTTTATCGTGATGGCAGGTTGCGCCATGTGGAACAACCGCACGATGGAATATGACTCGGCGCGCATCATACCAAAGGAAAACATCCGCCGGCTTATCCGTATCTTTGAAAGACACGGCAACAACCCCTTTATCTATTACAAGCATGAGAATCAGATTATCGTGCATCATGTCAGGGAACTTACTCCTGAGGAGGAGGAGTTCATTGCGCCCCGTGTGCAGGGACAGCTGAAAAGGCTGCATCCCGTAGACCGTCTTTCTGCTGATGCCACCCAGGATGGGGCGATGCTGATATTCAGTATGGGGAGGTTCAGCGACCTGCGTTCCATCGCTGACGACATTGATGCGGAGGGAATAAGCTGTGCTTACAATTGCTATCATGATATATTCAATGAGGATGCCGGCTTTATCGACCTCTATGTGGAGGGTACGACAAAGGCTGCTGCAATAAAGGAACTTGCAGCAAGGACGGGAGCAGAAAGAGTTGTGGTGTTCGGTGACAATCTGAATGATATCCCGATGCTGAAGATTGCCGATTGGGGCGTCGCTGTTAGCAATGCCTTTGATGAAGTGAAAGCCGTTGCCCACGAGGTTATCGGCTGTAATGAGGACGACAGCGTGGTGAAATGGATCGAGAAGGATTTCATGGGGTAGGGGATTGCCGTCGCACCCTTGACTGCTGGCGGCAGGGATAGGCATTTATGGTCGGTGACCGTCCTTACGCATCAAGCCAGTTCTTCATTATTTCGCCGCCCGTCGGTGTGAGCACGCTCTCTGGATGGAACTGTATTCCGCGCACATCATATTCCCGATGGCGGATTGACATTATCTCCCCGTCATCGCTCATGGCAGTGACCTCAAGACAAGCCGGCAGATTCTCTTTGACGACCACCCAACTGTGGTAGCGGCCCACCTTGAATTCCGTTGGCAGACCGCGGAACAGCATATCGTCGGCTGTCGTCCTGCATGGCGAAGATATGCCGTGAATCACGTTTCCGAGATTCTTCAGCCTTGCACCGAAGGTTTCCGCTATAGCCTGATGGCCAAGGCAGACGCCGAGAATGGGCTTCTTCCCTGCATATTCCTTTATCACGTCAAGGATCAGTCCTGCCTCGCTTGGTAGGCCAGGGCCGGGACTTAGCAATATCTTGTCATACGCAACCAGGTCGCCCAGGCGGAACCTGTCATTCTTTATTACGTCCACATCCGTGCCAAGGCTGCGCACGAGATGCACGAGATTGTATGTGAAGCTGTCGTAATTGTCAATCAGTGCGATTCTCATTTCTTTTCCAGTTCTTTGATGAAGCGTTTAAGTCTTTCGGTATCCTTCATTCCTGGGGAAACTTCAAATGCTTCATCGAGGTTCACTCCTGCAAGCATCGGGTTCCTGATTCCGCTTATCCTATTGGCATCATCCATGCCGATACCGCCGATGATGAAGGGAATGTCGCCGCTATACGCTTCAATCATATCCCAACCCGTGCATCCGCCATAATCGCCGTTCGCCGTATGCTTCATGTCGAAAAGCAACAAGTCCGCATGTCCTTTATATTCATGCCATTTGTCCATGTCGCTCTCTTTCTCTATGCTTATAGTCTTGATTATTTTCAAGCCCTTGCGGATATCGGGGTCTACGGTGCGGCGCAGGTTGTCAATCATCGTCCCGCTCTCATTGCCATTCAGCTGCACGTAGTCCAGATGATAATTGTATATGCGCGTGATGATGTTCTGCGGCATGTCGTCGGCAAATGTTCCGGAGCGCTTCGTGGTTCTCTGTTCCGATGCGTTGCTGTAGCTTATTCTGCCGTCCGTGCAGACTTCATTTTCGTTTTCCTTGCCCTGGCAATCTCCGCCATTGAACCGTTCGGCCGAATAGTCGGGCATAATACCCGTATTCGACGAAACCATCTCCACATAGCGTTCGCTCCCGGGGCGGAAGTCGAAGCCGATCAAGTCTGCCCCGAGATTCTCCACATCGCGGATGTTCCCCTCCTCGCGCAGTCCGCATACTTTGATTATCATCCTTCTTTTATGTTTAATATTGATGTATCCTTTTCTTTTCTTTTTAAAGGATAATGCAAAGATAATGCTTTTCTTTTTATTCTGCAAAAATAAGTAGGCGAGTAGACTCGTCAAGCAATGTTATACGATGAGTATAGCTATGTTATACGATGAGTATATCTATGCTGAACTTTCGGTACCAAGTAGGTATACTTTTCTGGTACCGTTTTTTAAAAGTCTTTACAATATAAGTAGAATTGATGTTTCCAGCCTGTGCATTTGGCGAATGAGCCGAAATGGGGAATAGTCAGGGATGAATTTGCCGGAAACGGGAATAAGAAGAGGGTGTGCTTTTTAGCATGGAAGAAGGTGCCGGGAATGGGGATAAACGGAAGAAAAGAATGAAAAAGGAGAAAAATCCTGTTATAAATTTGCACACTCTTGTTTTTTTTGTAATTTTGTATCATGTTAATCTAAATGGCTAAATTCAACATGATTTATATATCTTTGCCCGATGAAAAGCAACACAAATTAGCTTTCTATCTTGCTATGGATGAGTTCGTGGCGAGAAATATCGATAGCGACGACTGCTTCTTCATGTGGCAGGTGGAGCCCAGTGTGATTTTCGGTCGTAACCAGCTGATTGAGACCGAGGTGAACGTGGACTACTGCAAAGATCACGGCATACAGATGTTCCGCCGCAAGAGTGGTGGTGGATGCGTGTATGCCGACATGAGCAATGTTATGTTCTCATATATCACGAAGGATGAGAAGGTGAACTTCACGTTCAACAGATATATTAATATGGTGGTGATGATTCTGCAGAAGCTCGGCGTGGACGCGCGCGCCACGGGCCGCAACGACGTGCTTGTCGGCGACCGCAAGGTGTCGGGCAATGCCTTCTATCACGTGCCGGGCAGGAGCATCGTGCATGGCACTATGCTCTATGACACCGACATGCAGAACATGGTGGGGGCCATCACACCGTCGAGCGTGAAGCTTACGAGCAAGGGTATACAGAGCGTGAGGCAGAGAATAGCGCTGCTCAAGGATTATCTGGACATCAGTCTGGAGCAGTTCAAGCAGTTTGTCAGGGAGAACCTCTGCAACGAGGAGATAATGCTGACGCAGGACGACGTGGAGAAGATAAGGGAGATTGAGGCGGAATACCTCAAGCCGGAGTTCATCTACGGCAACAATCCGCGCTACTCGATGGCGAAGAAGGGCCATATCGACAATGTGGGCGACCTGGAGGTGAGGCTCGAGATGAAGAACAACGTGATAAAGGACCTCACGATTCTCGGCGACTTCTTCATCGTGGGCGAAGTGGACGAGGGCATCGTCAGACCGCTCCATAATGTGGAGCTCAGTGAGGAGGCATTGCGCAGGGCGCTGCCGGATGACATGTCGGACATCGTGATGAACCTCAGGAAGGAGGATTTCATGAAAATCCTGTTGGGCTGACAGCCTATATATTATATAAGGTATGAGAAAAACAATATAATTCAGATAAAACACATTATTATGGAAAACAAAAGAACATGTCTTTACGACAAACACGTGAAACTCGGTGCATTGATCAGTCCGTTCGGCGGATTCGATATGCCAATCCAGTATTCTACGATTATCGAAGAGCACGAGGCGGTAAGAAAAGACTGCGGCGTGTTTGACGTTTCACACATGGGAGAAGTGACGGTAAAGGGAAAGGACGCAGAGCGCTACGTGCAGCACATCTTTACCAACGACGTAAGCAAAATTTCAGACGGTCAGATTCTTTATGGCATGATGTGCTATGAGGACGGAGGAACCGTAGACGACCTGCTCGTTTACAAGATGGCGGAGAATGATTTCTTCCTCGTGATAAACGCAGCAAATATAGACAAGGACTGGCAGTGGATGCAGGACAATGCCAAGGGATTCGACATTGAACTTGTGAACCGCTCGGAGGATTACGGACAGGTTGCCGTGCAGGGACCTAACTCGGAGAAAGTGGTGGAGGAAGTGCTCGGATTGGAGTGCAAGGAACTGACATTCTACACCGTGAAGACTATCGGCGACGTGATTATCAGCCGTACGGGATACACCGGAGAGGACGGATTCGAAATCTATGCCAGCCACAACTTCATCTGCGAATGTTGGGACAAGCTGATTGAGAGCGGACGCTGCAAGCCATGCGGACTCGGATGCCGCGACACATTGCGCTTTGAGGTGGGTCTGCCATTGTACGGCGACGAGCTGTCGGCAGAAATCTCACCGGTAATGTCCGGTCTGTCAATGTTCTGCAAGTTCGACAAGGAAGAGTTCATCGGAAAGGAAGCGCTGGCAAAGCAGAAGGCAGAAGGCGTGGAGAGAAGAGTGATAGGTATCGAGCTTGAGGGCAAGGCCATCCCACGTCATGGATATGCCGTGTTGAAGGACGGCGAGGTGGTAGGCGAGGTTACCACCGGTTACCATTCAATCTCTACGGACAAGAGTGTCTGCATGGCTCTCGTTAAGACAGAGCATGCCAAGCTCGGCACACCGCTCGACGTGCAGATCCGCAAGAAGACCTTCCCAGGCGTTGCCGTGAAGAAGCGCTTCTATGACAAGCACTATAAGAAATAATGCAGCATAGCACTGGTAAGAGGAGAGTATAATAAACAATAAAGAAAGAATAAACTTTAATATCAAATAAAACTATGGCAAAATTTGTTGACGGACTCTACTATTCAGAGTCACATGAGTATGTAAAGGTAGAAGGCGATTTCGCATATATCGGAATTTCTGATTTCGCTCAGAATGCACTTGGCAACGTGGTATACGTTGACATGCCTGAGGTAGACGATGAGGTAGAGGCAGGTGAGGATTTCGGAGCCGTTGAGAGCGTAAAGGCTGCCAGCGACCTGACTTCTCCAGTAAGCGGAACCGTTGTTGAGGTAAACGAGGCACTCGAGGACACACCTGAACTCGTTAACCAGGACGCTTTCGCAAACTGGATAATCAAAGTGGAGATGTCTGACAAGGCTGAACTTGAGAACCTGATGGACGCCAAGGCTTACGAGGAGTTCTGCAGGAACGAGGCCCACTAATTCTACAAACGCATTAATGTATCTTCTGTCAGGAACCCGAGAAACAGTGTCGGCGCACGCCTATATCCATGCAGTGCCCGTAAATGGCTGTCTCTCCGGTTCTTGACGGATTTATTTCGCAACAAATTGTTTAATTCATTGCTTATGGATTACAAGTTCTTTCCCCATACAGATGAGGAGATAAAGGAGATGCTCAAGGTTTCTGGCGTTGACTCTCTCGATGCACTCTATGCAGAAGTGCCCGAGGAAATCCGCTTCAAGCGCGACTACGACCTGCCCGAGGCTATGAGCGAGATAGAAGTAAGACAGTTCTTCGAGAAACTCGGAAAGGAAAACAAGCAGCTCACCTGTTTCGCCGGCGCCGGAGTATACGACCATTATTGTCCGTCGATAGTAAACCGCATCGTGCAGCGCTCAGAGTTCCTCACATCATACACACCATATCAGGCGGAGATTTCGCAGGGTACATTGCACTACATCTTCGAATACCAGTCGATGATGGCAGAGCTCACGGGTATGGACATATCAAACGCTTCCATGTATGATGGCACTACGGCAACGGCCGAGGCTGTGATGATGGCTGTGGCTTCGGCAAAGAAGTGTGATACGGTGATTATTTCGGAAACCGTGGACAAGAAGATTCTCGACGTGGTGAAGACATACGCACACTTCCACGGCATCAAGATAGAGATGATAGCCGAGAAGGACGGAGCTACCGACAAGGCAGACTTTGAACAGAAGATGGCTCAGGGCGGAGTGGCTGGAGTCGTGGTGCAGCAGCCTAACCGCTACGGTATAGTGGAAGACTACACCGGCTTTGCTGATACGGCACATGCCAACAAGGGCGTGATGATCATGAACAGCGTGGCTGCTGACCTCGCCGTGCTGAAGACGCCGGCAGAGTGGGGAGCAGACATCGCTGTTGGCGACGGTCAGAGCCTTGGAGTGCCTATGCAGTTCGGTGGTCCGTATGTGGGTTACATGTGTTGCAGGGAGAAGCTCATCCGCAAGATGCCGGGACGCATCGTGGGTATGACGAAAGACAACCGCGGACAGCGCGCCTTTGTGCTCACATTGCAGGCGCGCGAGCAGCATATCCGCCGTCAGAAGGCAACCTCTAACATCTGTTCAAACCAGAGCTTGATGGCACTCTTCGTTACGGTTTACATGGCTGTCATGGGCAAGCAGGGCGTGAAGGAAGCTGCCGAGATGTCGTATGCCGGAGCACACTACATGATGGATAAACTTGTGGAGACAGGCAAGTTCAAGCCGACATTCGACAAGCCGTTCTTCAATGAGTTCTGCGTAGACTACGACGGCGACGTGGACGCATTGCAGCAGAAGTTTATAGACAACGGATTTATGGGCGGAATAAAGGTTGGCGAGCATACTATCATGTTTGCCGTAACCGAGCAGCGCACTAAAGACGAGATTGATAACCTTATAAAATTGATCTGACTATGAACAACAGACTATATGGAAATTTGATATTCGAGCTGTCACGTCCAGGACGCAAGGGCTATTCTCTGCCCAAGAACAGCTTCGGAAAATATGATATTCCGCAGGAAATGCGTCGCGAGAATGACGCCGAACTGCCGGAGTGTGACGAGATGACCGTGGTGCGCCATTACACTAACCACAGCGGTAATAACTTCGGCGTAGACAACGGATTCTATCCGCTCGGCAGCTGCACCATGAAGTATAACCCTGCCATCAACGAGGAGGTTGCCGCAATGCCGGCTTTCACACATCTGCATCCGCTGCAGCCCGTTGAGACGGTGAAGGGAGCTATTGAGGTGTACGACGGACTGCGTAAGGCTCTCTCGGAAATTGCCGGTCTCGCCGACTTCACATTGAACCCGTTTGCAGGTGCACACGGAGAGCTCGTAGGACTGATGGTTATCCGCCAGTATCACGAGAGTCGCGGCGACATGAAGCGTACGAAGGTCATCGTGCCGGACTCGGCACACGGAACGAACCCTGCTTCTGCAGCCGTTTGCGGACTTGATATCGTGGAGGTTAAGAGTACTGCCGACGGCGTGGTGGACGTGGAAGACCTGAAGGGACTTCTCGACGACGGCGTGGCAGCAATGATGATGACCAACCCGAATACGCTCGGACTCTTCGAACGCAATATTCCGGAGATTGCACGTCTCGTGCATGAGTGCGGCGGATTGATGTATTACGACGGGGCAAACCTCAACCCGATGCTCGGCGCATGCCGTCCGGGTGATATGGGATTCGACGTGATGCACATCAACCTGCACAAGACTTTCTCCACTCCTCACGGAGGCGGTGGCCCAGGCAGCGGTCCTGTTGGAGTAAGAAAGGGATTGGAGCAGTTCCTGCCCGAGAATGCACATTCTACCTATCATACACCTGTAGAGGCGCTCGGCAAGGTTTCTGTAGGTCCGTACCACGGAAACTTCGGAGTGATAATGAAGGCATACGCCTACATCCTCACATTGGGCAAGGAGTACATCAAGTATGTTGGTCCGCTCGCAACTCTGAATGCCAACTATATCAAGGAGTCGCTGAAGGACCTTTATGAGTTGCCTATCGACGGACTGTGCAAGCATGAAT
The DNA here is from genome assembly GCA_900557405.1 of uncultured Prevotella sp. Taxonomy (GTDB): domain Bacteria; phylum Bacteroidota; class Bacteroidia; order Bacteroidales; family Bacteroidaceae; genus Prevotella. The sequence goes on from USSF01000023.1 coordinate 13,927, forward strand.
TCGTATTCAACGGACTGGCAGACAAGTCTACGGGCATCACCACGATGGACGTGGCAAAGCGTCTGCTCGACTATGGTTACCATGCACCGACCATCTACTTCCCGCTGCTCTTCCACGAGTCGCTCATGATAGAGCCAACGGAGAGCGAGAGCAAGGAGACCATCGACGGATTCGTCAGCATCATGCGCAAGATTGCTGAGGAGGCAAAGACTAATCCGGAACTGCTTAAGAGTGCACCCCACAACACGCCGGTAGGACGTGTGGACGACGTGCTTGCAGCTAAGCACCCGATTGTAACCTACAGACAGATTCTTGCAGATGGAGAATAAATTCAATCTTATAATAATAGGTGGCGGTCCTGGTGGATATAAGACTGCCACCTATGCTGCCCAGAAAGGACTCTCCGTGCTCATCGTGGAAAAAGATGAGTTGGGTGGTACGTGCCTGAACCGCGGTTGTATCCCTACCAAGACGTATGCCCGCCATGCGGACATCATGCTCGAACTGAAGGAAGCTGAGGTCTATGGACTTGACGCATTGCAGTATTCGTTTAATTTCAAGACGGTAGCTGCGCGCAAGAACACCGTTGTTGAGACCCTCCGCAATGGTATTTCCACCTTGCTTTCAGCGCCAGGCATAACATTGGTGAAGGGAGAAGCTGTGATGAAGGCGGCAAACGCTATCGTCGTGGATGGTGAGGAGTATACAGCCGACAACATCATCATAGCAACTGGCTCGGAGTCGAAATCCCTGCCGATAGAGGAGCTCGACGCAGATATGGTGTGTGATTCCACATGGCTTCTGAACACCGACACGCTGCCGAAGCGCATTTGTATCGTCGGAGCAGGAGTAATCGGAATGGAATTCGCAAGCATCCTCAATTCGTTCGGATGCGAAGTTAGCGTGGTGGAATTCCTCAAGGAATGTCTGCCTGCTCTCGACAGCGACATCGCCAAGCGCCTTCGCAAGTGTCTTGAAAAGCGCGGAGTGTCTTTCTACATGCAGTCAGCGCTCAAGAGTGCAGCCAATGGTAAGGTTGCCTTCGAGAAGAAAGGCAAGCTCACTGAGATCGAGGCAGACAAGGTGTTACTCGCTGTGGGCAGAAAGCCGAATACCGAAGGACTCGGACTTGAGAACGTGGGCATCGCCTTCGACCGCAAGGGAATAACCGTAGACGACAATATGCTCACCAGCGTTCCGCACGTATATGCCGTTGGCGACGTGAACGGCAGACAGATGCTTGCACACGCTGCCGAAATGCAGGGCAAGCGGGCCGTGAACCATATTCTTGGTGAGGCCGACGGCATCTGCTTCGACATCATGCCGGCTGCCATCTTCACTAATCCTGAGGCTGCTTGTGTAGGCAAGACCGAGGACCAGTTGAAGGCTGAGGGAACGGAGTATATCTGCCAGAAGCATTACTATCGTGCAAATGGTAAGGCTGTGGCGATGAACGAGACGGAAGGTATGCTGAAGTTGCTTGCCGACAAGGACGGAAAGATCATCGGCTGTCATGTATTTGGCGCACATGCCGCCGACCTTGTGCAGGAGGTGAGTGCTCTGATGTGTTGTGGCGTGACAATCGGTCAGCTCCATGACATCACGCATATCCATCCTACTTTGAGTGAAATAATTGTAGAATAACAGAATGAATGGCAACCGGGGCGCAAACGGACGCTGCCGGTTGCCTGTTTTTTAATTGCCAATGAATATCTTCAAAAGACTTTTCGGTGTAGCGCAGGAAGAAAAAGTTCCTACAAAGGAAGAACTGCAAGCAGAAAACAGCAAAAACTTCGACATCCTTAAATATGATGGCGTCAGGGCTTTGAAGACCCAGCGTTATGACTATGCGATAGAGTGTTTCCGTCATGCGCTTGATATAAACGAGGATCTGGAAATACACGACTATATGTCGCAGGCATATCTCGCTCTCAGTGATTTGCCGAATGCCTATCAGCATCTGCAGAAGCTTGCAGAGGCGCAGACCGACAACATTAACATCTTTATCAGAATGGCCCATGTGGCATACATGATGGAGGATTACTCAATTATGGGAACCGCATGCGAGAAGGCCCTGCTTATAGACAAGGAATCTCCCGATGCTCTGCATCTCTATGCAAAGTCGTGTGTCGGTATCGGTGATGTGACCAATGCCGTGGCTCTGTTGACAAAGGCTGTCACCGTAAAACCGGATTATGCGGATGCCTATCTCCTGCGTGGCGAAGTGCTGCTTAAGGAAGAAAGATATGACGAGGCAGACGAGGACGCTTCATGGCTGTTGGAAAATTATCCAGGTAATGAAGACGTGCTGATGCTGAAGGCGAACATCGAGAACAGCCGGAGCAATGACGCAGTTGCCATGGAGTATCTCGACAAGGTAATCGATGCCAATCCTTTCCGTCAGGAAGCCTACGCCCTGCGTGGGGAATTGCGCCGCAAGGCCGGTGATGAAGCCGGAGCAAAGGAAGATATTGATTATGCCGCAACGCTCCAGGAAGAGCCCCTGGAGGCAGGAGGCGAAAACGTGGAGAAGAAGGTGAAGGATGCCTATGCCAATATCAATCCTTTTGGATTGTAGACACATGTTGGTATCCGTCCAATTCCAACTGATAGTCTGATTCCCGTAGATGGAATTAAGGCTTTATGAATCAAGAATCAGAGAATCCACATCCTGCTTTTTTGCAGGAATTTTCTCCAATTCGCTGATTCTTGATGTTTTTTTATCGAAGGACTTCCTGTAAGTGCGAAGTCACAATTATTTGTCTTTTGGGTATTACGCCTTTAGAAATGTATGTTGGCATCAATTCCAATCTGGAATGGGGTACCACGCTGTGCCAGATACAACGTCTTGCCCGTGGCATTGCTGCTGAAGGCGAACGAGTTGTATCGGGTGTCAGTGATGTTGCGTCCCCATAGAGACAGGTTTAATTTGCTGAATACCACATCAATGTGAGCTCCGGCCATTGCATAGAACTTCTGGCTGAACGTATTCGCTTCGTCCCAGTAAGTCTTCCCCTGGCCCGTCACGTTGGCACCGATGACGAGGGCTTTCACGCAGTCTGAAGCAAATGGCATCGTCCAGTCGCCGGCAATGCTGAATGTGTGTTGCGGTATGAACGGCACATAGTTGTCGGCATAATCCGTTACCTTTCCGTTCTTCTCCTCGCTGTATTTGTCGAAGACGGAACGCGTGTAGCTGTATGTCGCAGCCCAACTGAGCCTGTTGTCCATCGCTTTGCCGCGCAGCGAAGCCTCGAAGCCGCAGCTATGGCTCTTTCCGGCGTTCACCATCATTCTGCCGAAACCGTATGTGCCAGCCATGACAGAAAGCTGTTGGTTGCGTATCTTCATGTAATACGTGGAGAAATCCGCCTGAAGTGCGTTCCCGAAGAGATTGAGATGAGTTCCCAGCTCATAGTTCCAGCTGTATTCCGGTTTGTATGATATCGTGGAATTGATTTTCCTGTAGTCCTCATCCGTATGCTGGATGTCTCCGCCGTTGCGCAACGCCATGCCGCTGTTTTTGCGTATTTCCGTCTGCAGGATATCGGAGAACATCTGTATGTTGTATCCGCCGGAACGGTATCCCTTGCTCACGATGGCGTATATGTTGCTGCCGTTGTCGTCCGTTCTCCATGTGAATCCGAGCTTGGGTAATACCTGGTTGAAGCTGTTGCCCTTGTCGTTGTCGAGAACTGAGCGCAGACGGCTTGCGGCATCAATGCCCATGACGCTCACGGAGACATCCATCAGCGCACTCGTGTTGTAGTTTATCTTGACACGGCTGTAGTCGTATCGCAGACCGATGGTCATGGTAAGACGCTTTGTCAGGTCGATAGCCGACTCATGGAAAATGCCGAGGTTGAATTGTGGTGTGTGGAAGAGACCGGGCACAGACAGCGACAGTGAGTTGACCTTCACCCCTCCGGCCTTTTCGATTGTAGCGGCTGCCATCTCTTTTGCTCCGTCTTCGGTTATGCCGGGGATGCCCATGAATTTCTCTGCCATTGACTTTACCATGCTGTTATACATCGCCGACTGAATCATTCCGGCCATGTTTCCGGTGAAGTCAGAGTCGAAGAATACGGGAGCCTCCGTGCGCAGCCACAGATATGAGCCGTATAGTCCGCTCGTGTGGCGCCATCTGCCGTTGTTTCCCTTTATGGCAAACTCCTGTGATATGCCGTTCTGCAATTGGTTCTGCTTCAGGTGCATGTAATCGAGAGCCGTGTAGTCCTGATCCATGTTCATGCGGTCAGAAAGAAACTGATAGCTTGTGGTTGAGTTCATAGTGAGCTTCGGAAGCGAATATCTTATGTTGAAGGCCGTGTTCAACATGTTACGGCGGTATTTGCCGTCCCTGTTTGTAGCCGGGGCTGCCGTCTTGTCGTTGGCAATATCGAGCGCTCCGTACGGGAACGCGCCCTGGTTTGAATACTGGTAGTCGGCTATGAAATCATAGGTCAGCCTGTCGGAATACCTGTTCACGATTCTCACCTTTCCGCCGACTTCGTTGTACAGGTCGGCGCGCTTTCCTGTGGTACTGTTCCTGAAGAAACCGTTCTGTCCGCTGTAGAATCCGGCAATGGACATCGCCGTGTTGTGGGAAATCATGGAGTAGTTGGCAAACTCCACATTCCTGTAGAACCTGCTGCCCAGACCGAGTTTTATGTCAGTCCCCTTGTGGGTGAAAGGATTCTTGGAGTATATCCTTACGAGTCCGCCCTCTGTGTTCATACCGTAGAGCGTGCCCTGCGGACCACGCAACACGTCGGCGCGGTCAATCTGATATATATGGATATTGTATGAATTCTTGCTCAGCAGCGGCATTCCGTCGAGATACACTCCTATGGCCGGGTTGTTGATTCTCGAACCGATTCCTCGGATATACATCGACGATGTGAGGCGCGAGCCATACACTGGCATCTGGAATGAAGGCACAAAGCGCGAAAGGTCGGAAATGTCACGCATGCCTATCATGCCGGCCTCTTTGGATGTGAAGATACTCGAAGCCATGGGCTGGTTGCGCAGGATGGAACTCTCCTTCGGCTGTGACACCACGACCACTTCGTCGAGATTGAAAACCCTCGACGTGTCGGCGATGGAAATACTTCTTGCCGGTGATTCCGGCATATTTGTGTTGCTTCCTTTGAATGTTGTGGCATAGGCAGGAATTTGTATCAGCAGACTTCCTGCGACCACGGTAAATAGTTTCTCATATTGTTTCATGGGTGCAAAGGTATATCGCCAGATTTTAATATGCAATCCTAATAAATGGGGATTGTCGGCGATATTGTATGGGATATTCGGAATGATGGGCTCTGAATGTAAATATATAATGCCGATATTATGCGTGAATATATATATGACGGCAATATTTAGAGATACAGAGATTTATTTTCAATTGATTCTATTCGTTGATAGCTCCGCAGTTCGGGCATTTCCCCTTGTGGCGCATTCTTGTACCGCATTTTCCGCAGATATATGGCTCGCTGGCCTTGTGGAAATAGCGGCGCAGGGCATAATAGTAGAAGGCTATGAGCAAAGGATAGCCTATATAGTAGAGTGTTGTAAGGCTGAACACGATATAGCAGATGGCGCAGATACCGCACAGACCGCAGAGATACAGGATGGCATCGGAGAACGGGAGGATGCGCCTCACTTCATCCACTGTGGCTATGGAGATAATCAGCATTGACCATACCGACGCAAGGAAGATGGCGAGCAACGGCGACACGGAGAATGGGTTCAGCGTGGGGTGGAAATAGAAATTGTGCCAAGTGTCGGCAGCGAAGAGCTGCATACTGGCATAGAATGAGGCGGCTGTTGCCACCGTGAGGGTCAGGAGGGTGGGATAGAATGAGTTGATGTCGTTGAACAGCACTATCTTGCCTTTCCTGCGGAACAGGTTCCGGAGCAGATAGGCGGCGGAAATTACGCTGATTATGATAAGCGTAATCAGCAGGTGGGTGTCGGAGAATGTGGAGATGAACTTGGATATGGGGTCGTCCGGCACCACGGCGGGCAGAAGCATCTTCTCCCTTATCCATCCGAAGGTGAACTGGTCGCGCGCCAGCTGCACCCATACCGAGTCAACGGGGTCGGTGGGGAGGATGCGTATGTCGGCCACGGCAACCCTGTCGCCCTTCTTCACATGGAGGGTGTCGGTGGGTAGCCCGCTCAGGAACTCTTCGGGTTGCTCCTTCAGCAGAATGAGAGAGTCAGCCTTGATGATGAAATTGAAGTTCTGTGAGTAATGGTGGGTGTGGGCGAATATCAGTGAGTCGCGCTGTTTCTCGCTATACTGTATCGTGTCGGGCAATGGTCTGGTGATGAATGTCCTGTTGTGGTAGCAGCCCGCAAGCAGGATATTCATTATGAAGATGATAACGATGGCCGTCGGCAGATGTCTTTGTCTCATAATAGTATAGGTATGGATTTGTTAAGCGTGACTTCAGTTGTCGTTTTTATTCCTCGGCGTATATGTTCATCATGCAGTGGGCGCAGTTGAATTCCAACCGGAATGTCCTTCCGTCGCCGAGTCTGATTCTCAGCGGGTCTTTCAGCAAGGTGTCTGGATTGCTACGCTTCTTGCATTGTCCGATTTCATATCTCAGACAGTATCTGCATTGCATGATGAGCGGTGATTGTGGCTTTTGCAGCTCAAAGGCAGGACGGATGGTCTTCAATCCCTCCTCCTTGTAGAATTCCTCAGCCAATCTGTTGGATATGTTATACATGTACGGCATGGGGTACATGGAGAAATGCCCAGCGGGAGCCGTGCGATTCTTGTCGACAGACTTTGTTCCCGGTGTGGCGGTATTTCTGTTTTCGAGTTGCTCCACACATTCCCTTCTCATGTCGGAGAGGAGGCTGTTGGGCACGAACCATGGGAATTCTGCGGGCTGCAGACTTATTCCGTCTACGGCAAATTCCGTGTTGCCCAGTTTGGAGAGCTGCTTCTTGATGTTCTCCATCTGTGGGTTCTTTGCGGTGTCGAGGGTGATTTCGCGACTTGCGGCAACCTTGCATTGCTGGTCTTTTATCCCAGCCTCCAGCAGTAGATGACCTTCGGTGTAGGACAGGGCGAGGGTGATGGGGAGCTTGCGCTTCGTCTTGTCACTGTTCATCTCCTTTTCAAAGGCGTGGTCGCTGTTTCTGTATAGTGCTGTGCCGCGTTTCAGTCCGCGCGGCATGTTCAGCGGAAACAGTCTGTTGCCTTCGGCTTTGTTTATGCGGAAACCTTCCAGTTCGTTGCTCTCGTTGATGAAGCACAAACCGTCGCCGTTGGCAAAGGTTGCCGTGCCGGCAACGTTGAACGAGTTGCCGCGTATTTCCTTCACCTTGCCCACGTATTCGCCCATGGCCTTCGGCGTATAGAAGGAGGCGATGCGGCTCTTCCTTCCGTCGAGGAAATATTCCGTGAAGCCGCGGTTGAAGGTCTTTTTCAGATTTGGAGTGAACTCCGTCTGGCAGATGCCCGACGAGGCCCTTCGGTAATCCTTTCCTCTCTTGGCGATGATTTCGTCAAGGCGCTGGCTGTAGGCGGCCGTGACGTTTCTCACATAGTTGATGTCCTTCAGCCTGCCTTCAATCTTGAAAGATGTGACGCCGGCATCTGCAAGCCTTTCGAGAGAGTCAATGCGGCACATGTCTTTAAGCGAAAGCAGGTGGGCGTCTCGCTCTATCGTGTTCCCCTCGTTGTCGAGCAGGTCGAACTTCATTCTGCAGAATTGTGCGCATGCACCGCGGTTGGCGCTTCTTCCGAAGCAATATTCCGATGCATAACAGGTGCCCGAATAGCTCACGCAGAGCGCTCCGTGGACGAAGACCTCAAGTTCCGTATCGGGCAGTGCCTTGTGTATTCCGGATATTTCGTCTATTGTGAGTTCCCTTGCCAATACCACGCGCTCGAATCCGTGTGCTCTCAGCCATGCTGCTTTTTCAAGATTGCGGTTGTCTGTCTGCGTGCTTGCGTGCAGGGCCACGTTTTTCGGCAGGTCAAGCTTGAGCAGTCCCATGTCCTGTACAAGTATTGCGTCTACCCCTGCATCCCCGAGCGCATCGAGGAGCCGCTGCGTGTCTTCAAGTTCGTTGTCGTATATGATGGTGTTCACCGTCACGTAGACCTTGCAGCCGAACTTGTGGGCGTATCCGCAGAGTTGCTTTATGTCATCCACGCTGTTGCCCACAGCCTGACGGGCACCGAACCTGTCGGCGCCGATGTATACGGCATCCGCTCCGCAGTCGATGGCTGCGATTCCGCATTCAAGGTTCTTTGCCGGAGCAAGAAGTTCAAGTTCTCTCATATCTCTTGTTTATGTTCTATTCTTTATGGTTATGGCTTAGGGGTTATCTTATCATGTTGATGTCGTATGGCGTCTCCTGGTACACGTAGTAGTTTATCCAGTTGGTGAAGAAGAGGTTTGCGTGTGCCCTCCATCTCACCAGAGGCTTGTTTTCAGGGTTGTCGCCGATGTAATAGTTCTTCGGTATCTCTACGTCGTCGCGTTTCCCGAGGTCGCGGCGGTATTCCTGGTCCAGAGTCAATGGTGCGTATTCAAAGTGTCCGGTGATGAAGAATTCCCTTCCGCCGTTTGCCGTTATTATGGTTGGTCCGCTTTCTTCGGACTCGGCGATGAGATGCAGTCTTCCGTCGCTGATAATGTCCTCCTTCCTCACTTCCGTATGGCGGCTTTGCGGCATGTAGAAGATGTCGTCGAAACCTCTGAATATAGGCAACAACGGGTCGTTGCAGCGCTGTTTGAATATTCCGAACATCTTCTTCTTCAGCGGATGTTTGGGTATTCCGTAATGGTAATATAGTCCAGCCTGTGCTGCCCAGCAGATATACATGGTGCTGGTGATGTGCGATTTGGCCCATTCGAATATAGTGGTTATCTCCTTCCAGTAGCCCACCTCCTCGAATTCAAAGTTCTCCACCGGTGCTCCGGTGATTATCATTCCGTCGAATCTTTCCTCTTTGATTATGTCGAAGTCCTTGTAGAACATCATCATGTGTTCAATCGGTGTGTTCTTCGGCGTGTGGCTCTTCAGTTTCATGAATGTGATGTCAATCTGCAGAGGGGTGTTGGATAGCAGTCTCACGAGGTCCGTCTCTGTTGTAATCTTGAGTGGCATGAGATTGAGTATCACTATTTTCAGTGGGCGTATATCCTGTGTGTGTGCCCTGGTGTTGTCCATGACAAAGATATTCTCTTTCTTGAGAATATCGATGGCTGGCAATTTGTCTGGAATCCTTAATGGCATAATCTATTACAAATAATAATGCAAATTTAATGGATTCTCCTTTTAACACCAAAAAAAACGGAAGAATTTAATCCCAAAAGGGACGGCAGCCAATACAAAAGGCTGCCGTCCGCAAATGAATACTAAAACAAAATCAATTTAAAATTATATTATAATTGCGTGTCTGTGTTATGGTTCGAAATGCATTATGTGTTCTTTCATGTGAAATATCGCGTGTGCTCTTTTAGTCCAGAGCCTTCACGTGTTGTTCTATTCTCTTGAGTCTGTTTGTGTAATACTCCTTCATGGCGCTCCATTTATAGTATGGCCATGAATCGGTTGTTACAGGGATGTGGGCTTCCTTTTCGTTGTGCATTACCTTCACGAGTATGTCGCCCTTGTTGTTTCTGAAGAAAACGAGCTGCACGTTGGATGCCATTGGGGTGGCCTTAAAGTCGGCCCAATGCTTGTAGACCTCTTCAGGCTTCCTCACGGCCACGTCGAATCCGTCAATCTGCATGAGAGCAAGGAGCGGGATAACATTGCCGTCGTGTCCGAATCTCAGGTCGGCGGCGATGGAGTTGTCCTTGATGGCCTTTTCAGCACACTCTATGATGTTCTCCACGAGGGTTGAAGCGTTGGCCATAACCAGTTCGTCGCTCATCGCAGGGTTGGCATTGCCGATATAGAACCGGTAATTTACACACTGCCACAGGTCGAACAGTTCCTGGGCCGTAAACACGTCGTAGAATGACAGTTTTGTCTCGATGTCCTGCATGTCCACAGCAATCCAATAGAACGCCCACATTAGTTTCTCCGGATTTACCTCGCAGCGGATGAAGTCCTTGTCGCTGAATAGCGAGCTTACCATACGTCCCGGATTTACGTGCTCGGCTTCAAACTTTCTGTATTCCTCCACCCAAGGGCCTGTCTCGCCGTGGGTGAATTTGTTTGATTTGTCTGTGTGGTAGTTCAGATAAGACATGTTCTTTTGGTTCATCTCGTATTTGATGTCGAGATTGGGGAACTTTCCCTTCAGCCCGTCGCAGAAAGCCGCCATGCTCATTGCGCAGCGGTAGACCACAGTGGAGCGTGCTTCGGCGCGTTTCTCTCCCTTGAAGACATCGGGGAAATTCTTTGCCATTCTCTCGGCAATCCCCTTATGCTGGCGTGCGCCGAGCGGTGTCAGGTCACCGCCGCGCCCTTCGGTTTCCTCGAATGTGATGCGAAGCCTCTTCAATACATCCTTTCCGAAGTCGGTCAGACATCCTCTCTTCTGTGCCTTTTCGAGCAGGTTGATGGTGAGTTCGAAGTCTTCGTCTCCCAGCAGATAGCGCGAACCATGGCGGCTGTAGTGACTGATGTAGAAGGGCTTGTAGCCTTTAGGGGCAGGTGTCTGCTTGCTTGTCACTTCGGGGTATGCGAGATAAACGCCGCCCGCCTTGTTCAGGTCTGCACTGATTTCCTCAAACGAGGTCTGTGCCATTGATGCGCTTGCAAACAGCACCATAGATGCTGAAAGAGCAATGTTCTTGAATGAAATCATATTTTCTGATAGTTCTTTGGAGGTTTTAAAGTTCCGCAAGCTTCTGGAACTTGCGGAACTCATATCGGTTTTGTATGTAGTGGAGTTTATTTCTTCACGTATCCGTCATTCTGAACGAGGTTCGGCATGTTGGAGAACTCTGTGGCAGGAATAGGGAATAGTTTCAGGTGGCCAGGCACGTCGGAACCTTCGCGTACTCCGTTCTTCCAGTCCCAGTTGCGACCGGATGTGAACTTGCCGAAGCGTATGAGGTCTGTGCGGCGAATAAGCTCAGAAGCAAACTCGCGCTGGCGTTCGTCGAGGATGAAGTCGAGGTTGAGCTGCTCGGCAGTGATGTCGCCAGATACGTCTGAGCGGACACCGGCCTTGGCATATTTGCCTGACATATATGCACGCTCGCGGATTTCGTTCACATATCCCAGAGCCTCCTCCTTTGTGCCTTGTGCGCCTCTCAGTATTGCCTCGGCGGCGATGAGATAAGCCTCGGCTGTGCGGAACAGCGGGAAGTCGATTGATGAATATGCGTCGCCCTGTGCAGGTATGGTGTTGTCCTGGTTCACGTTGCGCCATTTGATATATCCGTAGCCGCAGGTGTAGGTGCTTGTCATGTTGTTCTGCTCATCCCATGTTTCCTTTCTCTGGTTAGGCAGGGCTGTCATGAATTGTGCACGCTTGTCCTTCTTCTGGTTGCCCCAAGTGTCGTTCTTGTCGAAAGTCACGTCGTCAGCGTCGAAGGCATCCACGAGGGTGGTCTTTGAGCGCACGTTGCCCCATCCGCGTGAACCGATACCGGTGGTGTAAAGCTCGTTCATCGGACCGTTCACGAATGCCTTTGTGTAGAAGTTCGTTCCGGCAGAGCTTTGTGCCTTGAGTCCGTCCTGTACGAGCGGCCATATAATCTCCTTACACTTGTCGTTGTCGGCGAGGAAGATTGTGCGGTAGTCGGGGGCCAGCGGGTAGTGGCCGTCGTTGATTACCTTCTTTGCATACATCAGAGCGTCGTTGTAGCGGTTTTCGCCGATCCATGTCTCTGCGTTCAGATACATTCTTGAGAGCAGGAACCATGCTGCAACCTGGTCGATGCGTCCGTATACGTTGGTTCCAGGAGCCTTGAGGTCAGCGTCGATAGCCTTCAGTTCGCTCTCGGCGAAATCGAAGATTTGCTTGCGTGTCCACTGCACCGGAATGTCCTTCACGCCAGTGTTCTCGTCGATGTAAGGCACGTTGCCGAAGAGGTCGCATAGCATGGAATAGCAGTATGCACGGATGAAGCGTGCCTCGGCGCGGTAGCTCGCACATTCTCCGCCGAGCTGGTCCCAAAGTCCGCGGCTCTTCAGCTTGCTTTCGGTGCATTCGCGCAGCATTTCATTACAGTAGGCGATAGACATGTAGAGGCGCTGGTATGTCCAGCGGATAACGGATGCGTTGGATTCGTCCCACTGCAGGTTGAGGCACTTGCGCAGACCGTTTGATGATGACGGCATGATGAAGTTGTCGGTAGGCAGCTCCTGCAGGTAGAACATCAGTCGCACGTAGCTCGAGTAGCCCTCGTTTGCTCCCTCAAGGTCGCCGTCGCCACCATCGCCGCCCTTCTGTCCGGTGAGGATGAGCGAGCTGTAGCATTTGGCGAGCACTCCGGTGTATCCGTCGGCAGTCTGGTAAACCTTCTCGCCAACGAGCTGATTGTCATCGAGCGGCATGGTGTCCAGGTCGCTGAAACATGATGTGAACAGGCATCCGATGACGCCGAATATCATGGATTTCAATATATTCTTTTTCATTTTGTATATTCTTTTGTTTGTTAGAAGTTAAGGTTTGCTGTGATAGAGAATGTGCGTGGACGTGGGTATACGTTGCGGTCGATACCATTGTAAATCTCCGGATCAAGACCAGAATAGCCCGTAATCACGCATACGTTCTGCACTGCTGCCGAGAGTCTCAGACTGCTTGAACTGTTCCAAAGCTTCGGGAATGTGTATCCCAGTGTGATGTTGTCGATGCGGAAGAAGTCTCCCTTCTCCAAGAAGTGGTCCGTATAGAGCTGCTGCTGCTGGAATCCGTTGTCTGCAGTATACTTCAAGATGTTCGAGAAGTTGCCTTGGTCGCTGTATACCTGCTGCTGGTACTGGTCGGCCTTCACGTAGTTGTATATGTAGTTGCCGAACGAGCCGTGGCCCGTGATGCCCAGCTCCCAGTTCTTGTATGTGAACTGAGTGTTGAAGCCAAGGTATGACTTAGGCAGAGCGCAGCGGCTTGCAGATCTTGTCTCCTTGGTGTCGATGCTTCCGTCTGGCTGTACATACTTTCCTTCCATCGGCTTGCCGTTCTCGTCGTATGCCTGCTTTGCCAGATAGAATGTGTATGGGCGCTTGCCCACCATGAAGCACTCCACGAACTTTCCTGTGCCGGAAATGGCACCTGTCTCCACGAATGAACCTTCTGTATCCACTGTGTTCAGCTTCGTGATCTTAGAGTCATTCCATGTGTAGTTCAGGCCAACACTCCAAGAGAAGTCCTTGGTCTGCACCGGTACGGCGTTGATAGAGAACTCCACACCCTTGTTGTCCATCTCGCCGATGTTCGTCGTGAGCACGGCAGAGTAGTTCACACCCGAGATAACCGGGATAGTGTTGAGCAAGTCCTTGGTGTGGCGCTTGTAAACGTCGATAGTACCGTAGATGCGGTTGTTAAGGAATCCGTAGTCGAGTCCGGCGTTCCAAGTTTCCGTTGTCTCCCACTTGATGTCGCGGTCGTAGCCGTTCGGACGGTATGTGTTATACCATTTGTCGCCGAAGAGATAGCTTGACTCGGGGTAAGAAACAGAGAATGTAGTCATATAAGGATAGTCGTTGATGATATCCTGTTGTCCTGTCTGTCCGTAGCTCAGACGCAGTTTCAGGTTTGTGAGCACCTTGTTGTCCTTCAGGAATTTCTCCTCAGAAATCTTCCATCCCAGAGCCACTGACGGGAAGTAGCCGTATCTGTTGCCCTTGGCGAAGCGTGACGAAGCGTCGGAACGCAGAGTTGCCGTAACCATATACTTGTTGTCGTATGTATAGTTGAGGCGTCCGTAGAGCGAGAGCAGGTAATACTCTGACTTGGCGTGCTTTGGCGAGAACAGTTCCGTTCCCTCCGGAGAGAGGGTCGTCTCATTGTATTTCTTCCAGAAGTGCTGCCATCCGTAACCGGCCATCGCGCTGAAGTCGTGCTTCTCGGCGAAGGTGTGCTGATAGTTGGCATAGAGGTCGAGCAGGGTATTTGTCTTATACTGCTTTGAGTTGAAGTCGAGACCCGTACCGTCTTTCTTGTTCTCGGTATACATCATTCCGGCGAACTGCGGAACGTCCTTGCTGTATTTGCTCTCCAATACGTCGTATCCCATATTCATGTTGAACTGCAGGTCCTCGAATCCGTGAACCTTATAGTTCACCGACACGTTGCCGATAGAGCGGTAGAGCTTGTTGTTCATATCCTGCAGATTGAGCTGGGCCACAGGGTTGTCGGTCTGTATGGCCATCGGCGAGTTGCCGTTCATCCAGATGAAGTAACCCAGTCCCGGGTCTGTGGAGGCCGTTGTGCTGCCTGTGCGTACTGGCCTTGTAGGGTCGTATGAGAGGGCATTGCCGACAACCGACTCGTCAACGCGCACGTTGTCCTCCATTGATGCCTTCAGATTCACGTTCAACGAGAGGTGGTCCTTGAGGAATTTCGGAGAGATACCGCCGTCGAAGGTGTAGCGCTTGTAGCTGTTAGTCTTGATGATACCGCTCTGGTTCGTGTATCCAAGAGAAACTCTCACAGGAGCTTTCTTGTTGATATTGCCCGACATGGAGATGTTGTGGTCCATACCGAAAGCTGTGCGGTAGATTTCATCCTGCCAGTCCGTGTTGTACTCGCCCAGCACGGCGTTGCTCGGAACACCGCTCACTGTAGGCACGAATGCTCGGAACTCGTCGGCGCTCAACACCTTCAGACGCTTGGCAGTAGAGCCTACGGAGAAGTTTGCCGTGTAGTTGAACTTCGGCGCTCCCTTAGTTCCCTTCTTGGTCGTAATCACGATTACACCGTTTGAAGCGCGCGAACCGTAGATGGCCGTAGCCGAAGCGTCCTTCAATACGGTGAAGGTCTCGATGTCGTTAGGGTTGATACCTCCGATGAGGTTGCTTCCGCCCTCGATTGAAGAGTTGTCCACCGGCACTCCGTCGATTACAATCAGCGGGTCGTTTGAAGCCGAAAGCGATGCGCCCGAGCGGATACGGATAGTGGAACCGGAACCCGGAGCTCCCGAGCTTGAAACCACGTTCACACCGGCAACCTTACCCACGAGGGCGTCCTGTGCGCTCGACTGTGCTCCCTTGTTGAACTCATCGGGCTTGATGGCTGATACGGAACCGGTCAGGTCGTTCTTCTTCACCGTGCCGTAGCCGATAACCACTACGTCGTCCAGCTGCTTGTTGTCCGGCACCATCTTTATCTTCATGCTACCGTTGCCGATAGCAATGTCCTTCTCCTCATAGCCGATGTAGCTCACGTGGAGAGCCTTTACGTTCTCCGGCACGTCGGTGAGCACGAAGTTTCCGTCGAAGTCCGTTATCGCTCCGCCCTGCATTCCGTTGGCAGTGATGGTGACGCCGATCAGCGGTTCGCCGTTCTCGTCGATGATTTGTCCTGTAACCTTCCGCGGTGTGTTTTTTGTTTGTTTCGTGCCATTACTGACCGGCTTCACTCCGTTGTGCTTGCCTTTGGTAATGATGATGTTCTTTCCCTCGATTTTGTAGTCGATACCCTTCTGTCCCTTGAGTATCTGCTCCACAACAGAGGAGAGGTCTTCGTTTGTGGCAGAAACCGAAACCGTCTTCTGGGTGTTGATGTCTGTCGATGAGAAGACGAATGAATAGCCGGTCTGCTGTTTCAGTTGATTAATGGCCTGCTTCACTGTCGCATTGCTGATTTTCAGAGTTACCTGCTGTGCTGACATCGGAGCATTCATGCACAACAAGGCTGAGGCGACAAAAATGGCCTTTCTGTAATTGTTCATAATAAGTGATGTTATTAGGTTTTGATTATAAATATTATCATAGGTCTGGTCCTTTGCGGACTTTTCTTCTGCTTCCGTCTTTATATTCTTATTATCTGTTCATAGGTAATGTGGAATTTGCTGATAGATGGTTGCAGATATGTTGTTTTCTAATATATGTAATAATTGTTCTGGCTGATGCGCCTGTAGCTCATCCGGTGTGTCTCCGCCATTGTGGAGAGTACCTCCTCGACGTTCATGCCCGAGGTGCTGAACGACATGTAGAACCGCTTGTTTTTCAGTCCGTCGGCCACCTTTATCTTCACGTCGTATGTTCGCTCCAGTGTCTGCGCAATCTGCTCCATCGGAATCTCGTCGAACGACAGTTCGCCGCGTGTCCATGCGTCCGAATGGCTGGCGTCTATATTCTGTTTCGTCATCTGGCCGTTTCTCGTGTCGACCATAGCGCGCTCATCGGGTCTCATGTCCATGTGTCTGCCTGTCTTTCTGCTCATCAGGTCCACGTGTCCGCGCATCAGCTCCACCGTGAGACTCTTGTCGTTGGGATATTCGCGGTATGTGAATTTTGTTCCGAGAACGGTGAGGCTTGCTGATTTTGAGTTTACGGTAAACGGCAGGTCTTCGTTTTTCGTCACATCGAAACAAGCCTCACCTGTCAAATCTATTTCTCGGTTGTCCACTCCAAACGCTTGGGAGTAAACCAGTTTTGAATTTGCGTTCAACCATACCTTCGTTCCGTCGGGCAGTGTCATCTGCGTCTTCGAACCGCGCGGTGTGGCTATTGTTATGTCGGCAATCTGGCTGTACAGGCTCTCCTTGGCAAACTTGTAGCCCGTCCATGGCAGGGCGAACGCCATGACAACGGCGGCCGCAGCTGCGACGATGCGCCATCTCCGGTATATTGCGAGGTGCTTCCTCGTGGTGGGCTTCTTCTCGCTGCCGGCGGCGGATTCCGTGCGCAGTCTGAATCTGCTGTATGCTTTGTCCTTGTCGAAGTCAACGCGTGATACGTTTGCCTCCACGTAGAATGCGCCTTCCAGCTTCTTGCGGATATAGCTGCAGCTTTCCTCGCTCTCCAGTGCCTTACGCTTCAGCTCTTCTATAGCCTCCATGTCCTGCCTGTCTGCGAGGTAACGCTCAATCATTGCGTCGATGTCTCTATGTATGTTGTCATTGTTCATTTTTCTCAGTATTCTATTGATATGACAATCATAAAAGGAAATGGGGTAGTGGAAAACTGATTTTTTTTTTAAAAAGTTGTTTTTCCCGTTTTCCGTATGGCTTTTCTATGATTGTGTGTCCTTTTGGGTTTAACGAAAGAACCTCCTGGCTTCGTCACCGTGCCGCCAATAATTCCTCATCAGATATTCGTTGTTGCACACAACTCGGTGTCGTCTCATGCAAAGATAAGATATCCCATAGCCTCCGGCGGCGAATTCTCTCCATTCAAGTAATTATATTATCCTTAATTCCGCAACACTATAGTTTAACATTATTTATAAGTGCCTGAGCAA
>USSF01000024.1 GCA_900557405.1 uncultured Prevotella sp.
TTGTTACCTATATAATATAGGCAAACGCCCAACTTCTTGATTTTCAATCAAAGTCCAATTTAGAGCGAGTTAAGCTTGCTAAACTATTGCTTCACTCGCGTTATCCGTTGGCTGTTCTGGATAAGTACTCTACCTTATTATATTCAGAATGGTGTATTAAGCTTGGCTAAAACGGAAACTTGGATTGGATTTTCCACGCTCAAGTCCCGATATGCGGCACTATTTGAATTTTTAAAATGACAATTCTTTGTTTTATTCAAATAATAGAGTAACTTTGTACGCAAATTTATATAAAGTCCAACTATGATGCGTATTCTTAAGTATTCATTGCTTCTCGCAATCTTGTCTGTCTGTTTGGGGGTGGCAGCCCAAACACAGAACTATCGTGAGATGCACAAGGTGAAGAAAGGCGAGACCGTTTTCGGTATCGCAAAGAAATATGAAATTACAATCGAAGAGCTCGTAAAGGCCAATCCGGATATGAACTCCGTGGGTTACGAGCTGAAGAAAGGCGACTATATCTTCATTCCTTATCCGAAGGGAGTCAAACCAACAGATGTGAAGGGCGCTGCGGCTGTGAAGACTTCTGTATCTGCCGGAACTTCCGCATCCGCAAAGACTCCGGCTGATGCCATACGCGTCGGCGTGATGCTACCGCTGCATAATGTTGACGGCGATGGCAGAAGGATGCTGGAGTATTATCGTGGTTTGCTTATGGGATGCGAAAAGCTGAAGAAAGAGGGCATGAACATTGAGGTGAACGCTTGGAATGTGCCTATTGATGCTGACGTGAATACTGTCCTGGCGCAGAACGGGGCGAACAGGTGCAACGTGATTTTCGGTCCGCTTTATTCAAAGCAAGTGCCTGCTTTGTCGGGATTCGCAAAGAAAAACGGAATCAAGCTCGTAATACCTTTTTCTATAACGGGTAACGATGTGGCGTCAAACCCAAATATCTTCCAGGTATATCAGAGTCCGGAATTATTCTATAGCGAGGTTGTGCGTCAGTTCATCGGCCGGTTCACCACACAGCATGTGGTGGTGGTTGACTGCAATGACCGCCAGAGCGACAAGGGCGTGTTTACGTTCACTCTGCGTGAGGCGCTTTCAAAGAAAGGGCGTACGTATAGCATTACAAACGTGACGAACAGTGCGGAGAGTTTCATGAAGGCTTTCAGTATGACGCAGCCGAATATCGTTGTTCTCAATACGGCGCGTTCGCCGGAGCTCAACGCCGTTATCGCCAAGCTCGACCAGTTGAAGGCTGCTGTCCCGTCGTTGAAGATTTCGCTCTTCGGCTATACGGAATGGCTCATGTATGCCAAATATGATATGGATAAGTTCTGCAAGTATGATACGTACGTGCCTACACATTTCTATTATAATCCGCTCTCGTCGGCGACGAAGGCTTTCACGGATGATTATCTGAAGAAGTTCGACCAGAGTTTGATGGACTATATGCCTCGTTTTGCCATCACAGGCTACGATCATGCTTTGTATTTCATAAAGGGGATAAAAGCTAAGGGAAATAAATTTGTGGGAGATGAAGCAGACAAGGGGGCGCTACAGACTCCTATGCACTTCAAGCGCGTTGGGGGAATGAATGGCGGCTTGCAGAATGTGAGCGTCAGCTTCGTGCACTACAACACCAACAGGTCTATCTCAATGATTAATTATTAAGGTAGGCAATGGTTATACAGGGATTTATTATGAATAGGATAAAGTTCGTTTTCGTTCTGCTGCTCGTGATGGTTGCCAATGCAGCCCATGCACAGATTGGCAAGCATCGCAATGACCTGAGCATCGGAGTGAACGGCGGTTATATATTGAGCAACGTGGGGTTCACTCCGAAGGTAAACCAGAAGATGTATGGCGGAATGACCGCAGGCGTTTCTTTCAGATACGTCTGCGAGAAGTATTTCAATACTATATGTTCCGTGCAGGCAGAGGTGAACTATGCCAAGGTGGGATGGAAAGAAGATATCCTCAATCTGAGTGATAAGCCCGTTATAAACCAGCAGACTGGTGTCGCAGAGAAGTATAGCAGAACGCTGAACTATATCCAGGTGCCTGTGTTTGCTCATCTGGCATGGGGACGTGAGCAAAAAGGCATGCAGTTTTTCTTTCAGGCAGGACCTCAGGTGGGCTTTTATCTGAGCGAGTCGACAGAGGCGAATTATGATTTGAACAATGCCAATCTTTCCGACAGGTCCAACCAGACTGTTGCGCAGGAGACGATGGCGGTGGAGAACAAGTTCGACTATGGTATCGCAGCCGGACTCGGACTTGAATATTCCCATCCGAAGGCGGGGCATTTCCAGATAGAGGGTCGATACTATTACGGACTCGGCAATATCTATGGAGATACAAAGAAAGACTATTTCAGTAAATCGAATATAGGGAACATCGTTGTTAAGCTAACGTATCTCTTCGATTTGATGCACTGATAGTCAAAGACAGGGTTTTGTATGAAGACGCAGGACAGTTTTACTGTCGGTAATGTCGATTTTGTCAGTCCTGTCAATCCAATGAATCTATTAACCCTAAACCAAATATTATTATTAACAATAAAAAACGAAAAACTTATGTTTGAAAATCAACCAAAAGGTCTGTGGGCGTTAGCCTTGGCAAACACTGGTGAGCGTTTCGGCTATTACACCATGCTTGCAGTGTTCTTACTCTATTTGCAGGCTAATTTCGGTTTTGAAACCGGATTGGCAAGTGTTATTTACTCAACATTCCTGATGATGGTTTATTTCCTTCCTATCATCGGAGGTATCGCTGCCGACAAGTTTGGCTTCGGGCGTATGGTTACCACAGGTATTTTCATTATGTTCATTGGTTATCTCGTCCTCTCGCTTCCTCTTGGCAAGGACACCGTTGCCATTGCCGCTATGGGGTTGTCACTCATCCTTATCGCCTTGGGAACCGGTCTGTTCAAGGGTAACCTTCAGGTTATGGTAGGTCGTCTTTATGACGAACCAAGGTTTGCCAACAACCGTGACTCAGGTTTCTCCCTCTTCTACATGGCAATCAATATTGGTGCGATGTTCGCTCCTACTGCTGCCATCAAGATCATGGAATGGGCAAAGTCAAGTCTGGACGTGTCTGCAGAAGATGCTTATCACTTTGCCTTTGCTGTGGCATGTGCTTCGCTCATTGTAAGTATTGCCATTTACTATATCTTCAGCTCTACTTATAAGCATGTCCTTGCAAATGAGACGAAGAAGGATGCTGCTGATGCCGGCAAGGCTGATGTCAAGGAACTCTCTCCGGCAGAGACAAAGGAGCGTATCGTTTGTCTGTGTCTTGTTTTCGCTGTGGTTATCTTCTTCTGGATGGCATTCCATCAGAATGGTAACACCCTGACTCTGTTTGCACGCGACTATACGTACAAGACTTCCGAAGGTCTGCAGTCAATGGCATTCGATGTTACCAACCTTGTTGCTTGTATCTTCGTGATATACGGTTGCTTCAGTCTGGCATCAAGCAAAACCGGTAAGGGTAAGGGTATTTCGCTTGCCGTTATTGTTGCGGCAATCGCATTCTTGTTCTACAAGTATAGCAATCTTGAAGGTGCCGTTAATGTAGAGGCTCCTATCTTCCAGCAGTTCAACCCATGCTACGTTGTAGCTTTGACTCCTGTAAGCGTTGCTTTGTTCTCATGGCTCAACAAGATTGGCAAGGAGCCGACATCGCCGGAGAAGATAGGGCTCGGTATGCTTGTTGCCGCTCTTGGCTTCGTTTGGATGGCCGTGGGTTCTATGGGTCTTGAACTTCCTTTGGCGCAGGGCGATCCTGCAACTGAGGGTCCACGCGTAAGCGCTAACCTGCTTATCTCTACTTATCTCATCCTTACATTTGCCGAGCTGTTGCTTTCTCCTATCGGTATCTCGTTTGTATCGAAGGTTGCTCCTCCAAAGTATTCTGGATTGATGATGGGTCTCTGGTTCGGTGCTACAGCTATCGGTAACCAGTTGGTAATGGTTCCAGGTATAATGTGGGGTCAGAATTTCAACCTTGTGACCATCTGGGGTGTTCTTGCTGGTATCTGTTTGGTTTCGGCTCTCTTCATCTTCTCTATTATCAAGAAGCTGAACAAGGTAAGCTAATGCTGGATTACTGATTAAGAATATCATATAAACAAATATCCGCAATGTCTGTATGTATTGACATTGCGGATATTATTTTTTGCAGAAGTCATCAGGTGTCCAACGTATAAACTTGGATGCGTATCTGATTTATTTATGCATATATGGCTATTTAATTTATGTATGCCTGCTTGATATATTCATTCATGAATGTATACTTAATCTATTTATGCTTTTCTAAAAGAATATGTACGATGCGTTCTGCAGTGCGCCCGTCCCAACGGTCGGGTAGGGAGGATTTCTTCCAACTGTCGTTCACCATATCCTGTATGGTTGCTGCAAGACGGTCGGCATCTTCGCCTACAAGCACATTGGAGCCTTTCTTTACTGTCTCTATGTGTTCAGTATAGCTGTTGAGCGTGATGCATGGTACGTTGTTGAAAGTGGCTTCCTCGGCGACATTGCCGGAGTCGGTCACAATACCCATGGCGTGTGCCGTGAGATAGCCGAACTCGAGATAGGGCAGGGAACCGATGATGTGGAAGTTGGACATATCAGCGACGATTCCTTCCACCGCTTTTCTTGCGTTATTGCGCAATGGGGCAACAATCTGTATTTCTCCAGCCTTGTCGGTCATTGCCGTAATCATCTTCTTGAGATTCTCTGCATCAGCAATCAGCGCCTTGCGGTTGAGTGTGAATACAATGTATTTACCTTCGGTAAGCTTCAGTTCATCCATTATGGCAGGACGGTAGAAACGGTGATGGTTGAAGCGTAACGTGTCCATCAGTATATTGCCCACTTCATATACCTGCGACAGTTCTGCGCCTTCGCGGCTCACGATGCTGTTGCTGCTTATTCCGGCGGTGAAGAGATAATCGGACAGTCCGTCAATAACCAGACGATTGATTTCCTTCGGCATCTTTATGTCGAAGGATCGTGTTCCGGCCACTAGGTGAGCCAGCGCAATGCCGTGCTTCTTCGTTACTATAGCGGCCGCCATGGTTGATGCCAAGTCATCCACAACGATTACCACATCGGTCGGGTTCTTGGTGAGGTATGTGTCAAATTCCGACATAACCCTGCCCGTCAGTTCGTTGAGGTTTGTGCAGTCAACGCCAAGATATACGTCGGGCTTTCTTATCTCCATGTCGGAGAAGAGAGATGGTTCGAGCGTAGCGTCGTTTTCGATGCCGGCATAAACCAGCTGGCTTTTGATGTTTTCGCCATCGGCATTAGCCTTGTCTATGGCATGAATCAGAGGGGCGACCTTCATGAAGTTAGGTCTCGCCCCTACGATTATACAAATATTCATTTTACTTTGTTTTCCCTAATTTATTGATTATGCATTAATAATGATGAATGAAATCCAATACTATACCGGGGTTTTATAGAATAAAATCCTTATTCAGATTTGAAGAGATCCTTGATTCCTCCTATGCTGCCCATGAGGTTTGTGGCCTCGTATGGCAGATAAACAGTCTTGGTCTTGTCGCCAGTGGCAACCTCTTCAAGCATCTGGATGTATTTCTGTGCGAGCAGATAGTTGGCAGGATTGGTGCTCTTGCCCACGGCTTGTGTAATCTTCTCGATGGCTATAGCTTCAGCTTCAGCCTTGCGTATCTTTGCCTGTGCCTCACCTTCTGCATTGAGGATTGCCATCTGTTTGTCGGCCTCGGCCCTGTTTACTATTGCTGTCTTCTCACCCTCTGATTTCAAGATGGCGGCAGCTTTCTGTCCTTCGCTGGTAAGAATCGTGGCACGCTTGTTTCTTTCGGCCTGCATCTGTTTCTCCATCGCCTGAAGAACGCTCTCCGGTGGTGTGATGTCCTGCAGCTCCACGCGGTTCACCTTGATGCCCCATTTATTTGTGGCGTCGTCGAGAACAGCGCGCAGCTTGGTGTTGATAGTGTCGCGTGATGTAAGCGTCTGGTCAAGCTCAAGCTCGCCGATGATGTTACGCAGAGTGGTCTGCGTGAGCTTTTCGATAGCGTTTGGCAGGTTGCTGATTTCGTATACGGCCTTGAACGGGTCGACAATCTGGAAATAGAGCAGGGCGTTGATCTGTGTCTGCACATTATCCTTTGTAATAACATTCTGCTTGTCAAAGTCGTATACCTGTTCGCGCAGGTCAATAGAGGTGGAATACATGTATCTTCCTCTTGACATGGTGATTATGGGCTTTGCGCGATCGATAAACGGGATGATTATGTTTATACCTGGTTTCAGGGTTGCATAATATTTACCGAGGCGCTCAATAATCTTTGTTTCAGACTGCGGTATGATAACCAGACTCTTCTTTACTAAAATAAGGGCGCACAATACAATTGCTGCCAATACATATAATCCAATGCTCATCATATTATTATTTAATTGGTTATTATTGGGGGGATTATAGGAATCGGGACGGTTCGGATTTATTGGACAATTTGGACTAATCGGACTTCTCGGATGAATCAGACAAATCCTGATAGTTATCCTAATTTCTAATTCCTCTTTCCTGATTCCTGATTGTTTTTTAATTTCTCGCTACCGTTATGATAATGCTGTCTCTGCTGATTACTTTTACGTTGGTATCTTTTTCTATAGCCTCACCATCTTGTGAAAGGGCTTTCCAGTCGTCGCCGTCGATGGCAACTCTGCCGTAGCCGTTTCTCTCTATAGTTTCACTGACCCTGCCGATGCGGCCGATGATGGCATCGGCATTGCTCACTCGGCTGTCTTCGTTCCTGTGCAGATGCTTCAGCATGGCAGGGCGCACGAAGAATAGGCTCAATACCGACGTGACGGCAAATACCGCCAGTCCGGCATAAAACGAAAGACCCAATGCCGATAAAATTGCGGAACAAGCCGCTCCGATGGCGAAGCATATAATGAAGAAGTCACCATTGGTGAGTTCAAGAATGAGGCAGACAATGGATACCAGCGCCCACATCTGCCAAAGATTTTCTGCAAAATAGTCTATCATACGTCAATCGGGTTTAATGTTTCACTGTTATTTATGGTGCGAATTTAATAAAAATATGTCAGATTGCCAACGTGTCGGCAGATTATTTTGCTCTACCGATATGATATTCCGATTATTTCTTCAAAATATGAAGCTATAATTGCATTATGCTTAACCCTGTTTGCAATTCCCCCATATATCCTGTTGTTCTTCTGACCGAAGCAAACGTTAAACCCACAAGCGCTTTGCATTAAATCTCAATCTCTTCAATCCCACCATAATCCACGGTGTGCTCGAAGCATCCTTCTTCAGAGAACAATCCTCCGTATATGCCGGCACAAAGCAGTATCCCGCAATGGGCGAAGACGGCTACATGCTTGTAATCCTTTGTCTTCAGTTCGTCGAGAAAGTCGGCCACCCGTTTGTATATCATCGGAAAACTTTCGCCGTTGGTCGTTGCCACATGCATGTAGTCGTCATACCATTTCTGCAGATTGTCATCCTTGATGTCGTCGTATCGTTTCATTTCCCAGTCGCCCATGTTCATCTCGAGCAGTCTCTTGTCCGTCGTGTAGTCGTAGTGTCCGCAGTATTCGGCAAGCAACCGTGCCCTTGTGAGCGGTGAACAGAACACCTTGTCGAAAACTTTCCCCTCAAGTCTGCTCTTTGTCATTTCCGCCTCTTCGGGGAATGAGGCAGCCACCGGCACGTCTGTCTGTCCGTAGCATACGCCTTTCGGCACGTCTACGCTTGTATGTCTTATGAGAGTAACCTTCATATAATGTCCGATACCTTTTATATTATATGTGAGTAAATCTGAATTTGGTTATAATAGCAATGTGTTAGGATCTATTCCGCCCATCGCTGCAGCCTTCATGATGTTTGACCATAGGATTGCAACTGTGAGATAAACCGACAGCTCAATCAGCAGGAACAAAGCCCCACAGCAGTCGCCGGTATACCCGTGCAACCTTTTCCATATCAAGAGATACAGGAAATACATCACGACGCAAGGTATGAAAACCACCATATTCCATTCCACAATCCCCCTTGTCACATAGAAGAACAAACCCAGCGGCAGTAGTCCCTGTACTGCAAGACTTATACCAGCATGTATGTTCATCCTCCTGTATATGTTTTTTGCCTTCGACTGCTCTTCCGTCCTTGCATACGGCATCATCTGTATGATCTGTCCGGCAATCATCTTGGCGTAGGGGTCGGCGGCGAATATCGTTATAGCAGCAAGCTTCGGCGGAAGGGAAGAAATGGCGAAGAACAGAAGCAGTTCATAGAAGATAATGCCCAGGACACCATAGGTTCCGATTCTCGAATCCTTCATTATGTCGAGAATCCTCTGGCGGTCAGTGCCGCCTCCGCCGAATCCGTCGATAAAGTCGGTCAGTCCGTCCTCATGCAATGCTCCGGTAACCAATACCCTGATGAGTATTGCGCAGATTATCGCCATGTTGTATGGCATCACCATGGAACCGAAATACAGCGTCGTCGCCATAAGTCCTCCGGTCAGCCAACCCACTATGGGCCAGTATTCCACCACCGCCTTATATGAATCCTTTGGCGGCAGATAAATTCTCCAGAACGGCAGACGCGTGAAGAAAATCAGCGCTGCCCAGATGTTCTGCCACCATTTAGAAGTATTTAGTGATATTTGCATTTTCAAAGTTGTTCATTTCGTTAATCATCCTTACGCTGCTCTCAATGATAGGGTATGCACACAATGCCCCTGTACCCTCGCCGAGTCTTAGTCCGAGATTGAGCAGAGGCTTGGCATCCATCAACTGCAGCATCCTGGCATGTGCGTGCTCGTCGCCGCAGTGGCCGAATATCGCATAGTCGAGGACCTCGGGATACATCCTGCTTGCCGCCAGCATACAGGCGCTCATGATGAATCCGTCGACCATCACTACCACTTTCCTTTCCGCTGCACGAAGCATCGCTCCGATAGCTCCAACCATCTCAAAACCACCGAAATAGCGCACCACGTTATATGTGTCGTCTGCCGAGTATGTCTCCTTGAATCTTTCTACTGACCGTCTCAATACCTCATGCTTGTGGCTCAGCTGACTGCCAGCCACGCCTGATCCAGCGCCCACACATTCCTCCAGCGGCACGCCGCCCAGCAGATGCAGCCAGATGCTCGAAGGGGAGGTGTTTGCGATACCCATCTCTCCGATGCAGATGATGTTGCATCCCTCGCTTATACATTCATCCACGAGTGCCGCTCCGCAGTCAAGAGCCTTGTCCATCTGTTCTTCCGTCATTGCCGCACGGTACAGGAAATCCTCTGTACCCCATGCAATCTTCATGTTTCTTATCTCTTTGAAGTCCGTCAGGTCATGGTCTACGCCCATGTCCACGATTTTCAGTTCGAATCCATGCTGTCGGCAGAACATGTTCACTCCGCCTCCGCCTCGCGTGAAGTTTATCATTTGTTGCCACGTCACGTCCCTTGGTGACAGACTAACACCCTCCCGTTCGATGCCGTGGTCTGCTCCGAGAAGCAGGTGGCATGGATGCGAAAGAGTGGGGGATGGGGTCTGCTGTATCAGCGAAATCTTGAGGGCAAGGTCCTCCAGTGTGCCCAACGAACCCTTCGGCTTGTTCAGATTGTCTATCTTGTCTTTTATTCCGGCCATTATTCCTTGGTCGGGCCTTTTGATGTTGAAGTGTTTCATTATTATATAATGTGGCAGAATGCCACGGTTTATGATTTTGTTTCTGTCTTTCATTATATGCTTTATGTGCATCTACTTGATTTTCACGGGTATGCCGCTTACGGTCAGATATACGTCATCGGCCTTTGCCGCCACGTACTGGTTGAACCATCCCAGCAGGTCCGTGAAGCGCCTCTGCACAGCGTTGTCGCTCACTCCGCCGCTGCCAATCTCGTTCGTTACGAAGATGAATGTGGCATCCTGTGCGGTGAATCTGTCGAATTCCGCCTCAATTTCCTTCAATGTTGCATTGATGTCGGGTGCGGAATTGCCGGTGCTAGCATCAAAATAGAAATTCGTACACCAAAGTGTAAGACAGTCAATCACCGCCACCTTATTATATATATATATGTTCCCGAGGAATTTTTCCTCCTCTATGTTTGTCCATTGGCTTCCCCTGCGCTCCTTGTGCTTGTCCACCCTTTGCTGGAATTCCTCGTCCCAGATGTGTGCCGTGGCGATATACACAGGTGTTTCGGAGAGGTTTAATGCCATCTTCTCCGCAAACACGCTTTTTCCAGAGCGCTGGCCGCCGGTTATGAGTATTATTCTTTTCATTGCTGCAAAAGTAGCAAAAACAATTCTAAAACAAGATAAAATGTCCGAAATCTCCCTCTGCATCTATTAATAAATATGGATTCAGCCATTTTCGTGACCAAAACAGCACGTTTCTTCTATACTTGTGCAATATTTGTCAATAAAAATTTGGACATTACGAAGATTTTTCATTACTTTGCATTCGTATTCTCGATAGCCGTATTAAGAACAAGTCAATTTAAATAAATTAAAACATTAAAGAAATGAAGAAAATTTTTACTTTGTGCGCTGCTGCTGTAATTGCAGCTTCTGCAACTGCTCAGACAGTTACTGAGAGTAAGACTTTTGACAATTGGTACATCGGTGTTAACGGTGGCGTTGCTACAGGCATCCATCCTTCACAGCTCGGCTGTGGCGGTTCTTGGGCAAAGGACATCACCCCTAACGCTGGTCTCCGTATCGGTCGCTACTTCACTCCTGTTTTCGGTCTTGCAGCTGAGAGCAATGTTTATTTTGCTGACCTCCATCACCCTGGTCGCACAGGCAACAACCTGTTCGGAAACATGACAAATACTTTGGTGACATCAATGAACACTTCTTTGATTGCTACAATCAATTTCAGCAATTGGTTCGGTGGCTACAAGGGTGAACCACGCCTCTTCGAGGTCAGCGGTGTCTATGGTCTTGGTTGGGGCCACGTATTCGGTGGTGAGGATGGTACCCGCTACTATGCTAACCGTTGGAACTCTTGCGACAAGGTTGACTTCCTGACATCAAAGGCTGGTCTTGACTTCGCTTTTAACCTTGGCAAGTCTAAGGCTTGGCAGGTATACGTAGAGCCTTCAGTAGTTTGGAACCTCGAGGGTGCCCAGAAGGGTGTTCGCTACGATGCCAACTACGCTGACTTCCAGCTCAACGCAGGTGTTGTTTACAAGTTCAAGAACTCTAACGGCACACACAACTTCACTATCGCACAGCTCCGCGACCAGTCTGAGATTGATGTCCTGAATGCCAAGATCAACGACCTGCGCAACGACCTGAACGGTAAGGATTCTGAGATTGCTGCCAAGAACAAGCGTATCGCTGACCTGCAGAACGCTCTCGACGAGTGCAACAAGAAGCCTAAGTATGTTAAGCCAGAGACCGCTACAAACCTGCAGCCTACAGTAATCTTCCGTCAGGGCAAGTCTGTAGTTGACAACTCTCAGATGGCTAACATCGAGCTTATCGCTCAGTATATGAAGAACCACAAGAATGCTAAGGTTGAAATCAAGGGCTACGCTTCTCCAGAGGGTTCAAAGGAACTGAACCAGAAGCTTTCTGAGGCTCGTGCTGAGGCCGTTAAGAACATCCTCGTTAAGAAGCACAAGATTTCTGCTGACCGTCTGACCGCTACAGGTATGGGTGCAACAGACAAGCTCTTCGAGCAGGTTGAGTTCAACCGCGTTGCTACTTTCAACGACAACACGAAGTAATAAAGCGATTACTTTAATAACCTTATAATATTTTCCCTGTCATCATTCAGTTGGTGGCAGGGATTTTCTTTTCCGTTAATTACACAGGCGGAAAGTAACAGCCTTATTTATATTAAGTAAGTTGTTTTTTTTATTAAGTAAGTTTTTTTTTTGCCGGATTGTTACTATAAAGCAGCCCAGCACCATCAGTGCAGCGGCCTTGCACCGATAGTGCAGCAGCCTTGCACCGATAGTGCAGCATGGGTATACTGGCAGTATATCATAGCTATACTCCCGGTATATTGTCGCTTCACTGGTCATAATCATGTCCGTTTTAAATCTCCGACAAGCAGGACGCTTCCAGTCAAGAATGTGTAGAGACGAGATGTAAATAAAAAGACACTTGTATTAAAAGAGCTTGGTTTTGATTTTCCTGCAGTTCCTTTATATCTTATGTATTGATTAATTGGAATTTGTGGTAAAAAAATGCGGGTTAAATTTGTAAGTTACAGTAAAAAAACGTAACTTTGCAGCCGCTTAACGTAAAATAGCCGAATGAAGAATGACAAAATGAAAAATCAGTACCGCGTGAACGAGCAGATTCGCGTTAGGGAAGTGCGAGTAGTTGGAGATGATGGTTCAACCGTAATGCCTACCCGTCAGGCTCTTGATATAGCAAGGGACAAGGGCGTAGACTTGGTGGAAATATCACCTAATGCCCAGCCGCCGGTTTGTCGTATCATCGACTATAGCAAGTTCCTGTATCAGCAGAAGAAGCGTGCTAAGGAGCTGAAGGCAAAGCAGGTTAAGCAGGAGGTGAAGGAAATCCGTTTCGGACCTCAGACCGATGACCATGACTACAACTTCAAGTTGAAGCATGCCAAGGAATTCCTGGAGGAAGGCAACAAGGTTCGTGCTTTCGTTTTCTTCCGTGGTCGTTCAATCCTGTTCAAAGAGCAGGGCGAAGTTCTTCTCCTCCGTTTTGCAAACGACCTTGAGGAGTATGGTAAGGTAGAGCAGATGCCGGCATTGGAAGGTAAGAAGATGTTCCTCTATCTTTCTCCTAAAAAGGCAGGCGTGGCAAAGAAGAGCCAGCAGAAGATGGACCGCGAGCGTCGCGAGGCAGAAGCCAAGGTGAGCAGCAAGGAAGCCGAGGCTGAGGATACGTCAGCAGAGATGCCTGCAAACGGCGGGTTGTTTGCCAATGCAAAGAACGGTGCGGATGCTCTGAAGAAGCTGAAAGAGGACTAATCTCTTGAAGATTCAAGATATAACATGACAACAAGGTGCGTAACGTCTTGGTATATACGTTGCCACCGCTATAATAAATAACTAATTAAAACATTAAAAAAATGCCAAAAGTAAAGACAAACTCCGGTGCAAAGAAGAGATTTCGTTTCACTGGTACAGGTAAGATTAAGAGACATCACGCTTACCACAGTCACATCCTGACTAAGAAAACAAAGAAGCAGAAGCGTAATTTGGTTCACACTGCAATTGTTGACGGAAGCAACATGAAGCAGGTTCGCGATTTGCTGTGTCTCCGTTAATCCCTATTGTCTAACATTTAAAGTAAGAAGAAACTATGCCAAGATCAGTAAATCATGTTGCTTCAAGAGCAAAGAGAAAAAGAATTTTAAAGCTTACACGTGGTTACTATGGAGCGCGTAAGAATGTCTGGACCGTGGCCAAGAACACTTGGGAGAAGGGTTTGACATACGCATATCGTGACCGTCGTAACAAGAAGCGCACTTTCCGCGCATTGTGGATTCAGCGTATCAACGCTGCCGCTCGCCTCGAGAATATGAGCTATTCTACATTGATGGGTGCTCTCCACAAGGCTGGTATCGAGATTAACCGTAAGGTTCTCGCTGACCTCGCTGTTAACAACCCAGAGGCTTTCAAGGCTATCGTTGCCAAGGTAAAGTAAATCGACGAGCAATCATAAAACAATAAAGGAGCATTGTTAATGGCAATGCTCTTTTTTTATTCCCCGATGTATAGGTCCTATTTTTTTTGAGATGAAACAGTTAGAGAGACTTGCAGTAATCTTTATCAAGATTCTGTCTTTGTTCATTATCCAGAAACCCTTGTTTCTGTTGTCTACCAAAGGTGCTGCGATCGAACCCGTAGGCAATGTATGGAGTGAGATGCCGGCCGTGATATGGCATGGGCTCACGCTCGACAGCACTATGGCGGGTTATATTTGTGCCATTCCGTGCCTGTTGCTCCTGTGCTCGGTTTGTGTGAGGAAGGACATTCTCAGAAAGCTGCTGAATGCCTATATGTGGATTCCCGCTTTTCTTATTCCGGCTTCGTTTATCCTTAATGCCGCACTTTATCCATACTGGAATTTCCCTCTCGACACCACGCCGTTATTCTATTTCTTCTCGTCTCCGGCAGATGCTTTTGCGAGTACAAGTTGGTGGATGCCGTTCTTCGGCATTGTGTTGATTGGCGTTCTCACTTTCCTTTCATGGAAATATCTCAGGATTAAGGAATCAGACAAGAATTTCACCGGGGTGGTTGCCCATAGGTGTTATACAAGTCTGGCGCTTGTCTTGTGCTGCGGATTGCTGTTTGTGGCGATAAGAGGTGGCGTGACTGTGTCTACGGCAAATTCCGGCAAAGTGTATTACAGTCAGAACATTTATCTCAATCATGCTGCCGTGAATCCGCTGTTCAGTCTGATGGAGTCGTTTGCCAACCAGGATGACTTTGCAAACCAGTATAGGTTTATGGACGCAAAGGAGGCGGACAAGTTGTTTGCCGGCATGCATTCTGTTGCTGATGATGACACCGCTCCGCTTTTGAAGGAGGAGGTGGTGAGGGAAGGGAAACCGGATATTCTCTTCATTATTATGGAGAGTTTTGCGAGCGACCTGTTCTCCACTTTGGGAGGAACGCAGAAGGATGTTGTGCCGGAGCTTGATTCCATAGCCAGCCGGAGCATCCTGTTCACCAATTTCTATGCTAACAGCTTCCGCACGGATCGTGGTATCGTCAGTGTGTTGAGCGGTTATCCCGCGCAGCCGACAACGAGCATAATGAAGAATACGGACAAGAGTGCAAGTCTTCCGTCAATCGTCCGTTCGTTGACCAAGTCACGCGGCTACAGCAGTTCGTATTATTACGGTGGTGATGTGGATTTCGCCCATCAGCGTTCTTACCTTGTTTCGCAGGGTTATCAGAACATCATCTCGGATGCTGATTTCCCGGTGAAGGACAAATTGAGCAAGTGGGGGGTGCCCGACCATATTGTTGCTGAAAGGCTGCTCGCTGATTTGCGGGCGAGCAAGGGCGGCCCTTGGTTCAGGGTGTTCCAGACTTCGTCGAGTCATGAGCCGTTTGATGTGCCGTATAAGCGCTTGAAGAACAAACGGTTGAATGCTTTTGCCTATACGGACAGCGTGGTGGGGAATCTCTTGAGACAGTATAGCAGACTGCCGGGATGGAACAATACGCTTATTGTCATCGTGCCTGACCACGTGGGAGGATACAAGGAGCATCTCGATAATTTCAACGTTTCGCGCTATCAGATACCGCTTATTCTTGCGGGAGGAGCCATTGCCGGACAGATGAGGATTGATGTTCTCGGCACTCAGCATGACATTGCTGCGACGCTGCTCGGACAACTGCATGTCAGGCATGACGACTTCCGTTTCAGCAAGAATCTGCTGAGTACGAAGACTCCGAAGTTCGCCTTCTTCACCGTGCCCGACGCTTTCGGTATGATAACGGGTGATGGGGCCGTGATTTATGACAATAAGCAGCAAAAGGCTGTATATAAGAAAGGGGATGGGAGCATGGTCTTGCAGAAGGGCAAGGCTTATCTCCAGAAATTATATGATGATTTGGCAGAGAGATAATCTGCCAAATCATCCATTGGTAAATCTATCAGGCGCTTGCTGATAAGATGAGGTTATTGTCAGTGAACCTTTTCTTATTTCGTCGTTTTTGCAATCCATGCAGCGATGTCGGACAGCACTTCCTCGGAAATAGTCGTTTCAATCTTGGCGTATTCATGGGGCAACCCGGTTTCGGCAGGCTGGAAAAGATGGTTAAGACCGGGGTAAGCCTTGAAAATGCTCTTGGCTTTCGTTGCCTTGGGGAATAGTTTCTCTGCGGTTTGCAGATTTGCTGTGCAGTTTAACTGTGTGTCCTTTTCGCCGTTGAGAATCATTACCGGGCATTTTATCTTTGCTATGTCATCCGTGGGGTTGTATTTCAGATAAGAGATGAGCCATGGTTGGTCAATCATCTTTACTGCCTCCACGAGGTTCTTCTTGAGTTCCGGCATCAGGTTGATGTCTGTTGTAAGCATCGGCACGAGGACTTCAGGCTTGTCGCTGAACTTCATCTTCTGTCCGGAAATCTTGTATTGGAATATTCTGTTCAGTGCCGTTGTGTATTTTTCAACATTCTCCTTGTCTAATCCTGCGGTAGTCAGTATATCGCGGTTCTGCATCCGCAGTACGCTGTCGCCTTGCAACACTGGGCCGGCGAGCGATACCACGAAATCAGCCTTGCCCCCAGCGGCAAGCATATAGCCGATAAGTCCGCCTTCGCTATGGCCGATGATACCGATTTTGCCGAATTTCTTCAAGCCCTTGAGATAATCTATTCCGGCCTGTGCATCGAGCATGTTGCTCTGCAGGGTGACGGTTCTCGGGTCGCCCGTAGACTTGTCTATTCCGCGGTCGTCGTAGCGCAGAGTGGCGATGCCGTGGCGTGCCAGATAGTCGGCAATTACGAGAAATGGTTTGTGCCCCATGAGCTCCTCGTCGCGGTTCTGCTGTCCGCTGCCGCTTACCATCAGCACTACGGGCATTCCGACCTTGAAGTTCTTTGGGTAGGTGAGTGTTCCGCCCAGCCAGGCCTCGCCGCCGTCTGTCGGCTGACCTGTTTTGATGTTGACGCCATTGTTATGGAAAGCCACCTCCTGCGTGGTGTATTCAAATGGGGGCTGCGGCATTTGCGGACGGTTCACTTTCATTTCCCCACGTTTCAGATTGAGCGGGAATGGGTGTCCCATCTGTGAGAAAATACCGCGAATCTCCTCGCCCACAAGTTTCCCGGCGTATTCCGCACGGATGTTTGGCATCTCCACGGCAAGTGAATCATCCTTCAGATATTTAACTTCCGCAGGCAGCCCCATGGCGCCTTGGTCGGGACTGTCCATCGTGACGGTGCCGTCAGCGTTGATGTTGAATACTATGTTCAGCTTGGCAGGACCGGCTTCAAGAAGTCCTGTCCATGACCCGTTTATCCCTTGGGCGTTTGCCATCAGAGGGATGAGGAGCAATAAGGTTAGCAGTCTGATTTTCTTCATGATTTAATGGCTTATTTTATGTCTTTATTTGAGTTAGAATTAGATGACAGTTTTCTGTTGAACTGATTATACGCGTGAGTGTCTTTTTATATTCCCTTCATTGTCAGAGATATACGGTTGCGCTTGCGGTCAACCTCCATGACCTTTACCTTGACATGCTGGTGGAGCTTCACCACTTGCGTGGGGTCGGTTACATAGCGGTCGGCAAGTTGGGAGATATGCACAAGACCATCCTGATGCACGCCGACATCTACAAAGGCGCCGAAGTTGGTAATGTTCGTCACGATACCTGGCAGCACCATGCCCTCGATGAGGTCATCAACGGAAGTGACATTCTTGTCAAACTCAAATTCCTCGATTTGCTCGCGTGGGTCGCGTCCTGGTTTTTCCAGCTCCTTCATGATGTCGGTCAAGGTAGGTATTCCAACGGAGTCTGTCACGTAGCGCTTGATATCTATGTTTGCAAGTTTCTTGGAGTTGCTGATGAGGTCGGCAACGGAGCAGCCGTAGTCCTTTGCCATCTGCTCCACAATCTTGTAGCTTTCGGGATGGACGGCACTGTTGTCGAGCGGATTCCTGGCGTCTGGGATGCGGAGGAAACCAGCACATTGCTCGAAAGCCGAAGGACCGAGGCGGGCCACCTTCTTCAGTTGTGCGCGACTCGTGAAAGCGCCGTTCTCCTTGCGGTATTCAACGATATTCTTGGCGAGTGTAGGACCGAGACCGCTCACGTATGTTAGCAGATGCTGGCTTGCGGTGTTGAGGTTCACGCCTACGGAGTTTACACAACTTTCCACAGTCTGGTCAAGGCTCTTCTTCAGTTTCGTCTGGTCTACATCGTGCTGGTATTGTCCCACGCCGATGCTCTTCGGGTCAATCTTCACCAGTTCGGCGAGAGGGTCCATGAGACGTCTGCCTATTGATACAGCCCCACGCACCGTAACGTCTTCGTCAGGGAATTCCTCTCTTGCCGTCTTTGAGGCGGAATAAACAGATGCGCCGTCCTCGCTGACCACAAACTGCTTCACTTCATGTTTGAAGTTCAGTGACTTTATGAATTCTGCGGTTTCCCTGCTTGCCGTTCCGTTGCCTATGGCCATTGCTTCGATGTCGTATTTCTCGACCATACGCTCTATCTGCTGTGCAGCGAGCGAGCGTTTGTTTACGGGAGGGTGGGGGAATATCGCCTCGTGGTGTAGCAGGTTGCCCTGGGCGTCAAGGCAGACGATTTTGCAACCGGTTCTGAAACCTGGGTCAACGCCCATCACGCGTTTCTGTCCCAAGGGAGCCGACAAGAGCAGCTGGCGCAGATTCTCCGTAAATACTCCGATAGCCTCCTCATCAGCCTTCTCCTTGCTCAGGTTGGCAAACTCTGTCTCTATTGCCGGTTTGATGAGTCGTTTGTATGAATCCTCCACGGCTTCGGCAACAAGCGATGAGCATTTGCCGTAGCCATGCACGAAGCCTCTTTTAATTCTCTCCACGCACTCTTCGTCGTTAGCGGAAATGGAGATTCTCAGTATTCCTTCGTTCTCTCCGCGGCGCATAGCCAGCAGTCTGTGTGACGTGCATCGTCTGAGAGGCTCAGAGAAATCAAAGTAATCGGAGAATTTTGCAGCCTCTTCGGTGTCGGCCTTTGCCTTTACTACCTTTGAGGTGATTATTGCTTCGCGACGGAAGGAAGAACGTACTTGCTGGCGGTTCCTTTCGTCTTCGCTCACGGTTTCGGCAATGATGTCTTGTGCTCCCTTGAGGGCGGCAGATACGTCCTTCACATTTTCGTTGACAAATCGTCTTGCGACGGTTTCAGGGTCTCTTTCTCGCTGCATCATCAGTATTACAGACAGTGGTTCAAGTCCTGCCTCACGTGCTGTCTGTGCCTTGGTGCGGCGTTTGGGTTTGAAAGGCATGTAGATGTCTTCGAGTTCGTTGGCGTCCCATGAGTTGTTGATTCTCTTCAGCAACTCTTCGGTCATCTTTCCTTGGTCTGTGATGGTCTTTATTATAGTGTCCTTGCGTTTGCCGATTTCTTTCAGCTTGTCGTTTGCATCGCTGATGGCTGCAATCTGTACTTCGTCAAGATTCCCCGTGCGTTCTTTGCGATAGCGGCTGATAAAGGGGATGGTGCAGCCATCTTCGAGGAGTTGCAGTGTGTTCTCCACGCTTCTGAGGCTGATTGAAAGGTTCTTGGCTATTATGCCGGCCAATGTCTTGATGTCCATTTCCATATTCTTTTTTGTTATGCTCAAATTCTGTATGGCGATGATTCTATAGGTTTATGGCCTCGGATAGAATGTGTGCCGTTACAGACTGACTGTTCGTATTATATGAAGACAAAACGAGCCGAACATTCGGTGATATTCGGCTCGTTGATAGAAGTTCTATTCCTGCTCTTTCGTGAGATATAACCTTGTCTCTTGTTAGATTTCCCTTTGTATATCGTGGAATGTTCCTTTATTTCGCGTAAGCAATAGAGCGGGTCTCGCGGATGACGGTAATCTTCACCTGACCAGGATAAGTCATCTCGTTCTGGATCTTTGTTGCAATCTCGTTTGACAGAGCCTCTGACTCCTTGTCGTCCATCTTGTCTGCGCCAACGATGACACGAAGTTCACGTCCGGCCTGGATTGCGTAGGTCTTGGTTACTCCAGGGTAGCTCATCGCGATGGCCTCAAGGTCGTTCAAACGCTTGATGTATGCCTCAACAATCTCTCGGCGTGCACCAGGGCGTGCACCTGAGATGGCGTCGCAGACCTGTACGATAGGAGCGAGCAGTGTGTTCATCTCCATTTCGTCGTGGTGAGCGCCGATAGCGTTGCAGATGTCCGGTTTCTCCTTGTACTTCTCTGCAATCTTTGCACCATAGAGTGCGTGTGGCAGTTCGCTCTCCTCATCAGGCACCTTTCCGATATCGTGGAGTAATCCGGCACGCTTGGCCTTCTTTGGATTAAGGCCAAGTTCAGAAGCCATTACAGCACAGAGGTTGGCTGTTTCCCTTGCGTGCTGCAGAAGGTTCTGACCATATGAAGAACGGTATTTCATCTTACCGACAATCCTTACCAGTTCAGGGTGCAGACCATGGATTCCGAGGTCGATGGCAGTGCGCTTACCGGTCTCGATAACCTCATTGTCAAGCTGTTTCTTCACCTTTGCTACAACTTCTTCGATGCGTGCAGGGTGGATACGTCCGTCGGCAACAAGCTGGTGGAGTGCAAGGCGGCAAACCTCTCTGCGGATAGGGTCGAAGGCGGAGATAACAATGGCCTCCGGTGTATCGTCTACTACAATTTCCACTCCCGTTGCTGCTTCGAGAGCACGGATGTTGCGGCCCTCTCTACCGATGATGCGTCCCTTCACTTCGTCATTGTCGATGTGGAATACGCTTACAGAGTTTTCTATTGCCGTTTCCGTTGCTACGCGCTGTATGGTCTGTATGACGATTTTCTTTGCCTGTGAGTTGGCATTCAGTTTCGCCTCGTCCATAATTTCATTGATGTAGCTTGCCGCTGCTGTGCGTGCTTCGTCTTTCATGCTTTCTACAAGACGTGTCTTTGCCTCTTCGGCGCTCAGGCCAGACAGCTCCTCGAGCTTCTCGCGCTCCTGGAGCTGCATCTTGTCCAGTTCGTCAGACTTGATTTGCAGGAGTTTTTTCTCGTTGTCAATACGCTGCTGCTGCTGGTCTATGTCCTGCTTGCGGCGTCCCATTTCCTCCTGGCGCTGGTTCAGACTGATTTCTCTCTGCTTGAGTTTGTTCTCGCTTTGCTGGATCTTCTGGTTGCGACTCTGGATTTCCTTCTCCAGTTCTGCTTTCTTGTTCAGGAATTTCTCCTTCACTTCGAGCATCTTCTTCTCTTTCAATACTTCCGCATCCTTTTCTGCGGTATCCATCAATGCTTTGTATTTTCCGTTGATAACGTAGCGGAAAATGAAATATCCGCATAGTCCGCCGATTACTATGGCTACTATTGCGATGACTGATTCTATCATTTTTATTACTTTATTAGTTAATATTCTCTCTTTGTGATGAAAGTGACTTCATGTGAGATGGTGTTAACAAGGTGCTACTTCTTCAGAGCCTCCTCTATTTCAGTGGTAATTTTAGAGAGAATATCATTTACGGGTTGGGTGTCGTTCCTTGCTTTCTCAACCTCGTAATTATAAGCGATGTCAATGAGTGCCATATATAGGATCTCCTTGTCGCTCTTCTTTCCCTTGAACACCTCGGAGTATGCGTTTATGGCGTCATTGATATCTTTTGCAGCCTCGCGGTACGTGAATTCCTCATGCCTGTCGATAACCACAGGCATGTCCGTATCGTAGATGTGCAATCTTATATGTAATTTTTCGTTTTCTCCTGCCATCACTCTGATTATTTTCCACTCAACAGTGTGATACACTTATTGACGTCACGAATCATAGCGGAAATTTTCTTCTTGGAAGCCTCTATGTCTCCATCGCTCACTTCCACCATCCGTGCCGTCTTCAAACTTCTGTAGTCATTCTGCGCCTGTTCGAGCT
Organism: uncultured Prevotella sp.; assembly: GCA_900557405.1. Classification (GTDB taxonomy): domain Bacteria; phylum Bacteroidota; class Bacteroidia; order Bacteroidales; family Bacteroidaceae; genus Prevotella. The sequence goes on from USSF01000024.1 coordinate 21,612, forward strand.
GCATTCTCAGTGTTTTTATCTCGTTGTCGCGAGCATCCACCATGGCATAGAGCTCCTCATTCTCCTTTTTCGTTTCGTTGTATTGGAGAATCATCTGCCTTACCCTCGTGGTAAACAAAGTTAATATTTTGTCGTTTTCAGCCATCAGAATTGATTTTGCCGACAAATTTAATGTTTATTTATTAAATTGCCAAATTTTATTACCCTAAAAGATTTGTTTACTCTTCGTTTTTAGGTGCTTTTTCTTTCTTTGCCAGCATTACGAGCTGATAAACGAAGTCTGTAGTCCATTTCTGGCTGAATCCGAGACGTTTGTTGTATTGTCTCACGGCAACGATGGATTTCATGACGCTTGCATCGCTGTAGTCATTCTTCGTGAAGATGTCTGCTATGGTCTTTTCCGTCATTGTGTAGATGGTCTTCTTGAATATTGAAGGCAGACGGAGCTTGAACTTCATGAGGTTTCCTGCGAGCATCATCAGGTTCTGAGTATAGTTCTGGAACTGTATGAGATAAATCTGCACGTCCTGTATCTTCTGGCAGTTCTTTCTGATGCTTTGGTCAATTTCCTTGAAGAAAGTGTCCTCCGTACCATAGAGCTCCTTGAGCATCTTCTTGCATCTTGATTTCTCTCCAATTCCAAGTTTGTTGTTCACCGTAGGTACATGGAATGAAGACTTGAACTGTCTGAGGTCAGGCAGAGCTGCAAGATTTGTTATTCCCACCTTTTCGGCTATGGCAGCCTGGAAGTACACCCTGATGAGAATCATGTAGTCTTCCATGCCGCCTGTCTTTGTTTCGTTATTGTCTTTATGTCCGAAAATTTTGCTAAAAAATCCCATTTTATTTTTATGATTATTTATGTTGTTTATCAGAATTATTTATGTCGCTTGTCTAAAATGTTATGCAAATGTACTCCATTTATATTAAATTTCAAAATAAAAAGCGAATTATGTAATTTTATTATTACCTTTGCACTCATAATGTGAGGTTTCCGCATAGTATTTGAATAAGGATTAATCTAACTGAATATAATAATTCGCAAATAAATATGAAAGGTATTGTACTTGCAGGTGGTTCAGGCACTCGCCTTTATCCTATTACAAAAGGTATAAGCAAACAGCTTATTCCGATTTTTGACAAACCTATGATTTACTATCCAGTATCCGTACTCATGCTTGCTGGTATACGCGAGATTCTTATAATCTCCACCCCTTATGACCTTCCAGGCTTCAAGAGGCTTCTTGGTGACGGATCGGATTTGGGCGTGCGCTTCGAATATGCAGAGCAGCCATCGCCGGACGGACTTGCACAGGCCTTCATTATCGGTGAGGAATTCATCGGCGATGATGACGTGTGTCTCGTACTCGGCGATAATATCTTCTATGGTTCTGGTTTTACGGGACTGTTGAAGGAGAGCGTGGCAGCAGCGAAGAACGACCATAAGGCAACAGTGTTCGGCTACTACGTAAATGACCCCGAGCGTTACGGCGTTGCAGAGTTTGATGCAGAAGGAAACTGTCTTAGTATAGAGGAGAAACCGGAGCATCCGAAGAGCAACTATGCTGTTGTGGGACTATATTTTTATCCTAACGACGTTGTGGGTATTGCCAAGAACATAAAGCCGAGCGCACGTGGGGAACTCGAGATTACGAGTGTAAATCAGGAATACCTTAAACGCGGTCAACTGAAAGTGCAGACGCTGCAGCGCGGTTTTGCATGGCTTGACACTGGTACCCATGACAGTTTGTCGGAAGCAAGCACCTTCATTGAGGTTATAGAGAAGCGCCAGGGACTCAAGGTGGCGTGTCTTGAGGAAATTGCCTACAAGCGTGGTTGGATTGATGATGCCAGACTTATTGAGGTGGCGAAGCCGATGCTTAAGAATAACTACGGGAAATATTTAATGAGTTTATTGGAAAAATAATTAATATACATACAATGACTGACGTACAGCAGAAAAATCTTTATGCCGCAGAAGAGGACAACGAACAATCTTCATTCAACTTCCAGAAACTATATTCCATACTGATTCTTAATTGGAAATGGTTTGTCCTCTCAATTATAATTTGTGTAGGTGTTTCGTATCTTTATCTGAGATACAAGACTCCTGTGTATTCAGCATCCGCAAAGCTCCTCATCAAGGACGATGAAGGCAGCAAGGGTCGTCGAGGCAGTGACTTCATGAGCGGAATGGCGGATTTCGGAATCATCAGTAATACCTATGGTATTGATAATGAGATGGAAATCCTTAAGACGCGTACGCTTGCTTCACAGGTGGTAAACGACTTGAAACTCTATACCACGTATCTTAAGAAAGGACGCATCAAGAACGTCATTCTCTATAAAACACAGCCGGTGAATGTGGATATGGATCCGGCTCATCTTGAAAAGCTAAACATTCCGATGAACCTCACCATAAAGCGTGAGGACGGGAAATATGTAATTGAAGGAAGCTATTATGTCTGCGAGGACGAGATTTCCGTCTCTGGACCTTATGATATAGAGAAGACCTTGACAACACTTCCCGCTACAATCAAGACAAAGGCAGGAACGCTCTACATTACCCGTAATCCAAGGTTTGCACTTGAAGAAGGTGGGGTGTTGAAGGTGAACATCGTTTCGCCGATGGTCATGGCTGCAAAATATTGTGCAAGCCTTTCCCTTGACCAGACAAGCAAGACCTCTTCTACTATCAATATGGTGATAAACGACGAGAACATACAGCGTGGATTGGACTATCTGCGTCAGCTTGCTGTATGCTATAACCGCCAGGCCAACGAGGACAAGAATGAGATTGCCGTGCGTACAGAGGAGTTCGTAAACGACCGTCTTGAGAAAATCAATGCCGAGTTGAGTTCCACCGAAGGTCAGCTGGAGAGCTATAAGAAGAGCAATCGTCTGGTGGAACTGAAGGTTGACGCAAAGGAGAGTGTGTCGAATCTCTCTGCTTATGAGCAGCGTCTTTCGGATGCAGGCACTCAGATTTCCCTCATTAACAGTCTGATACAGTTTGCTGACCGTCCAGGCAACAAATACCAGGTACTCCCTTCAAACGTAGGTCTGCGTGACGAGGCTTCTATCTCGCTGATAAACGACTACAACAAGATTGCCCTGGAGCGTAACCGCCTGTTGCGCACTGCATCGGAGAGCAGTCCTGTAGTGGAGGAACTCACTTCACAATTGAACGATCTCAATTCAAGTATACATATGGCCCTTGGCCAGGCAAAGCGCAATCTGGAGATCCAGCGTAATGCCGTGGCTTCGCAGTACGGACAATATAATAATGAGGTGTCGAGGACACCAGAGCAGGAGCGAATACTTACTCAGATCGGCCGTCAGCAGGAAGTGAAGTCGGGTCTTTACCTTATGCTTCTGCAGAAGCGTGAGGAAAACTCCATCTCCCTTGCAGCCACAGCCGACAAAGGTAAGCTTATAGAGCTGCCACAGTTCGTGGGAAAGGTTAGTCCTAAGAGCAGCATGGTACTCCTTATCGGACTCATCATCGGCATCGCCCTGCCTTCGCTTATCCTCTACATCATCCAGTTCTTGCGCTACCGCATAGAGGGACACGATGATGTGGAAGCACTCACCTCGCTGCCTATACTTGCTGACGTGGCGATAGCGAGTGATGCCGTGAAGACACGTGCGGATATCGTGGTGCATGAGAACCAGAACAACCAGATGGAAGAAATCTTCCGTTCAATGCGTACCAATCTGCAGTTCATGCTCAAGGAGGGACAGAAGGTCATCATGTTTACCTCATCCACGTCTGGAGAGGGAAAGACATTTACGGCGGCAAACCTCGCCATAAGTTTTGCACTGCTTGGCAAGAAGGTCGTACTTGTTGGACTTGATATCCGTAAGCCGCGACTCGCAGAGCTCTTCCAGATTGACAACCACCATAACGGTATAACCCGTCTGCTCGTAAAGGACAACCCTGTATGGGCTGATGTTGAGCATGAGATTCAGCCGTCGGAAATAAATTCTAACCTTGACCTGCTTATGGCTGGACCGATACCTCCGAACCCTGGCGAAATCGTTAGCCGCCATTCGCTGAAGATGGTAATCGACGAATTGAAGGAACATTACGACTACGTGCTCGTAGACACAGCCCCTGTCGGTCTTGTCACCGATACGTTTGAAATTGGTAAGTCATGTGACGCCACAGTCTATATGTGTCGTGCCGACTACACGCCGAAGGCAAGCTTTGCGATGATAAACCAGTTCAGCTCCGACAAAAAACTGCCGAATATGGCAATTGTACTTAACGGTATAGACATGTCGAAGAAAAAGTACGGCTACTACTATGGTGTAGGAAAATACGGTAGATACAAGGCATACGGTTCTTACTCCCGTTATGGTAATTACAGCCGCTACGGCACTGCCACAAGCTACGGCTCTTATGGCAACAAGTACGGTAACGTCAATGACAATTCACTGAAACTCTAAAAAGTATATGGTAATAGCAGTAGACTTCGACGGAACGATTGTGGAGCATCGCTATCCCGAGATAGGCGAGGAGGTGCCGTTTGCCACCGAAACCTTGAAGGCATTGATTGCCGACCGTCACCAGATTATTCTATGGTCGGTGAGAGAGGGGAAACTTCTCGACGACGCTGTGGAATGGTGCCGGCAGCGCGGAGTGGAGTTCTATGCCGTGAACCGTGATTTTCCCGAGGAGCGTGGTACGAGCAATAACCAGCATTTCAGCCGCAAGATAAAGGCAGACATGTTTATTGACGACCGCAATGTGGGTGGTCTGCCCGAATGGGGCATGATTTACCAGATGGTAAAGACGGGTAAAAGCTACCGTCAGTTGTTGCGCGAGAGTATTCTTGGCAGCATTGAGGAACCGCCCAAGAAGAAGCATTGGTGGTCGATATAGAACAATATTATAGTCAGGCACCTCTCCCGTAATCATCAGATTCAGGGAGTGGTGCTTTCTTTTGGCCCATCGGCAATCTCATTCCGACAGATATAAAAATATATGATAAACAGCAATACAAGAAAGGAAATCCTTCGCTTCTTCGTCACCGGCGGTTTGGCGACAGTGATACACTACGGTATTTACTTCGTGCTCATGAAAATGATCAATGCGAGTGTGGCGTTCACCGCAGGTTATTTCATCAGCTTTATCTTCAATTACTATATGTCGGCGCGCTTCACCTTCCAGAAGAAGACTTCGGCGAAGAATGGACTCGGCTTCTGTGGTGCCCATCTCTTCAACTATCTGTTGCAGGTGTCCCTCTTGAATGTGTTCCTTGCAGTCGGTGTGCCAAAGCCGTTTGCCCCCATTCCGGTCTATGGTATTTCCATCCCAGTGAATTTCATCGTCGTACGCTTCGTGTTCAAAGGCAGGGGCAAGGGATAAGATATAATATATAAGGTAGAGAATTATAATGATAATAAAACTGTATAGCTCTGTAATGGCTTACGACAGAGGCAGTAACTGTCAAAAATAGATAAAAGAAAATATGTGTGGAATAGTAGGATATATAGGATATCGGGATGCATATCCCGTTTTGATTAAGGGACTCCACAGATTGGAGTACCGTGGCTACGATTCGGCAGGAGTTGCACTCCTCACCGATGATGACAAGATGAACGTTTATAAGGAGAAGGGTAAGGTGAGCAATCTTGAGGCCCTTGCCGCTACGAAAGACACTTCGGGCCACATTGGCATAGCCCATACGCGTTGGGCCACCCATGGTGAACCGTCGATGGTCAACGCCCATCCCCACGTGTCGCAGAACGGCAAGTTGGCACTAGTACACAATGGTATCATTGAGAACTACGCCAGCCTGAAGACTTTCCTTGAGGAGAAAGGCTATACGTTCAAGAGCTCCACGGACACCGAAGTGCTCGTGCAGCTTATAGAGTTCATTCAGGACGAATACCATAAGAATTTGCGCGAAGCAGTTTCCGCAGCCCTGCGTCGTGTTACCGGAGCCTACGCTATCGCCGTACTCGATACCGACAGCCCGGACCGCATCGTTGTGGCACGCAAGTCAAGTCCGCTCGTTGTGGGCATAGGCGAAGATCACAAAGAATTCTTCCTCGCCTCCGATGCCCTGCCGATAGTGGAGTATACCAACCAGATGGTCTACCTCAACGACGGCGAGGTCGCAACCCTCAAGGTGGGCGAGAAGATGGAGATATACAACCTTGACAATGAGGAGATAGACCCCAAGGTGAAGGAAGTGGACATAAACCTCGACAGCTTGGAGAAGGGTGGCTACAATCATTTCATGCTCAAGGAGATTCACGACCAGCCGCGTTGTATTGCCGATTGCATGCGTGGACGCCTGCTTGCTGGCGAAAAGAAGATAGTGCTCAGTGCTGTGGAACAGCATAAAGACCGTCTGCTCCGTGCCAAGCGTTTCATCATTGTGGCTTGCGGCACGTCGTGGCATGCCGGACTCATCGGCCGACAGATGATTGAGCAGTGGTGTGAGATACCGGTAGAGGTGGAGTACGCTTCGGAATTCAGATACCGCAAGCCCGTGATACAGTCTGACGATGTAGTCATCGCCATCTCCCAGAGCGGCGAAACGGCAGATACGCTTGCCGCCTTCGAACTCGCTCATAAGAAGGGGGCTTTATGTTTCGGTATAGTCAATGTTGTTGGTTCAAGCATCGCCCGCGCCTCCGACACGGGAATCTATACCCACGTGGGACCGGAAATCGGTGTGGCTTCCACTAAAGCGTTTACCGGACAGGTCACTGTGCTTACTCTATTTGCCCTTGCCCTCGCCCGCGAATTAGGCAGCATACCACATACCGAATATGAAAAATATGTGGCGGAACTGTCGCGCATACCGGCAAAGATGGAGAAGGTGCTTGAGCAGGCTGGTAAGATAAAGGACATTTCGCGTACGTTCACATACGCCACCAACGCTCTCTACATGGGCCGTGGATTCAATTACCCTGTCGCTCTTGAAGGAGCATTGAAGCTAAAGGAAATCAGCTACATTCATGCCGAGGGGTATCCGGCAGCCGAGATGAAGCATGGCCCCATCGCGCTTGTCGATGAGAACATGCCTGTGATATTTGTTGCCACACACCATCAGCTCTATAAGAAAATTCTAAGCAACATACAGGAAGTGAAGGCGCGCAACGGTAGAATCGTCGCCGTGGTCACCGAAGGTGATGAGGCAGTAAGGGCGCTTTCTGAGGCCACCATCGAGGTACCTGCCACGCTGCCTGCTGTGGCTCCGCTGCTTTCTGTCCTCCCGCTTCAGCTTATGGCATACTATGTGGCTGTGTTCAAGGGGCTCAATGTTGACCAGCCGAGGAACCTTGCAAAGTCAGTGACTGTGGAATAATGAATTTTGATTTTAGAGTTTAGAATTTAGAGCTTAGAGTTATTCCCGCTGTGCAGCGATTAGGAATTATAGAGTTAGAGTTTATAATATAGGAAATACCATAGGACGTAAATACCACGGAAATGATGAAAAAAGAAGATTTGAAAATAGTTTTTATGGGTACGCCGGAGTTTGCAGTTGGTACGCTTCAGGCGCTTGTTGATGGTGGCTACAACGTAGTTGCTGTTGTGACGCAGCCCGACAAACCCGTGGGCAGACACCAGGACACGCTGCAACAGCCGGCTGTGAAGCAGTATGCCCTTGCCCATAACCTGCCGGTGCTACAGCCGGTCAAGATGAAGGATGCCGAATTCCTTGATGCTCTGCGTGGCTATGAAGCCGACCTGCAGGTTGTGGTGGCATACCGTATGCTGCCCGAAGTGGTGTGGAGTATGCCTCGCTTCGGCACATTCAACGTACATGCCGCCTTGTTACCCCAATACCGTGGAGCGGCGCCAATAAACTGGGCTGTTATAAACGGTGAGACACAGACAGGCGTGACCACCTTCTTCCTCGACCACGACATCGACACCGGAAGGATAATCATGCAGGAGCCATTCGCTATAGAGGATGATTATGATGTGGAGGATGTTTATGACGGGCTGATGAAGCTCGGTGCGGATATCGCCCTAAAGACGGTTGACCGCATACTTGAGGGCGATGGCTTCGTGGCCTCGCTGCCGCAGGAGGAGATGCTGCCCGTGGGAACGGAACTGCATCATGCACCGAAGATATTCAAGGACACTTGTCGCATCAGCTGGATCCAGCCTGCCAAGAGGGTGTATGATTTCGTGAGAGGTCTTTCGCCATATCCTGGCTGTTGGACGGAATTGGTGGATGATAATGGCAAGGACTATGTGCTGAAGGTTTATCGCACGGCCAAGTCTGACGTAAAGAGCGACGGCGCTCCAGGCACGTTCTCTATCGGCCGCAACCGTCTTTTCGTCAATACTCTTGATTCCAAGATTGAACTCCTTACCGTTCAGCTTAGCGGCAAGAAGCGTATGGAGGCGAAGGATTTTCTGAATGGTGTGAAAGACAAGGTATTAAGAGTTAAGAATTAAGAGAAGTATCTTTGCTGCCGAACTATTAAAAATTTTTACTAATAGTACCACTTTAGAATATGTATCTGGTACTCCGAGTATACCTGTCTGGTACTCCGAGTATACCTATCAGATACTTCTGGTATACCTATCATACTCTGACGGCATGACAATCGTTTGCCGTCAAGCAAGGTGCTTCCTGTCGGAATAGTGATGGTGTGATGGTGGTGAGGGTAAAAATCTTTACCCTCACACTTACCCTCACCATTGAAACCCCGATAAACAGGGCGTTTCAAGCGAAATGTGAGAGTGTGAGGGTAAAAAAAGAAAAAAAACTTTTTTATTAATTTTCTAATTCGAAATAACAGTGCAGCGAGAACGACTCTACATTCTAAACCCTACATTCATTTAGATAAGTTTCAGCTCTTTGCAGATCCTCCGGCGTGTCGATGCCTACG
>USSF01000025.1 GCA_900557405.1 uncultured Prevotella sp.
AAAATGCAAATATTTTAACACTTTATCCTTGCTCAAATCCTAGATTTCCCCGGACCGCGTCCGGGGCTGTGACTCCTGCCCGGCATGCACCGCAACGCGGTGCCGCTGAAGCACATGGCATCATTAACCTCCACTGCTCCAATTGAAGTAGCATTACCCTCAACCACCGCATCGGCTGATGACAATCCGTATCATATACGAGGTGCAACCAGTAGAAGAATTTGTGGAGGTTATTCTTAGGTTGACACACATGAGGAATATTTAGAGGGTGTGCATTCTATTTTTCCATGCACACCCTCCGTTATTTTTTCGTTATTCGTTTGCTGTATCAGTTCTTCACGCGCTTCACGCCGTCTACGATGTAGATGCCGGCAGGCAGGTCGTCCCACTGCTGGGTCAGCTTTACGCCGTTAAGGTTGTAGATGCCTTGCTTGCGGGCGGGCACGTCGGCTGTAATGGTGCCGATGCTGTTGTTGTCAGGCTCAATCACCACCTTGGACTTAAACACCTCGCCATTCAAAACTACCGCCTTTTGGTCGGCGTCAAACTCCGCACCGACGGGCTGTGTGATGGCGCAGTTGTCGAGGATGAGGTTGCTGATGAGTGTGATAGATCCGCTGCCGCTGCCTTCTGCCTCTACGTAAGAGTTGCGCACGGTGAGCACCTCGCTCTCTGCTCCAATAAAACCTGCTATGCCATAGCCACCCTTAACAAACAGACTGGTGTTGTCGATGGTTACGGAAGCGCTCTCCATGTCGAGACCGCAGAATCGCTTGCTCGTGAGATGGAGCGAACCGTCGCCGGTTATGGTAGACGTCTGGTTCAACACCATACTTGCCAGGTCGGCTGTGACGGTGTTTTTGCCAATCAGCTTGACGGTGAAGTCGGAGACAGTCTTGTTCACAATGCCCGTTCCGTCGGTAGAGTTTCTTTCGATGGTGGCGTTGTCGAGAGTGAGGGTTTTTGTTTCGGGGTCGTAAGAGGCGCTGCCGCTCACTCCATAGATGCTTGTGAGGTCTTTATAGTTGAGTGTTGTCACCGGCTTGTCGGCGATATTGATGCCATAGCTGTTGGGTTCAATCACAACTTTTTCTTTCACGGTTTCCCCGTTCAATGCCACCGCCTTCTTGTCGGCGTCATACGCCGCCTTGGACGGAATGTCGATGTAACATCCCTCAAGCTTCAGACCGGCGATGTCGCAGATTGAGCCCGAAGTGCCCTTGGCTTCAACGTGAGAGTTGCGGATGGTGAGCACCTCTTCTGCCTCGTTGTAGCTTGCAGATATGCCCCATTTGCCCTCTGCCTCCAACCAGCAATTGTTGATCTCGAGAGGGCAACCACCGAAGAGCAAGGCGCACAGGTCGCTCTTTACGCTGAGCTTTGCACCGCCGTCGCCCAGAATAACTGTCGACTCGCGCGTGTATATGCCAGCCGAGTTGGTAACATTAATGGTGTTTGTGCCGAGCAACTTTATCAAAAGGTTGTCGCAGGTTTCGTTCAAGATGGCATTACAGTCATTTGCCTCAATAGTGGCATTGTCGAGCGTCAGGGTTCTGGTGTTCGGGTCGAAATACACCTTGCCGCTCACTCCGGAAATCTCGGTGAGGTCAAGATAGTTGTCGCCCGTAACATCTACGCCGGCTACCTTGAAGCCGTACTTTTCTTGCGCCATCACGAATGCTGACGACATCATAATTAATACAAGCGAGAGGAACATGCACATGCATACCTGTCGGGTTGAGTTGTTGCGTTTCATAATTTTTTAGTTTTTGCCCAGGCAGCCACATCATACCCAGAGGTTTGTAAATGTTAATTAGAAAAATGGTTCCTTCGAAAGAATGTCATATTCGGCTCCAAATATAAGAAAACTTGATAAGATAAAGAAATAAAACACACCAAATCTTTATATAAAGCCTATTTTTTATTACATTTTAACGATTGAGAGTCAAATTATGCGGTTATATATTAGTAACCACCTTTTATGCCAACTATAGCAATTAACTAAAATAAATGGGAACGGGAAACAAAACCGGCCTACTTCTTCAGCTTCTTCAGCCTGCGTTTTGCTTCGGGGATGGAGGGACAGAGTTTGAGGGCTTTCTCGTAGTTGGCGATTGCGGCTTCGGGCATGTGCTCATGCTCACACTCCTTGCCGAGCATGACGTATTCCACGGCGAGCTGCTTGAGGAATTTCTCCTGCCCCCGCATTTCTTCCTTGAGGCGACGGTTCTCCTCGCGCAGGGTATTGATGATGTTCAGCTTGCGGCGGATGAAGCGGCGCACGAGGGGCTTCTCTATATCATATCGGCTATGGATTGCCTTGAAGAAACTGGCGAGGAAACTCTCGAAGTCGCCCTTGTCGAAACTCTTCACGGCATCATTATATTCCCTGTCTGCCTTGGATTCGGAGAGGGCCTTGTTTATCACGGTCTGGTTGTTGTAGTTGCGAGAGAAGGCAACCACCTCGCTCTTGACGAAAACGTCGCGGCGACGGACCGGCTCTTTCAGGCTGATTCCCTCAAGCGAGGTGCAGCGCGAAAGCGCCACGTAGGTCTGGCCTCCGGCAAAGACTCCGCCCGTGAAGTCGATATTGACGCGGCGGAAGGTGAGGCCCTGGCTCTTGTGCACGGTGATTGCCCATGCCAACCGGATGGGGAACTGCACGTAGACGCCTATCTCTTCCTCCTCTATCTTCTTCTCCTTCTCGTTGTACGTATAGCGCACGTTGCTCCATGAGGCACGCTCCACCTCGAACTCCCTGCCCTCATCGGTCACGATATAGAGCATTCCCTCGGCTTCGTCTATCGCTTCGATGATGCCGAGCGTGCCGTTCACCCAACGCTTGTCGAGGTCGTTCTTGATGAATATCACCTGTGCCCCGACCTTGAGGTCGAGCTGCATGGGCGTGGGCAGACTGCTCTCGGGAAACTCTCCCTTTATCTCTCCCATAAACACCGAAGGGTTGCCGGGCAACTGCCTGAGCTTCTGTTCGTTGATATAGTCCACAGTATCGCGGCGCGTGGACAGGGTTATGGCGAGGGCATTGTCGTGTTTCTCCACGGGAGCGTCGACACGGCGGTTGAGCATACTGAGTTCGGAGTCCATCACCGTGTTGGTGCGGATATGGTCGAGGATACTGATGAATGTGGGGTCGTTCTGGCGGTAGACTTTCCTCAATTCGATGCTCACGAGCTGGAACTCCCTGAACACGTGGGCATCAAAGAAATAGGCCGAGGGATAGAAGGGGCGCAGGAACTGGCGGTCTTCCTCCCGCAGAACGGGTTCGAGCTGATACACATCGCCCACAAGCAGGAGCTGCTTGCCGCCGAACGGCTCGCGCATATTACGCGAATATATGCGCAGCACCTTGTCCACGAAGTCGATTATGTCCGCACGCACCATGCTTATCTCGTCGATGATGATAAGCTCCACCTCACGGAGAATCTTGCGCTTCTCGCCGTTGTACTTCAGGGTGTCCTTGATGTTGCGGTTTGAGAATCGGGAGTCGGTGGGGATGAGCGGATGGAAGGGTATCTTGAAGAAACTGTGGAGCGTGGACCCTCCGGCATTGATTGCGGCAATGCCTGTAGGGGCGAGCACGATGTGCTTCTTCTTGGTGTGCCGGCAGATGTAGCGCAGGAATGTAGACTTACCCGTCCCCGCCTTTCCTGTCAGGAAAAGCGACCGACGGGTATAGTTTATGATCTGGAGCGCCTTCTGGAACTCCTCGTTCTGCGTATCTATGATATTTTCAGAATCTTTCAATTCCTCAATCTTTCAGTATGCGGCTGAAAGGCAGTAATGCCGCCTTCCAGCCTTTTATGCTTATTCTATAACCAGGCGGACTCCAATGGGAGTATGCCCTACTCTATCAGAAGTCATCAAGTGACATCTGCTGGTTCTTCGGCTTCTGATGCTTCGGAGCGGCTTCGGTCTGCGGCTTCTGCTCCGTTGCGGCAGCCGCGTTATGACCTGCCGGGTGGGTGGCGGAAGATGGTTCACGCACGATTTCATTGCCGTTCTCGTCAAGCTCCACCACGTCCTCCATGTCGCCTACGACCTGCGTGCTGTCTATGGCCGTCGTGTCGCGACGCGCCGGAGTATAGCTTGCACAGTTATACATGCCATAGGATATGTCGGCATCATGAGGCTTGTCGAATTTGGCATGGTATTCCTTGAATGCGGGGTCGCCCATAACCGACTGTACGAAATATCCGCATACCGGCAATGCCGTGCGGCTGCCCTGTCCCAAGGCACCCGTGCGGAAGTGGATGCAGCGGTATTCTCCGCCTACCCATGCGCCACAGACAAGTTTCGGACTGACACACATGAACCATGCGTCGGAATGATTGTTGGTGGTTCCGGTCTTTCCTCCGAAGTCGGTATCACGCGCCGTATCGGTATAGGCCCAAAGGCTCTGTGATGTTCCGCCCGGCTCGCGCATACCGCCAATCAGCAGCTGCTGCATGAAGAAGGCGCTCTTGTATGGTATCGCCTGCTCCTCGTCCGCTGTAGACTTGTATACTTCCTTGCCGTCCTTGTCGACAATCCTCGTGACGAGGACAGGAGTGACGTGCTTTCCGTTGTTGGCCACGCAGCAATAGGCGTCCACCATATCGAGAAGCTTGACGTCGGACGAACCGAGGGCGAGCGACGGCGCATCTTCCAGCTCATTGGTTATACCCATCTGATGGGCGGTGTTGATGATATTCTTTATTCCCATCTCCTGGCCAAGGCGCACGGCAATGGAGTTGATACTCTTGGCGAAGGCGCCCTTCAGCGGGATGGAGTCGCCGGAGAAGCGTCCGTTGGCATTCGAAGGTGTCCAGAAGGTGTTCTCATGTTTCACCTTGTCATATACCTCCATGCGGATATATTCGTCACGGCGCTTGTCGCAGGGGGTGAGTCCCTGGTTCATCGCCTCTGTATAGACAAAGAGCTTGAAGGTGGAACCAGGCTGGCGGTCGGCCGTCACCTTGTCGTATTTCCATGTATCGAAGTCGATGTCGCCCACCCATGCCTTTACGGCTCCGGTCTGAGGCTCCATGGCAACGAAGGCGCAATGCATGAACTTCACCATATAGCGCACGGAGTCTGCCATGCTCATCTCCTTCTCTATCGTACCCTTCTCATAGTCGAAGAGCTTCACCTTGTGGGGTCTGTTCACATAGTACTCCACGGAGTCGGGATTGTTAGGGAAGCGGGCGAGCAACTGCTGGTAGCCAGGCTGCTTCTGCAGGATGCCCTCGATGAATCCGGGGATGACGTTTCCGTTTTCATCGCGCCACGGGTCCTGTCCGCTCCAATGGCTGTTGAAATTGCGCTGCACCTGCTTCATCTGCTTCGTCACGGCAGCCTCGGCATATTTCTGCATACGGGTGTCAATAGTGGTGTAAATCTTCAAGCCGCTGGTATACAGGTCATAGCCATTGTCCTGCAGGAACTGCTTTATATCCTTGTCCTTGGCGATTGCCTCGCGGAAATACTTGGCCTGGCCGTCGTAGTTCTCCTCCAAATTGAAGTCCAATGTGATAGGGAGCTGCGACAGGGAGTCGCACACGGCACGCGACAAGTCGCCATGGGTCACCATATTGTTGAGCACCACATTGCGGCGCTTCATGCTGTTCTCGGGATTCGACTTGGGGTTATAATACGTGGTAGCCTTCAGCATACCCACGAGCACAGCCGCCTGCTCTGTCTTCAGGTCGGCAGGAGTTGTATTGAAGTATGTCTTTGCCGCCGTCTTGATTCCGTAGGAGTTGGAGCCGAAGTCCACGGTGTTTGCATACATCGTGATTATCTCCTTCTTGGTATATACGGATTCGAGCTTCACGGCAATGATCCACTCCTTGCTCTTCATGATGAGAATCTTCAGTCCGGGAATCTTGCCGAGCAGTCCTGTAGAGTAGTTCTTCCTCACACGGAACATGTTCTTGGCGAGCTGCTGCGTAATGGTGGAAGCTCCACGCGCACCATGATGCGTGGCGGCATCCTTCACGGCTCCGAACAAGCCGATAGGGTCGATACCAACATGCTTGTAGAAGCGCTCGTCCTCTGTATCGACAAGTGCCTTGAAGAACGAAGGTGCCACTTCCTCATACTTCACCGGTGTACGGTTCTCATTGAAATACTTTCCGATGAGCTTTCCGTCGGCACTGTAAATCTCCGAAGCCTCACTTACCTGAGGGTCAAGAATACCCGTGAGATAGCCTGGCGAACTACCGAACAGCCACAGGAAGTTGATGTCTACCATTCCGAGGTAGAGGAAGAAAGCCACAATGCAGGAACAGAAGCCGATTCCGGTCTTCGTATACCATGCCTTTCCCTTGTAGAGGTTCTTATACCATCGGCAGAACTTGACGAATTTCTTGCTGAGGTATGCCGCTACTGCCTTTATTTTCTTGAACATACGCTTAAATATTTGTCGTTTTTATTGCTAAATAAGTACAAATATACACATTTACCTTTTATTTAGCCAAAGGATTCGATGTATTTTATGATTTCTTCAATGTTATCGGGGTGGAACCACTTTATCCCGGAATCGCGACGGAACCATGTCAGCTGTTTTCTGCAATACTTCCTGGAATCACACTGTATGCGGAAAACAGCCTCATCGAGCGTGCATTTCCCGTCAAAATGCTCAAAGAGTTCCTTGTATCCAACCGTGTTCAGGGCATTCAGCCCCTTCTTGGGATAAACGCGGCGGGCCTCGTCAACAAGACCCTCCTCCACCATCATCTCCACACGGCGGTTGATGCGTTCGTAGAGTTCTTCCCTGTCGCGGTTCAGTCCTATCTTCAGGATTCTGAAAGGACGCTGCTTTTTCTCATTCTTGCGGAACGAAGTATACGTCTTGCCGGTCATGATGCATATTTCAAGGGCGTGAACCACGCGCTTGGGGTTCTTCTTGTCGACGATGGCATAATATTCCGGGTCGAGAAGCTCCAGTTCTTCACACAATTTCTCCAGTCCCTCTTCATCATAACGCCGCTTCATCATACTACGCGTGGCATCATCCACAGTCGGTATATCATCGATTCCGTTGCATAAAGAATCGATATACATCATGCTGCCGCCGGTAAGGAGGGCCAAACGGCGCTGCGGATTGAAATAGCCGGAGAGGAACTTCATCACATCCTCCTCATACATAGAAGCACTGTAATAGTCGTCGAGACCGAGCGTCCCCACGAAATAATGCTTCACCCTTTGCTGCTGTTCTGCCGTAGGGGCTGCCGTGCCGACAGGTATTTCGCGGAACAGCTGGCGTGAGTCGGCATTGATAATCGGAATGTCGAAGTGCTCCGCAACACGCAGGCACAACTCGGTCTTGCCTACTCCCGTAGGACCGAGTATTACCACCAGGGTGTTACGCTTGTCAGCATCCATGCCAACCATGTCTTTATTCATGTTGACCATGTTATTATCCGCGCTATTCATGTTGTTATGCATGTCAATAAAAAAATGTTTGGAAGATGTGCATTGGCATGCATACGTCTTCCAAACACTATAATCCAAAACCATCCATCAGAGAGCGGCCGTCATTATCTTACGATACCACGCTTGGATGACTGTACGAAATCTATGATATAGTTAATTTCATCACACTCCGGGAGGTTCTTGCGAATCTCCTCGATACCTTCTGCCATGAGTCCCTTTGAATACAGCAGGCGGTATGCCTCGTGTATCATCTGGATCTTCTCATTGCTGAATCCGCGGCGACGCAGACCGATAAGATTGATGCCGCAATACTTCGTCGGGTCCTTTCCTGCAATGATATACGGAGGAATGTCCTGACTGAAGCGGCAGCCGCCCTGAATCATCACATATCCACCGATACGGCAGAACTGATGGCACAATACCGTGCTGCTGACAATGGCATTGTCGTCGATTGTGACCTCGCCGGCAAATTTAGTGGCATTGCCGATGATACATCCGCTGCCAAGCACACAATCGTGGGCTACGTGCACACATTCCATAAGCAGGTTACCGCTGCCCACCTTCGTGGTGCCCTTGGATGCAGTTCCTCTTGAAATCGTCACGTTCTCGCGGATGCTGTTGTTGTCGCCCACCTCACATGTGGTCTCCTCGCCGGCAAACTTCAAATCCTGCGGTTTAGTACTGATGCTTGCTCCCGGGAAGAACTCATTGCCACTGCCTATGCGGGCTCCTGTATGTATCGTGACACTGTTCTGCAGATTATTATTGTCGCCCATCACAGTATTCTTGTCGATAAAGCAGAAAGGGCCAATAATATTGTTGTCTCCCAACTTTGCTTCGGGATGAACAAATGCCAACGGACTAATCTGATTCATAATCTATCGTTTATATTCAAAAACTTACTTGTTCTTAACTATCTGTGCGGTAAACGTTGCCTCAGAAACCACCTTGTCGCCAACGAACACATATCCCTTCATCGAAGAAATGCCATGACGCACCGGTGCGAGCAAATCTACCTTGAAAAGCAATGTATCACCCGGAACGACCTTCTGACGGAACTTCACGTCGTCAATGCGCATGAAGTATGTTGACCATGACTTAGGGTCCTCCACGGTGTTCAATACCAGAAGACCGCCACACTGCGCCATTGCCTCAATCTGCAGAACGCCCGGCATGACAGGCTCGTCAGGGAAATGTCCCTGGAAGAAAGGCTCGTTGCCCGTAACGTTCTTCACACCGACGATGCTGTTGGCTCCGAGAGAAACCACCTTGTCAACGAGCTGCATAGGATAACGGTGAGGAAGGAGTTCGCGGATGCGGTTCACGTCCATTACCGGCGGCTCGTTGCAGTCGTAGATAGGAGCCTGGATTTCATGCTTCCTTATCTCGCGGCGCATCAGACGGGCAAACTTGTTGTTGATGGTATGACCAGGACGCGTAGCGATGATCCTGCCCTTTATCGGGCGGCCGATCAAAGCCATGTCACCGATGATGTCGAGCAGCTTGTGGCGTGTACATTCATTCTCCCACACGAGCGGCTTGTGCTGGATATATCCGAGCTTTGTGGCGTCGAGACGAGGCACCTTCAGGAAGTCGGCAAGCTGGTCAAGCCTTTCCTGTGTGGTCTGCCTTTCATAGATTACGATGGCATTGTCCATGTCTCCGCCCTTGATAAGGTTCGCCTTGAGCAGCGGCTCTATGTCACGAACGAAAACGAAGGTGCGTGCCTGTGCAATATCCTTGGCATAGTCCTCCATATTGTCGAGTGTGGCAAACTGGCTGTTGATGAACTTCGACTCAAAAGAGCACATCGTGGTGATGCTGAAGTTCTCGTCGGGAAGTATGGTGATGCAGGAACCGGTCTCTTCATCCTTCACCTCAATCTTGTGGCGGATGATATAGTAATCCTTCGGAGCGTTCTGCTCTTCGATTCCTATCTCCTTGATTTTATCGACATACATTGCTGCCGAACCGTCAAGGATAGGGAATTCGGGACCGTTTACCTGTATAAGACAGTTATCGATTCCCATTGCATAAAGTGCCGACATTCCATGTTCTATGGTAGAAACACGGATATCGCCCTTGCCCAATACCGTTCCTCGCTGTGTGTCAACCACGTTTTCAGCAATCGCCTCTATCACGGGCTCGCCGTCGAGGTCGATGCGCTGTATTTTATATCCACTGTTCTCAGGAGCAGGGTTAAACGTCACGGTAAGACTGAGTCCCGTGTGAAGTCCCTTGCCGCAAAGAGCAAAGCTACCTTTTAGTGTTTTCTGTTTTGACATATATATACTGTTCTTTATTTTCCATTCAGTTTCTCTTCAAGCTCCTTCACCTGCTTCTGCAGTTCATTGAGCTGCGAATACATATCCGGCAGACGGCGGAAGATGGCCTGTGACTTGAAGTATTTCTTCGGCTCCATAGGAGGCGTACCGATAAGAGTCTGGTCGTCCTTGATGCTGCCAGGCACACCCGACTGTGCGCCGAGGAACACCTTGTTGCCTATCTTTATATGTCCGGCCAGACCAACCTGTCCGCCAAACATACACCATGAGCCGACCTTGGTGCTGCCTGCTATACCCACTTGTGCCGACATTACGGTATTCTCGCCTATGTCCGTATTGTGGGCAATCTGCACGAGGTTGTCAAGCTTAACGCCCTTGCGCAGATAGGTGCTTCCCATTGTGGAACGGTCCACACAGGTGTTGGCTCCGATTTCCACATTATCCTCTATCGTCACGATACCAATCTGCGGAATCTTGTCGTAGCCCTCGGCATTTGGAGCGAATCCGAAGCCATCGGCACCGATGACAGAACCCGAATGGATGGTTACATTATTTCCGATCTTGCATCCATGATATACCGTCACGTTGGGATAGAACAGACAGTTGTCGCCCATCTTTGCACCGTCGCCGATGGTGACATGAGGATAAATCTGGCAACCGTTGCCCACCACGGCATTCTCACCGATGCAGGCAAACGGAGCGATATAGCAGTTCTCCCCTACCTTGGCAGAAGAAGCGATGGATGCCAGCGGACTGACGCCTGTCTTCTTCGGCTTCATCGATTCATAGAGCTGAAGCAGCTGCGCTACGGACTCGTATGCGTTCTTCACGCGGATGAGCGTAGCCTTCACGGGGCGTTCGAGCACCACATCCTCATTTACCAGTACGACACTTGACTCCGTGTCGTAAAGGTAATGGGTATATTTTGGATTCGAAAGAAAGGAGATGGCCCCTTTCGTTCCTTCTTCAATCTTAGCAAATGTATTTATCGCCGCATTTTCATCGCCTTCAATACGACCGTTTATGAACTCAGCAATTTGTTTTGCAGTAAATTCCATTTTCGTTTATTTTTCGATTATTTTGCAAATATAATAATTATTATCCATAAATGCATTACACAACGACAATATTTGCCATTTTTTCCGTTATTTCATCTTTTCCACGAAGAAATCGGCTATCTGACGCAACAGATGGTTGCGTGTGTTGCCTCCATAGATACTATGGTTCCTGTTGGTGTAGATGTTCATGCGGAAATCCTTGTCTGCCTGGACGAGCGCCTCGGTGTATTCGAAGGTATTCTGCGGATGAACGTTATCGTCGGCCAGTCCGTGGCAGATGAGCAGACTGCCGTGCAGCTTGCCTGCGCGCTTTATCGGGTTCACGTCATATCCCGTAGGATTCTCGTTCGGCGTGCGCATGTAGCGCTCTGTATAGATGGTGTCGTAGAAACGCCAATCCGTAGGAGGAGCAACCGAAACGCCGGCCTTGAACACACCGCGTCCCTCGCTCATGCTCATCAATGTATTGAATCCACCGAAGCTCCATCCCCATATTCCGATATTGTCCTTGTCCACGTATGGCAGTGTGCCGAGATAGAGGGCTGTCTCCACCTGGTCTTTCGACTCGAGGTCGCCGATCTTAAGGTATGTGCACTTCATGAATTCTGCACCCCTTCCGCCGGTTCCTCTACCGTCCACGCATACCAGGATGAAGCCTCTGTCGGCAAGATATCCATCATAAAGGCAAGCCTGTCCCATTGAGCCTACATTCCATGCGTTTGTCACCTGCTGGCTGCCCGGACCGCTGTACTGCCACATGATTACGGGATATTTCTTGTTCGGGTCGAAGTCGTGCGGCTTCACCATGATACCATTGAGCTTCACGCCCTCTGATGTAGTGAACGAGAAGAATTCCTTCTGCGGGAGGTTGTATTCCTTCAGCTTGTCCTTGAGCTCCTTGTTGTCGTTTACCACGGCAATCTGCTTGCCGCTGTTGCTGCACATCGTGAATTCGAATGGCGTATTCATGTCGCTCCAGCAGTTCACGAAATACTTGAACCCCTTGCTGAACGTTCCCATGTTCCAGCCCAGACGCGGAGTGAGACACTGTGTCTTTCCGTTCTTCGCCGTCACATACACCTCCCTGTTCATCGGGTCCTTGCCTGCAGCCTGGTAATAGGTATTGCCCGTCGCCTCGTCGTAGCCGTATACGTCGGTCACGTCGCGGTTGCCCGATGTAATCTTCTTCACCAGACTTCCGGTCATGCTATACAGATAGAGCTGCATGTATCCGTCTCTGTCGCTTGGCAGAAGGATGTGCGAGTCGGTAATCTTGATGTTGTCCATGGCCTCCTCCGGCACGTACTTGCTGTTCTTCTCCTTGATGAGGAGCTGGGCCACGGTGCTTCGCGGATTAACGGCATAGATGCACAACTCGTCCTGATGACGATTGTTCGTGAACACGATCATCTTCTGCGCATCCTTCGTAGGGAACAGTCGAGGAATGTATCCGTCGGCAGCCACCGGAACCTGAAGCTTGCGTGTCTGGTGCGACTTGATGTCGTAGCTGTAAACAGAAACCACGGAGTTCTTCTGTCCTGCCTTGGGATATTTATAGGTATAGAGTCCGGGGTATTCTGCATACTCCTTGTTCTCCGGCTTCATGCCCTTGAACATCTGGAGCGAATACTGCGGCACTTCCTTCTCGTCATACTTTATCCAGCATATCATCGAACCGTCGGCATTGAACGTCAGCGCCGAGTTGAAGCCGAACTCCTCCTCGTTTACCCAGTCCGGAATACCGTTTATCAGTTCGTTCTTCTTTCCGTCCTTCGTCACCTGGCTCTCGGAGTTGCCATAGAGTAGCTTGACGAGATAGATGTTGTTGTCGCGGACGAAAGCCACCTGCTTTCCGTCGGGCGACCATGTAGGCACCTGCTGGGGGCCATAGTCCGAAAGCTTCTCAAGCTTGCGGCTACCTATATTATATATATAGTATACCGCTGTGAACGACCTACGGTATATCTTGTTTGTCTTCGTCTGGATAAGAATCTTCGACCCGTCCGGGCTGAGAATATAGTCATCGAAGCTGTCGATCTTCTCGCCCACGGTATTGTTGACATCAAACAATACGTCAACTTGTTTGCCCGTGCGGAAAGAATACCTCACTACCTTTTTCCCGTCCTTGCTCACCTGTGCATAGCTCTCGCCATCCGTGAGAGCCGTAATGCTACCGATGCCCTTGGGAGCGAATTTGCCCGAAGTGATATCCTTCAGGGTAAGATTGTTGCCAGCAATTGCAGCCGAAACACTCAAAACCAGTGCAGCACACATTACTATAATCTTTTTCATACGTATTACTGTTCTTTTATTTAAGATTTTAAGCCATAAAAACGGCGATTAAACAACTTAGCGGCAAAGGTAACATTTTTCTTTCTACTATCACATCGCTCTTAATTAAAAGTTATTAATTATCTTTGCATTCGCTAATAAAAGCGGGTAACGGCGACCACTTTTGCCGTTATCCGCCCACTACGGACATAAATTATGAACAATTACAATTCATTCAGCTCATGGATACGGGAGAAGTTCCCGTTCCGCATACAGAAAATCTCCATCGACGCCGGATTCTCCTGCCCGAACCGCGACGGAAAAGTCAGCAGCGGAGGATGCTCCTTCTGCGACAACCGCACATTCAATCCCTCCTACTGCAACCGCCTGCTCCCGATAAAGGCGCAGATTGAGGAGGGCAAGAAATTCTTCGCCAGGAAATACCCCGACATGAAATACCTGGCATACTTCCAGGCTTTCAGCAACACGTATGCCCCACTCGACGAACTGAGAAGGAAATACGAGGAAGCGCTCGACTGCGAAGACGTGATGGGCATCGTCATCGGCACGCGTCCCGACTGCATCAGCGACGAACTCCTGGACTATCTCGAAGGCCTCAACCGCCAGACCTTCCTCACTATAGAATATGGTATAGAGAGCACCGATGACGACACGCTGCGGCGCATAAACCGCGGCCACGATTTCAGATGCTCGGCCGACGCCATCAGGAGGACCGCCGAAAGGGGTATAACAACGGGCGGACACATCATCATCGGACTGCCGGGCGAAGATGAGGGAAGCATCGTAAGGCAGGCGGAGAAGATTTCCTCCACGAAGCTCGACATACTGAAAATACACCAACTGCAGATCGTGCGCGGCACGCGACTTGCCGACGAGTTCACGGAGAACCCGTTCCATGTATTCTCGGTTGATGAATACATCCGTACTATCGGCGAATACATCCGCCATCTGCGCCGGAGCATCGTGATAGAGCGCTTCGTATCGCAATCGCCCAAAGGGATGCTGATTGCGCCCGACTGGGGACTGAAGAACTATGAATTCACCAACAAGCTTAACAATTATCTCAAGAGGAACAATATTTTCCAGGGCGACGCCCTATGACCGGCGCAGCCATTTCGGAGATAATCAAGTTTATGGAAGTTGGCATTCTTTCGTATTTCCCCTAATATCTTATCAATTGACAAACCAAGCATTTGTCATCATTTGAAGCTGTCGTATTTGTCGCTCCGGATGAATGAGGAGATGTCAAGGGATGGATTGTCACTGACGTATTTATCCACCACACTTACATATTTCGTGGAGAAACATTGCTTTTCGAGAATCTTATTGCAGAGCCACATTATCTTGCCCACATGAAGGTCGCGGTCGTGCTGCGGACGCTTTTCGAAATTCTTCATCGGGAACATGCTCATGATATAGAAACACATCGCATCGGGAACGATATTCGAACGGTTCATCGACTTGCGCTGCGCCATAGGATAATACTTCCTGTAGAGCGGATAGTCCTCGCCGAGATACTTGTCGATGGATATGCCTATCGTGCCGTTACCTATTATAATACTCTGGTCAAGCGCACCGATCTGCATGTAGATTTTGGGTATCCGGATGTTGGGTATATACTTGTTCAGATTTCTGAAAGCCTTGTTGAACAGGCTGTTGATGTCGTCGATGTTGGCATACTGCGATTCTGCATCGGAAATGAGCGTCTGCAAAACCGAGTCCTGGTAGAACGTGAGGAACTTGTTGCTTATCTCCGGATCGTCAATTTCGCCAAGTCTAAGCATATCCTCTATAAGTGTGCGCGTCTCGATGGGATAGTCCGTGTTCATCTGCTGAAGGGCGGAGAAGTCGCTCGTAGTGAGATACTGGCTCTCCAGCCTGTCATATCTGCACACCTCCACGCCCTGCTTCTCGCCTTCCATAATATCGAAAGGTTTCAGCTTGAACTCGCATGACTGGAGCATGAGGATAAGAAATGATAATATGACAAATATTTTCTTCATTACAAACTATTACGCAATTTAGCGATGCAAATTTACTAATTTTTGCAATATCAGCCAAACAATTAGCTAAAAAAGGCAAACAAAAGCACATTTTTACAGTAAGAAAGTTTAAAATATCATAATTGGGCGGATATTTTTACCAATTACATGTAAGATTAAGACCAAAAGAACGCCCGGGCATTCCCATACGGAACACTCGGGCATCATTATGCTTTATTGCGGGTCGAGTCCCTCAAAGATTCTCTTTTCTCGGCGCTGCACAATCAGCCGGTTCAGCTTCTGCTGTCTGATTGGATTGAGCCATCTGCGCGCATATATATTAGGTATGGTAACGCCGATGGCGATACACAGGATTATGAGCGAGGCTTTCACTGCATTGGAGAATGCGTCGGTCAACTCTCCCACGACGCCCTGCATTTCAATGAGCGCAAAAAGGGCACGATACATCAATACGCCTGGCACCATCGGGATGACGCTCGGGATGGCAATACACTGGAGCGGCGTATGGAATACGTGTACGAACTTGACACACAGCATACTGACAAGTGCCGACCCGACGAGCGATGCCATTATCGGTCCCTGATCAAGGCCCACATTATTGTTGCTCTCGCCCAGGTTCACGAAGTTTCTCGTGCAGACGGCGATGATTCCTCCCAGAGCCACCACCCACAGCAGGCGCCGCGGGATATTGAATATCATGGAGAAGCCCATGGCGGAGATTGCCGCGGCAACGGAATAGCTCAGATAGGTGTTGTGAGGCGTCATGCTCAGGTCTTTCACGAAGTTGTCCACCCCGCACACGGTGATTGCCATGGAGATTCCGAACGACATTGCCGTAACCATAAGCAGGGTGTTTATCGCCCTGTTGAGTCCCATCTGCATATGACTGTCTATCATATCCGATACGAAGTTTATCAGCGGAACGCCAGGCACGATGAACAGCGCACATGCCATGAGGGGGTGCCATGGGGTATCGGTATGGAGCAGCGAAGCCATCCACTCGGGCAAGGCTCCCATAATGGCCGGCGAAACGCTGAGGAATGCCGACAGCCACGCAAGGATAGTGGACACGAAGGCGGCTATACCGATGTTCACGTAGCCGTTTGAGCCGATTTCATTAAGGTATGCACGCAGTCTGAAGCCCACCATCGCGGCTATTGAGGCATAGAAGAATGCCGTCCAGTCACAGCCGAACTGTATGCAGAATCCTCCGCAGGCGAATCCGGCGCCTATGGCAACCTGGTTCACGGTATAGTTGCGTGGTCTGTTTTTTATCATTTCGAGCTGCTCCTCGTATTGGTCGAGCGTGTAGTCTTCCCTGATTGCCCTCCACGTGAGTTTACTCACGGCGGATATCGCCGTCATGTTGATGCCATGACGGTCGCAGCGCTGGAACTTGCTGAGCGAGTGCTCTTCGTCGCTTAGGTTCACCTGCAGCATGTTGTACGTCACGTGGATATGCAGGTTCTCGTCGGGCAAGCCGAGATACGCCGCCACGCGATGCAGGTTTCTCAATATGCGGGTCGTGTCTGCTCCGCTCGCCACGAGTATTTCTCCCGTGCGCATAAGCAGGTCAAGTTCCCGTCTGATTTTCTTTTCTTTCTGTATCCTATTTAAATCTTCCATTTCCTGAAAAGCTTCTGTCTTATGCCAATGGGTTCCACCCCTGTGCCTT
Source organism: uncultured Prevotella sp. (assembly GCA_900557405.1). Classification (GTDB taxonomy): domain Bacteria; phylum Bacteroidota; class Bacteroidia; order Bacteroidales; family Bacteroidaceae; genus Prevotella. Next base: position 16,751 of record USSF01000025.1, read on the forward strand.
AAGTTCAAATTCGTTTCCGTCTCTCGTCACGAGCATATTGCCAAGCTCCTTCTTCGTGATATGTCCGATGAGCTTCACGCCGTCCATCTGCTCTATCTTCTCAAGGTCGCCTATCGGCACGGTGAAGAGCAGTTCGTAGTCCTCGCCGCCGTTCAGTGCGCATGTGGTCACGTTCATGTTCATCTCCTCCGCCATGACCGCTGTCTGGTAGTCTATCGGGATGTTCTTCTCATATATCCTGCATCCGCATCCGCTCTGGCTGCAGATATGCATCAGCTCGCTGCTCAATCCGTCGCTCACGTCCATCATCGCCGTAGGGCGGATGTTCATCTCGCGCAGCTTGGCCATGATGTCACCGCGCGCCTCGGGCTTGAGCTGGCGTTGCAGCAGATATTCCTTTCCTGCGAAATCGGGCTGGAAATGCGCCAGCTGCTCCAGTGCGTTCTTGTCGTTCTTCTTCTTGGCCTCAGCCACCTGTTGGTAATATACGCTCTTCTCGCGCTCAAGCAGTTGGAGTCCCATGTATGCCGCTCCCAGGTCGCCCGACACGCAAACGAGGTCGGTGTCATGTGCTCCATTGCGGTAGATTATGTCTTCGCGGTCTGCTTCGCCTATGCAGGTAATGCTTATCGCCATGCCGGTATATGATGATGTGGTGTCGCCTCCAACGATGTCGATGCCCCATTTGTCGCATGCCATGCGCAGTCCGCTATAGAACATCTCCATGTCTTCCACCGTGAACCGCTTGCTCAGAGCGAGGCTGACGGTCATTTGGCGCGGTGTTCCGCCCATGGCGAAAATGTCGCTGATATTCACCATTGCCGACTTGTAGCCAAGGTGTTGCAGGTCGATATACGTAAGGTCGAAGTGTACTCCCTCCATGAGCATGTCTGTGGTGATGAGCACTTCCTTGTCGGGATAATGCATCACGGCGCAATCATCGCCGACCCCCTTGATTGTTGACTCATTTTTAAGCTTTATATCATCTGTAAGACGGTGGATAAGACCGAACTCGCCAAGTTTTGAAATATCAGTCATTTGCTTATTTATATTGGAATTCCGCAAGCCTTAATGCCTGCATCGGTTGATTTCTTATATATACGTAAACGAGTGGGAGGGATTGAGAAACCGCCTCAATCCGCCCCACTCCATATTGTTATGACAAAATCGGTTATGCCCTGCGAATCATCTCGCGCATGATTTCGGTCATCAGCGGCTGTGCCTTGTTGGCTGCAACCTGAACCTCCTCGTGGCTCACCTCAACAGGGGTGTCCTCAAGTCCGAGGTCGGTGATGATGCTGATACCGAATGTCTTGATTCCGCAGTGGTGTGCCACGATAACCTCAGGCACCGTGCTCATACCAACGGCATCTGCTCCCATACGGTGGTACATCTTGTATTCTGCCGGAGTCTCGAATGTAGGTCCCTGTACGCCCATGTATACTCCATGAACCACACGGATGCCCTTCTCCTTGGCAATGGCATCTGCCTCAGCGATAAGACCGAGGTCATAAGTCTCGTGCATATCCGGGAAGCGAGGTCCCGTAGGGAAGTTCTTTCCTCTCAGCGGATGCTCCGGGAAGAAGTTGATATGGTCGGTGATGATCATCAGGTCTCCGATCTTGAACTCAGGGTTCATACCGCCCGACGCATTTGAAACGAACAGGGTCTTGATACCCAGCTCATACATCACGCGGATAGGGAATGTCACCTCCTTCATGTTATAGCCCTCATAGTAATGGAAGCGTCCCTCCATAGCCATGATGTCCACGCCGCCGAGCTTTCCGAAGATTAGCTTTCCGGCATGTCCCTCCACAGTAGAAACGGGGAAATTAGGAATATCCTTATATGAATATTCGTAACTGTCAGTGATTTCTGAAGCTAATTGTCCGAGGCCTGTTCCCAGGATTATTGCTGTTTTCGGACTTGTTGTCATCCTTTGCTTTAGCCAGGATGCTGTTTCTTGAATTTTTTCGTACATAGCCTATAATATTTTCTTTGAATTCTTCCTCCTGTTCGAGCATGAACTCCACGGCGACGGGGAGGACAAAGAGGTTTCTGCGCACCTCATCGCTGAGTCCTTCCATGCCGAACAGTCGTGCATTGTCTTTTTCGGTTGTTATTATTATCTTGTCTTCGCCCTCCATTCCGGCAAACATCGTGTTGATGCGCTCGATGTCGGAAGCGGTGAACTGATGATGATCGGCGAAGGTGAGCGGGATGATGTCCGACGTATACGGTTCGAGGTCTACCATCATCTGCCGAGGCGAGGCGATTCCCGTAAGGAGCAGCACCTGCGTCTTTGCGGTCAACGACGCCAGTTTCCTGTCTTCCCCGCAATATACGGGCTTGAGGTCGTCGTATTTCAGCGTTGTGAAATACAGCTTCTGATACGGGAAGAGGTTCATCGTCTTGGTGATGACGCGGAACTCCATCGGCTTGAGGTCCTTGGGGCATTTCGTCACGATGACGACATCCGCCCTCGACTTGCCGTTCTTCGGCTCACGCAGACGGCCTGCCGGCAACAGCTTGTCATACATTATCAGACGATGGTAGTCCACGAGCAGGATGTTTATCCCTGGCTTCACGTATCTGTGCTGATAGGCGTCATCGAGGAGAATCACGTCGGTGTCCTTCGTCTCGTCTTCACCAGTGATGCACTCTATGCCGTGGCAGCGGTTCTTGTCCACCGCCACGTGCACATCGGGGAATTTCTTCTTCATCTGATACGGCTCGTCGCCTATCTCGCTCATCGTGGTCGCCTTTCCTGCAAGTACGTAGCCACGGCTCTTACGCTTGTAGCCACGGCTCAGCACGGCAACCTTCACCTTGTCGCGCAATGCATTGATGAGATATTCCACATGCGGAGTCTTGCCGGACCCGCCCACTGTGATGTTGCCCACGGATATCACGGGGATATCGAAGCTGCGACTCTTCAGGATGCCGAGTTCGAACATCTGGTTGCGCAGTCTCACCCCTATGCCATAGAGCCAGCTGAGAGGCAATAGCCATTCGTTTATCTTTATGAAATCCCCTTCCACTCTTCTTACTTGATGTTAATGATATACGGCATACGTGCCTGTATTGCCGACTGTTTGTTCATGTCCTTGAGCAGCATGAACGTAGAGTAATACTCTCCCAATGCCGCCTGCATGTTGCGGTCTATATAGCTGCCGCCCGAAGTCTGGTTCATCAGCTGTTCCATCCAGTCAGCCTTGCCTGGGCATGAAGTGGTGTAATACTCCTTCAGCTTTGCGAGCTGGGCAGCCTTTGCCACAGCATCATCGAGTCCGCCGAGCTGGTCGACGAGTTTTATCTTCAGAGCGTCCTCACCGGTCCAGACGCGGCCCTGCGCTATTTTCTCCACCTGGTCGGTAGTCATGTGTCTGCCGTCTGCCACGCGCTGACAGAAGAGTTTGTAGCCACGGTCGATATACATAGAGAGGTATCCCATTTCCTCCTCGGAGAACGGACGCGCCATCGTGCCGAAAGCACTGTTCTTGTTTGTCTTCACTTCGTCAAACTTCACCCCAAGCTTCTGGGTGATAAGCCCGCTCATGTCCGGGAACATACCGAAGATTCCGATGCTGCCCGTAAGGGTAGTAGGCTCTGCAACGATCCAGTTTGCCGAACAGCTCATATAATAGCCGCCAGAGGCTGCCATGCCTCCCATTGAAACCACCACAGGCTTCTTTGCCTTGAGCAGCTGTATCGCCCTCCACATCTGTTCTGATGCGTATGCACTGCCGCCACCCGAATTGATACGGATTACCACAGCCTTCACTCCGTCGTCATCGGCAAGGTTGCGCAGGTCGGCACTGACCTTAGTTCCGTCGATAACACTCTTGCCCTGGCCCATCAAACCGCCGGCCGCACCGTCCACGATGTCGCCGTAGGCATAATACACGGCAATCTCGTCACCGTCTGTCTCCTTCTCCGGCACGTTCAGCATTCCGGCGATGCCGATGGTATTGAAGTCATCATCCTTGTCCATCTTCATCAGTTTCTTCACCTCGCCCTTCAGTTCGTCGGTATAGATAAGCTTGTCCACGAGCTTCAGCCTGACATATTCCTTAGGATCGGCAAAGGTAATCATATTGTCGGCATAGTCGTTGAGCTGCTTCACGGTGACCTTGCGGCTCGCAGCCACATCGTTGCAGATATTCTTCCACATTCCGCCGAGGAATACGGAAACCTGCTCACGGTTGGCATCGCTCATCTTGTCACCGGTGAACATCTCCGTGGCGCTCTTGTATGCGCCCACCTTCACCACTTGCATCTTCACGCCGAACTTGGCCAAGGCATCCTTCACGAACATTGTCTGAGAAGCAAGACCATGCCAGTCAATCTGTCCGCTCGGGTTCAGATACACCTTGTCTGCCACTGAAGCAATATAATATGTGGCCTGGGTGTAGATATCGCCGTACGCCACAATCCACTTGCCGCTCTTCTTGAAATCAACAAGCGCCTTGCGCACCGCCTGCATCGAGGCGTATGAATCCGGAGCAAAGGCTCCTGCCTCAATATAAATACCCTTTATCTTGTCATTGTCCTTCGCCTTCTTTATTCCGTCGAGTAGGTCGTCGAGTCCTATCGTGGAAATGCCGCCATCTCCGAGAATCTGCGAAAAGATATCATTATCTGAACGCTCGGCAAGCTGCCCGTCGAGTTTCACCACGAAGACGGTATTGTCCGCCACGTCCTTTGCCGAACTGCCCGATGCCACCATTCCGATAACGCTCATCACGCCAAGCGCACCTACTATCACCATGAACACGATGATTCCTACCACCGTTGCACTGACATACTTCAAAAAATCCTTCATACACATTAATATTTGTTGGTTAATACTTTCTATCCATATAACGCAGCATCGTAGCGGAAAACTACATTCTACGGACAAAAAATATCCTCCAGGAACATTTTTCCTTACTTTTTATTCCCGAAAGCCCCTATTCCACTGTTATTATCACCGGAGCGTCAAGCTCCTTCTTCCATTGCTTCATCCATGCGAACCACGCCTTGGCATCGTTGAACCCGAACGTCTCCTTGTTGCAGGTAAATGCCATATTGTAGGTCAGCCTGTCACCTCCCTTTGCGCCGAGCACATACAGGAACTGGTCCTTCTGCCCCGTCGGTTCGCTGACAACATATTTCTCAGGCACGTTCACGGCCAGTCCCACCACAATCTTCGGTTTCCCTGCGATGGAGTCCTTTGCGCCGTTGGGCCAGTTGTCGCCCCAGTCACCCACGAGTCCCTTATGGTCGGAGAACATCCTGTCGTTAAGATTGATCACTCCCGTAACAAACTGCACTCCATCTGCCGGAGTGTCGTGGAACACCTGCACCTCACAGTCCCTGTGGCCGGCATATATTATCACATTCTGGCGCAGGTTGAACGTCTTGCCGCCAAGCTGCCAGCCCTCATCCGTAAGTTCTACGATGGTGCGCACCGGTCCGCTCGCCACCATGCGCTGTCCGCGCGACCTTACGGGTGAAACCATCGTGGGCTTCTCTCCGTCCCAACCGCGCAATGCGCCGAGTCCTACGGTCTGTCCTGCCCAAAGCACATCATCGCCGTATCCGGTAGCGAGCTGTTCATCGTCAGGATAGAACTGGCTCGTCTCGAGCTCAAGCTGCTTCTTGTATTTGCCATAGAGGTCATACGTCTGGCGCTCATCGAAATACACGCGGTATGCCACGAGCTCCGACTCGAAGTCCGCCCCATGATGATGCAGCAGATGGAACACGTCCACACCCTCGGGTGCCGACAACGAGTGTATATAGCCGGGAAACTTGTTCTTCTGTTTCGTCTTTGAGTCGCGCACTATCAGGTCGCCGTACGTGCGGCGCGGATAGTTGCGGTCTGCCTGTTTCTCTGAAAACAGCTCCACTTCGAGCCTCTTCTTCCCCTTAGCCGGCATATCCACCACGAGGGCAAGCTCGTCATTGCGCAGGTCGCGGTCCAGGTCGTCTATCTGCGACGGTATCTCCCGGCCGCCATCCTTCACCACGGCATCCGCCACATTAAACTGTACATCACGCAAAGACACCACCACCGGCACGTCACTGCGGTCTACATTGAGCGGATTCACCAGTTTCACTCTGATTGTCTTAGTATCTGCATTTGCCGCTACCGCCCCGCAAAGGAGCATTGATGCGACAAGTATTTTAGCACATCTCATCAGTTTTCTCGTTTAAGTTTGATTTTCGGCGCTAAGTTACTAATATTTTTCATTTCGACCAAGAATCCGCCCCACTTTGTCATTTTATGCCTTTGCAAAAAGGGAAATAGGAACAAATTCCAGGCAGGAAGCGCCCTTTCATCTGGAAGTCAATCCGGGATAATGCCGGTTTTATTTACTATTTACGGGCTGAATCATTATTATTTTCTGTCCATGCATTCTGCGGAAGAGCGTTTTTTTGTACTTTTGCAACCGGATTTCTTATCCTTTCCCCTCATTAAAATATCATATAGTAGAGACAATTTGCGTAAGATTATACATATCGACATGGATGCCTTCTTTGCCTCAGTGGAACAGAGGGACAATCCCGTTCTCCGTGGAAAGCCCATTGCAGTGGGATTCGACGGACCGCGCGGCGTGGTGTCCACTGCGAGCTACGAGGCGCGGCGCTTCGGCGTACACTCGGCCATGTCCATCGCCAAGGCCAAGCAGATGTGCCGTGACCTTATCATCGTGCCCAGCAGATTCGAGGTGTACAAGGATGTCTCCAAACAGATCCACGGCATCTTCCACCGCTATACGGACATCATCGAACCGATTTCGCTCGACGAGGCTTTCCTTGATGTGACGGAGAACAAGAAAGGGATTGAACTCGCCGTGGACATTGCCCGCGAAATCAAGGCGGCGATAAAGGAGGAGACCGACCTTACGGCGAGCGCCGGCGTGTCATACAACAAATTCCTCGCCAAGATTGCCTCTGACTACCGCAAGCCCGACGGACTCTTCACCATCCATCCTGACCGCGCACTCGACTTCATCGCCAATCTGCCGATAGAGGATTTTTGGGGCGTCGGTCCGAAAACCCTGCAGACGATGCACAGAATCGGGATATTCAACGGCCGGCAGCTGCGCGAATGTTCGCTGAAGCATCTGACGGAGGTTTTCGGCAAGGCAGGCCCGATGTTCCACGATTTCGCCCGCGGCATCGACAACCGTCCCGTGGAGAGCATAAGGATAAGGAAATCCGTGGGATGCGAGCAGACTTTCCTTGAGGACCTGACTCTGAAATCCGCCGTCATAATAGAACTTTACCACACGGTGCAGGAACTCATCCGCCGTCTTGAGAAAAGCGGATTCCGCGGCAAGACACTCACGCTGAAAGTGAAATACGCCGACTTCACAAGCGTGACGCGCAGCATGACAGTCAACAGGATTCTTTCCACAAAAGACATCATCCTGCCGGTTGCCAAGAGACTGATGAACGAAGTGGACTTGACGGGAAAGGGTATCAGACTCATCGGACTGAGCGTATCAAACCCTCCGGAAGAAAGCAATACGCCGCAATGGGTGGAGGGCGAACTGGATTTCAAACCCTGGGAATGACATACAGCAAATCTGAATAATGAAATCGTTTAAGTGGCTTTATATAAAATAATTCGCGCAAGCAGGCGAATAATAGAAATTAGTTTCGTAAATTTGCACTCATAAAACAAAACAACTTATAAATATCCGTATGAAACAAACTAAGATTGTTGCTTCGATCAGCGACCGCAGATGCGATGTAGACTTCATCCGCCAGCTTTTCCAGGCAGGTATCAACGTGGTGAGAATGAACACCGCACACGCCACACCTGAGGGCATAAAAGAGATTATCAGAAACACAAGAAAGGTTTCCAAACACATAGGAATACTCATTGACACAAAGGGACCGGAGGTGCGCTCCACCGGCACCGACAATCCGATAGAATACAAGACAGGCGAAGTGGTGAAGATATGCGGCCACAACACCGAGGAGACTTCACACGACTGCATCAACGTTTCTTATCCTGACTTCGTCAACGACGTGAAAGTGGGCGACGACGTGCTCTTCGATGACGGAGAGCTCGACATGAAGGTAATGAAGAAAGAGGGCGACGCACTGATTGTGGAGGTGCAGAACGACGGTAAGCTGGGCTCAAAGAAGAGCGTCAACGTTCCTGGAGAGCACATCGACCTGCCTGCCCTCACGGCGAAGGACAAGGCAAACATCCTGCTTGCCATCGAGGAGGACATCGACTTCATCGCCCACTCGTTCGTGCGCAACAAGGAGGACGTGCTGGCAGTGCAGAAGATTCTCGACGAGCACAACAGCGAGATAAAGATAATCTCCAAGATAGAGAACCAGGAGGGCGTGGACAACATCGACGAGATCATCGAGGCTTCATACGGCATCATGATTGCGCGCGGCGACCTCGGCATCGAGGTGCCCATCGAGCGCATACCGGGCATCCAGCGCATGATAATCAAGAAATGTATCGAGGCCAAGAAGCCGGTTATCGTTGCCACACAGATGCTCCACACGATGATAAACAACCCGAGACCTACGCGTGCCGAGGTGACGGACATCGCCAACGCTATCTACTACCGCACCGACGCCCTGATGCTCAGCGGCGAAACAGCCTCGGGCAAATACCCCGTGGAGGCTGTTAAGACAATGGCGGCCATCGCCGAACAGGCCGAGAAGGACAAGATGCGCGAGAATGACATACCGGTGCCGTTGAGCGAAGACTGCAACGTAAGCGAATTCCTGGCCAAGCAGGCCATTGAATCCACAGAGCGTCTCGGCGTGCGCGGCATCATCACCGACAGTCTGCATGGACGCACGGCGCGCAACCTCGCCGCATTCCGCGGCCCTAACCCCGTGCTCGCCATCTGCGTGAGAGAGCGCGTACAGCGTCTCCTCGCCCTGAGCTACGGCGTCATCCCCGTATATCAGCACGAGAAGCTCCAGCCTCAGGACCAGTTCGTTGCTGCCCTGCGTATGCTCCGCCAGAAAGGCTACCTCAAGATGGAGGACAAGATAGCATACCTCAGCGGAAGCTTCGGAAGAGGCGGAGGCACCACGTTCCTTGAAATAGACAAGGTGGCAGACATCTTCACGAAAGACTACACCCTGCCAAACATGATAAGACCATAACAACGGATAAACGGGAACCGGCAATGGCAACGTTGCCGGTTCTTTTCAATTTAATGCTAACCATATTCATTCTATGAAACACCTCATCATTTCAGCATTGCTCGCTTCTGCCACCCTTACGGGAAGCGCACAGAATCCGACGACAGACAATGCAACCCGCTACACACCTGCAGCGGAGAACCTGAAAGCGCGCCAGGACTTTTCCGACAGCCGCTTCGGCATCTTCCTCCACTGGGGACTCTACAGTATGTTCGCCCAGGGCGAATGGTATCTCAACTACGGTCCCGACAAGGACGAATACGCCAAGGCAGCCGATGCCTTCTACCCCCACTCCTTCGATGCCGCCAAATGGATTTCGGCAATCAAGGCGTCGGGCGCAAGATACATCTGCTTCACCACACGTCACCACGAGGGATTCTCAATGTGGGACACGAAGCAGTCGGACTACAACATCATGCACACGCCATACGGCAAGGACATCGTAAGGCAGCTTGCCGACGAATGCCACAAGCAGGACGTGGGACTGCATCTGTATTACTCACATATCGACTGGACGCGCGAGGACTACCCTGCCGGACGCACCGGACTGACCACGGGCAAGGACCCGAAGAAGGCCGACTGGCCACACTACTACAAGTTCATGAACGCTCAGCTCACGGAACTTCTCACCCAATACGGCAAGGTGGACGGCATCTGGTTTGACGGATGGTGGGACCACGACGAGGACTCCATCCCCTTCAACTGGCAGCTGCCCGAGCAATACAGGCTCATCCACAGTCTGCAGCCAGCATGCATCATCGGCAACAACCACCACCAGACCCCGTTTGAAGGCGAGGACATGCAGATGTTCGAGCGCGACATCCCGGGCGAAAACAAGAGCGGACTGTCCGGCCAGTCTATCAGTCAGCTGCCCCTTGAAACCTGTCAGACCATGAACGGCATGTGGGGCTATAAAATCAAGGACCAGAACTACAAGTCCACGAAAGACCTCATCCGTCTGCTTGTGCGCACAGCGGCAAAGGGCGCCAACCTGCTGCTCAACATCGGCCCGCAGCCCAACGGCGAACTCCCCGCAACGGCCCTCGACCGTCTGAAAGGCATAGGCGAATGGCTGAACGGCAAAGCCGGAGAGAGTATCTACGCCACTGTGAGCGGAGGCGTAACGGCCGGCGACAGCATCGTGACGACAATGGGCAAGGGCAGGAAGGCCCCGCTCTACATCCATGTGCTCACCGACAAGGCGATGCCGCAGATATCCCTCCCGCTGGAGAAGAAGCCCCGCCGCGCCACGAATCTTACTACCGGCAGCAGCGTGAAGATGCGCAAGAATGGTAAGGACGTGGTGTTCTCCCCCACTGACATGAAGGACAACGAGACGGACTATATTATTAAGGTGGAATTCTGATAAAGTCCGGCCTATACTTCAAAGCAATTCATCCAATACCCAACCAGCCCCCTCATCCGTCAATTACGAAACGGATGAGGGGGCTGTTATTTTCTGCACAAGCCTCAGAGCCTGCTATTGTTCCTTATCATTTCACTATGCGCATCACGCCGTCGCCGCTCTTCAGCAGATAGATGCCGCTCGCAAGAGGCGACTGGAGGAATCTGCCGTAGGTCATCTTGCCTACCGGCGAACCCGACACGGTGAACACCTCCACCTGGGTTCCGTCCGTCACGGTCAGACCGTTGATGCAAGAAGGAGTTGTCTGCAGCTCCACATCCTGCCATGCTGTCCATGAGGAAACGACATTGTTTGCCACTGTCTTAACGCGCCACTGGTATACCAGCGACGGCTCGAGATTCTCAAACCTGTACGTTGTCTCCGTCACTCCCGTGATGGTCTGCTTGCCCTTGATGCCCATTGCAAGCACCGGTTTCGGAGCCGACACGACACTCGCGAAGTCATCCTCGGTGAACGCTCCGTCGTAGATGCCGATTGCCTCAACGTAGGCACGCTTCTTGGGATATATCTTCACCTTGTAATCACCGCCCGTAGGGTTGTCGAGCACTGCGGTTGCCATACTGCCGTTCATCGCGAACTGTGTGGTATTGATGACTTCGCCGCCGGCATCGAGCAACGCCACGTTCATCGTGGCCGGGTCTGCGCTATACGTCGTGGACTTGACCCTCACGGTTACGGACGAAGTGGAGACGTCGGCAACTGCCGGCGAGATGAGACAGCCCACCACCTTGCTGCTGCCAAGCTTTGCCTTGCCCTGACATTCAAAGACTTTCTGACCGGTCCAGCCTGTATGCTTCATCATATCGTCCAGCTCGTCGCTGATGTCCGTGTTGCTGTCTCCCTGCACGCCTTCGCCCCATCCCGAAAGGTCTTCGGTTATCTTCTCGGCTTCCTCCACCGTCGGGGAGTCTGTCTTCTGGCGAAGCTCCAGCGTGTATGACTCGGCGCCTTCCACAGCTGCCCAACCTGCCGTGAAGGAGTTGCCCGTCACTTCCTTGGTCTGCAGTTCCTGCGGAGCATCGAGATTGATGCCACCCATAAAGGCGAACGAGATGAGTCCGCCCGTTTCGGCTATGCCCGTCACCGGTTTGCCGAGATATTTCCTGCCGTCGCTGTTGATGTTGAAGAGCGCAGCCGCCGGGGTTGACGTGTCCGTAAGCTCCGTATTCTTCTTCTTTCCCGGATAGGTGTCGCCGTCGGTAGTCCTGTCCGTCAGACTGTTGTCCGCCGGAACAATCGTCAGATGCTGGTATCTAGGATTGTCGTTCACACTGTTATTCTCCCATACTCCCTTGTCGTAATCCACGTGCAGCACGAGCATTCCGTGGGCAGGAATCTCAGTGTCCGTACCCGTCTTTTGGCGGTTTTCAAAGAGATAATACTCCGTAGGGGTCTTCTCGTTGTAAACCACATACGCCTCGGGCGAATCCGAGAGGGCTTTCATGTCCGTCACCATGGTGGCCGACTTCAATTCCGTGGGCTGCAGCCATCCGCTCACCCATTTCTCGTATGAGTTGTATCCCACCGGTCTGTATCCGTCGCCGGCATACGAACCTGCATCCATCAGGTCCCATTCTCCCATTCCGAAACCTCCCGAATAGTCGGTGTCATAGAGGTCGGGCAGACCGAGACAGTGGCTGAACTCATGACAGGCCGTGCCGATGCCGTCCATCGTGGTGCCCTTATAGCCGGTCAGCTCGGACGAGCAACCGTAGGTATTTATCTTCACTCCGTCGAGCGACAGATTATATCCCGCCGCCGTGAGTTCCCATTCATGCTGCCAGATAGTCTCCGGATATATGTTGCTCGCCGATGCCTCGCCGTAGCCGGCATAGATGAGATACACCTGGTCCACCTCGCCGTCGCCGTCCCAGTCATAGTCGGCGAAGTTCACCTTGGAGTCCACGAGCTTGCACGCCTCATAGACCATTCCGCCCGGGTCCTTGTCATTGCCGTACACATCGTTTCCGCCGTAATCCCTCATGTTCTTCGACACGGTGACCGGACCAACCACGTCAAATTCCAGGTCGAACAGTCCGTAGCTCTGCGCCTTGAAGTAGTCGTGCACCGAACCCGAATTGCCATTTCCCGAATATCCCTCCTGGTTGAAATAGTTGTTCCATTCCTCCTGCGTGTGAGCGGCTTGCATCGCCTTGTCCTTGAAGTTCACGAGGATGACGAGTCCCTTGCGCTTGCCGGTCACTCCGATGCCTTCGCCGCCCCAGGGACCTGCCATTTCCTTCTGCAGGGTGTTGCCCTGTGCCTTCATGGCACCGCGGTTCTTCAATCGGGAGATGCGGGCGGCATTGCGCTCCGCACTGCGCTGTTTGCCGAGAGAGCGCACGGCCGACGCCTCCTTGTCGTATGTCCTGAGGAATGTCAGCTCCTGGCTTCCCCGCTGCTTGATGTCATGCGCCATCTGCTGCGTTGCCACGATGCGCCCGTCGGCATCGAGCGAGGCATAGCAATACGCTCCGCCCTCGGTCTTTACCAGCGGCATTCCGTCTTCTGTACAGATAAAATGGAAATTCTCATCACCACGCACCATAATGGTTATCGTAGTGCCGTCAGGCTGCATCACCTGCATCTTCGTCGGTCTCGCCGGCACCGCCGAAACCGAAGCCGCTATCATCAGTGCGGCAGCAAAAGTAAATAATCTTTTCTTCATTCTTTTATGTTATTTGGCAACAAATTTAGATAAAATTTCCGAATTATAAGCCAGTTGGGATAAAAAACAGAAAT
>USSF01000026.1 GCA_900557405.1 uncultured Prevotella sp.
GTTGCTCAGGCACTTATAAATAATGTTAAACTATAGTGTTGCGGAATTAAGGATATAAATATCGCCGCGAAGTCATGTCTGAGCATGACCTCGCGGCGATGTATAGGTTTTATAATGTTGCACTGCGGATTATGGCAGCGGCTTGAGTCCTTCCCATCTCACGTCCCAGTTGCCGTCGTCGGGGAAACCGGGGTTAGGCATCGGACTGCCGTCCCATCCGGCACACATCATACCCACGGCAAGGAGCAATCCGCCGTTGCCGGGCAGATACAGGCGCAGGCGTTCACTCTGATAGTTGTGGCCGCTGATAAGGTATGTGTTCTTCACCTCGTTCATCAGCAACGCCCCCACGGCATTCTCCGGTTCGCCCATTCGAGCGGCTCCCATTGCCATCATCGGGTAGTCCCATCCCCAGGAAGTGTCCCATTTCCAGTTTTTCCATATCCACTGTTCCGTCTTCTTCATCTTAGCCACGTCGGTCTGGCGCGGGTTCAGCGGCAGCAGTCCCACGGCTCCCATCACCGCCGGGTGGTCGCTGTACATCCGTTCGTTGGAGTAAGTGTCGGGCTGCGTCTCGGCTGCGAGATACAGACTGTCCTTGTCGGCCAGGGGCGAAATCTTGTTTATGATGTCATCCCAGTGGGCATCGCGCTTCTGCCCCATGCGCTCACGCCAGAGCTGTGCGATGTTCAGCGCACAGTGCCAATAGCTCAGTTCGAACGGCGGGTTCACGGTGGTTGCCGCCGGCAGAGTCTCCTGTGCGGCGATGCATCCGCGCAGAGTGTAGCGGTCGTTGGCCTTGTCGTATGTGGCGAAGTCGCCCATGAACTCGGCGGTCTCGTCCACGAGGCGCGCATATTTCCTTAATACGGCAGGCGAGGGGTTGGCCCTGTAGAGCAGTTCGGCGAGATATATCAGATGTGGCTGCTGCCAGATGAGGAAGCTGCCCACCTTGGACGGGGCTTCGCCAGCCCACGGGTCAGTCATCTTCATCCATCTCACTCCCTTGAAGCCCTGTCGCTCCGCTATGCGGCGGGCGTTTGGCTCGGCCTTGAAATACCATGAGAGCGAACGGTCGAGGAGCTCGGGGTGGCCCCAGAGGGCGAACTGCGCCTGATGCCAGAGAATCATTTCGAGGTGGAACTTGCCATACCATGAGTTGTATGTCAGTCCTGTCTCCTGCGGCGGCGTGTCTCCTGCATCCTGGATGGCGAGCAGATACTGGCTCAATACCACGCGGCGCTCCAGCTCCTTGGCACGAGGGTCCTTGCAGCGGGAGAAGTCCACGATGGCTCCGCGCTGCCAGTATTCCTGCCAATGGAGCGCTGATGCACTTTCCACTTCGCCGAATGTCTTCTCCACGGCCGACGGCTGCAGAGAGTATTCGCAGGTGAGCTGCAACTCCTTGCCACCGGCAGTGAGCTGCAGACGGTTTCTGCCGGTCTTCTTCAGCTTGGCGCTGCCCTGCCAGTGGAGCGTCACATAATATATGGATTCGTCCACCACGCGCTTTATCAGGGCATAGCCTGCCTGCTGCTTTTCTATGGTGGTGGAGTGAAGCTTGTCTTTCGTCCAGTCGCATGCGTCGTCGCAGTGGCCCACGGTCGGATAGGGATAGCGTAGGTCGATGGCTATCTTGCCGTCAGACTTCACCCTCGTTGCCACCATGTCGCGGTTGGGGTCGCATACGGTGGCCACGTCATACTGCTTTCCCTTGTAGCTGAAGCTGCTCTTAATCTCTCCCCTCCACATGTCGAGGGTCTGGTTTATGGATGAGACTGCCTTCGGGTCGGTGCCGAGGGCGAGGCCTATGGTGCCCAGATGCAGACGATGTGGGTTCACCCTGTACCAGTCCACGGCTTCCTGTGCGCGCTTGTCGCCCGACGACTGCGTGGCGTATATTTCCTTGTGTCCCCTGCCGAAGTCATATTCCTTCCAGCTCTCCTCCTCGCGCAGCTGCTTGGGGTTCTTCTGCCAGTGCCATCCCCACTGGCTCATGGTGCCAAGCGGCACGCCCGGGGAGTAGGTTTCGGGAAACGACTGCAGTCCTGTGGCGTCTACGGTGAATGCGAATCCGCCGTTGCCTACGGACAGGGATGCGAGTTTGTCTACGGCGGTTACGTGTGGGTTGTTCCGCTCCACCACGGCCTTGCGGTCTATCTTTCCGGCGGCGGCAGCATGCAGCGAAACAAGCAGAGCCATCATGATGGCTTCAACCTTTGCTAATTGCTTTTTCATTTTGGTTTGATACATTTCGGACTTCGTGCGGCAGACATGCCGCCGTGAAGCCTTTTTAGGGTTAATTGTCAGATTTGTTTTGAGTATATTGTTCTCATCTGCAAATATAGCGATTTCTTTCCTTGAATGTGATGCTTGCTATATTAATTGATGTGAAAAAGAGGGCTTTATTATGTGTTTTTCCTGTCTCTTACTGATGATTTCCAGTGCTTTGCGCAGCCACATATCTGGGGTATGGGCAAAAAAAAGGAGTACCGCTGTACTCCAACCTTGTTAACCTTAAATCTAATACTATGAAAAACACGTTGCAAAGGTATGACTATTGTCTTACTTTTGCAAGTGTTTTTATACATTTTATTTTCATTTTTCATTATTCTTGACATACATCAAGTCTGCAAGTCGTAAAGCATCAATGGATTAGGGTTCTTCCTGCATTATCACGCCCTCCTGTTTCAGACCGTCCATAAGCACGTAGAGGGGTTTTTCAAAGCGTACGTGGCGCACATAGGCTGTCTCCTCCACGGCCGGCATGCGGTCGAGGGTCTCCTTGCGGAAGAATCCCATCCCTTTGTTCTCGTCGATGGTGAAATATCCCACTCCGAAGCTCGTCAGGTTCTGGAAGAAGTGTGTACCCTGGCTCGGGTCCACACTGTAGTTCTTCAGCGTAACCTCCACGATTACCTTTGCCGCACTGATGTGTGGCCACTTCACGGGTACTCCCAACCATGAATCGCTCGACCCCCACCGGCCGGGGCCGATGAGTACGTAGTTCTTGCCTTCGGCGATGAACTTTCGGTTGATGTGCTCAATCTCGCATGCTATCTCCGGGTTGTTGGCGGCGGTGAAGTTCTCGTCGGTCTTCACGTATACCACGTCCACCACGTCGTTCGACTTGCCGTGGCCCAGCGAGTTGTGTGAGCGCAGCAGGCATTTGTCGTCGGAAATCGTGCGCAGGTCTTCTTCAAGCATCTGCTTGCTGTCCACTATCGGCCGTATCTGCAGTAGGTAGAACTCTCCCGTGCGGTCGTTGTTGAGCGTGCAAGCGAACTCTATCTCCACAGGGCGGCGCATGCTTTCGGCTCCGTGCTTCATCGAGAGCTGCAGGAGCTTTGGCAGCGGGAACACCCCCTGCTTCAGTACGCCGCAGAAGCTGATGATTTTCCTTCCGCCGTCGTATAATCCGTCGCGTATCACCTGGTCGTTGGGGTCGTAGGTGGATGCAATGTAGTTCAGTGCGCCGTCGGCGTCGGCATCCTTCACCTTGAGGTTCAGGATATTGAATCCGTCGTCCACCTTGAAGTCCTCGCCCACATGCTTCATGTTGAGGGCGTAGAAGCGTGTCTGCGTCTGGCGCAGCGCAATCTCCATATCGCTCGTCTGCAGCACCTGGTCGGGGTGGTATGGGCTTACGCGCAGCGTCTGTCCGCCGTCCACGATGTATTTTCCGAGTCCGAGCGCAAGACTGGCTATTCCTTCTTCCGATTTCTCGTAGCCCAACGGATAGTAGTTTATGGAGCGCAGCACTCCGCTGAAGTTGGGATAGAAATGGTCGCCGTATTGCTTGCCCACCACTTCCTGCAGTATGACGGCCATCTTCTCCTGGTCTATCACGTTGCTCGTGGCTGTCATGTAAGCCTTGGAGTCCTTGTAGTATACCGATGCGTAGACGCTCTTTATCGCGGCGGCGAGCATACGGAGCATTTCCCGCTTGTCGTCGAGATACGGTATCATATAGGTGGCGTAGATTCCGGCGAACGGCTGGTAGTGGGAGTCTTCGAGCAGACTGCTCGAGCGTATCGCTATAGGATGCTTTATCGCCTCGAAGAAGGTCATGAAGTCGTCGATGAACTGGTCGGGCAGCTGTGCCTTGAGGAAGGCCTGGAGGATTTCCTCGTCGGGAGCGTCGCTCAGGGCAATCTGGTAGAGGTTGTTGTTGTCCATGAACTGGTCGAACACGTCGGTACAGAGCACCACGGTCTTTGGTATCGACACCTTAACGCCGGGGAAGGCGTTGAATTCGGGGTGCGACTTGATGATGTGGTCGAGAAAGGCCAGTCCTCTTCCCTTTCCGCCGAGCGAACCGTCGCCGATGCGGGCGAAGTGGCTGTAGGCGTCGAACCTTTCGCGGCGGAACACGGCCACCGTGCCGAGGTTCTTCATATGGCGGTATTGCACAATGGCATCGAAGATAATCTGCCGGTGGGCGTCCACGTCCTTGTATTTCTCCAGCGTCACCGTCTTGAGGAATTCCGATACAGGGAAGATGGCTCTCGCACAGAGCCAGCGGCTCATGTGGTTGCGCGAGATGTGGTAGAGCATGGATTCGTTAGGTATGGTGAAGATATTGTCCTGCAGTTCCTTCAGGTTATGGATGCGCTTTATCTCCTCGTGCGTCTTGGGGTCGCGGAAGATGAAGTCGCCGAATCCCATGTGTTCGGCCATGAGGTTCCTCAGGTCGATGTTCATCTTCTTGGAGTTCTTGTCGATGAAGCACACTCCCTTGATGTCAATCTTATCCTTGTTTTCGGCCTCGCTGCTCTCCATGATGAGCGGCATGAAATGGTCGCGCTTCCTTATCTCGCGCAGCAGCTTCAGTCCTGCCTCGGAGTCCTTTTCGCCGCCCTTGGGGAACCGGCAGTCGCTGATGACGCCGAGGATGTTGTCGGGGAATTGGAGATAGTAGTCCATCGCCTCCTCGTATGTTCGGGCCAGCACCACCTTTGGCCTGCCCCTCATTCGTAGCGTGGCGGAATGGGGGTTCAGCGCCTCGGTTGCGAAGCGCTGGCTCTGTGCGAGAATATAGCTGTAGAGGTTGGGCAGTATGGATGAATAGAAGCGTATGCTGTCTTCCACGAGCAGTATCATCTGCACGCCCGCCTCCTCGATGTCGTGCTCCAGGTTCATCTTGTCCTCGATGAGCTTGATGATGGAAAGGATGAGGTTGGTGTTGCCGAGCCAGCAGAAGATGTAGTCGAAGATGGAGAGGTCCTCGTTCTCCATGCGGCGCGTGATGCCGTGGGAGAAGGGCGTGAGCACGACGCAGGGGATGAGCGGGAATTCCTGTTTCACGGCCCCCGCCACGGTGAATGCGTCGTTGTCGGCAGTTCCCGGCATACATATCACAAGGTCGATGCTCGTGGTGGACAGCACTTCGGATGCCTCTACCGTGGTGCTCACCTGGGTGAAGGTGGGCGGATAGCGCAGTCCGAGTTCCGTGTATTCGTTGAAGATCTTCTCGTCCACGCGTCCGTCATCCTCGAGCATGAAGGCATCGTAGGGGTTTGCGACAATCAGTACGTTGAAGATTCTGTGTGTCATCAAGTTCTTGAACGACACATCTTTCAGATAGAATTTATCCCATTGTTGTGGAGCCTGATTAACCATAAGCTATTGTTTGGGTGAATAATATGCAAAGATAATGCAAAGATAAGGATTTTTTCAGAAAATCCCCCCGATAAATTTCCCCTCCCGATAATTTTCCTTATCTTTGTAGAATCTATTGACCATAAACCTTATTATAATTGATAGGACCATAAATGAATTGGAGCAGCGGGCTGCCGCAGGCCCTCATCCAATCACAATGAATGAACAAATAATCAATAACAAATAATCACTAAAACAACGAACATGAAGAAATTCTTAGCTTTAGCCGTAGCAATCCTCTGCGTGGCCGTCAGCGCCGGCGCACAGGGCTACCCCTACAGTAACCTCTACGAGAACCTGCCGTTCAAGATGACCAAGGTGACACGTCCGACATTCCCCGACAGGACGGCCTGCATCAAGGACTTCGGAGCCAAGGGCGACGGAACGACGCTCTGCACCGCAGCAATACAGAAGGCCATCGACCAGACCGCAAAGAAAGGCGGCGGCAAGGTCATCGTGCCGCAGGGCGTATGGTATACAGGACCGATAGATCTCAAGAGCAACATCAACCTGCACCTTGAGAAAGGCGCAATCCTGCTCTTCTCGCCCGACCCGGACCTCTACCCCATCGTGAGCTCCGTGTTTGAAGGACTCGACACAAAACGATGCAAGTCGCCCATCTCGGGCTACAACCTGAAGAACGTGGCAATCACCGGCAACGGCGTAATCGACGGCAACGGACAGTTCTGGCGTCCGCTCAAGCGCGAGAAAGTCACCGCAAACTACTGGAAAGAAGCCACTTCCAAGGGCGGAGCCTTCATCCGCGACGGATTCTGGATTCCCACCGAGGGAGCCAAGAAGGGCTATCTGATGGCAGACATGAACGTGCCGACGGGAAACCTGACCGACGCACAGTGGGACAGCATCAAGGTATTCCTGCGCCCCGTGATGGTGAACATCGTGGGCAGCAAGAACGTATGGCTCAACGGAGTGATATTCCAGAACTCACCGGCATGGAACGTGCATCCGCTGATGTGTGAGAACGTATTGATAGAAGAAGTGGAAATCCGCAACCCGAGCTTCGCGCAGAACGGCGACGGACTCGACCTCGAATCCTGCAAGAACGCCCTCATCGTGAACTCACGCTTCGACGTGGGCGACGACGGCATCTGCATCAAGAGCGGCAAGGACGCCGACGGAAGGAAGCGCGGCGTGCCGTGCGAGAACGTCATCGTTGACGGCTGCACGGTGTTCAAAGGTCACGGCGGCTTCGTGGTAGGCTCGGAGATGAGCGGCGGAGTGAAGAACATCAGCGTGAGCAACTGCCAGTTCCTCGGCACCGACGTGGGACTGCGCTTCAAGAGCAAGCGAGGCCGTGGCGGCGTGGTGGAAAACATCTGGATAAAGAACATCTCGATGTTCGATATCCCAACCGAGGCCGTTATCTTCAACCTATATTACGGCGGACTCTCGGCAGCCGAAGCCCAGGCTGCCGGCAAGAACAAGACAGCCGAGATTGCACCAATGCCTGTTACCGAGGAGACACCATGCTTCCGCAACATATACATCGAGGACGTGGTATGCCGCAACGCCAACCGCGCCATGTTCTTCAACGGACTCCCCGAAATGCCCGTGGAGAACATCAATCTGAAGAACATCGACATCACGGCCAAGAAGCCGGCGGAATTCAAATACTGCAAGGGAATCAAGCAGGAGAACGTGAATGTGAAGGTGGACTGATCCGCCCTTGCACCATTCTCCCGCCCCTGCGGACAGAAACAGCAAGAACGCCTGAAGCAACAAAAAACGCTTCAGGCGTTTTTTCAGCCCCATCCGGCCATTAAGTGAATCACATATCATGATGACAACATACCGCCTTTTGACATATCAGCATACCAAGTTTTAGGTATATTATTCTTCCATTATAGTTTAATAACACAAAAAACTTTTGACATATTGTTTTAAATCCTATCTTTGCAAAGTGATTATATCATCCCGGCTGCCATCGCGGGCCCGCCAGCATCCCAAAGACAGGGACGACAGGAGAGCTTCCGCAGGGAGACGGCGGCAGGGACCAAAAGATTAACCAACTAAAGGAAAGGACATTAAAAATGAAGAAATCGATTATCATGGCTGCTATCATGGCAGCATTCTGTTTTTCAACAGTGAATGCACAGAGCAATGTTCAGAAGAAGGAGAACTGCAAGATGCAGTGTGACAAGAAAAAGCACGAGTGCAAGAACCACGGCAAATGCGCCGATGCCACTACTGCTGCCACAAAGGAGCACAAGGGCACTTGCAAGGGCACATGCAAGGGTGACAACAAAGGTACTTGCAAGGGCACATGCCACAAGGACGGCAAGATGAAGGCAGACTGCAAGAACAAGAACGTGAAGACTAAGAACAAGGCTACAAACTGCTGCACAAAGGAAGCAAAACAGGCTAAATAAGCAACAAGACTCACCATCCGCCGTCGTGAGATTGGAGGACGGGAGCGGAAAATATAAAATTAAAGTTTTAATTTTCAATTGAAAAGGCTGCATGATTCAGTTCATGCAGCCTTCTTCATGTTATCAGTGTCTCAGGAGCCTCAACTTCCGCATAATCCGCGCAAGACTGGCTACCTGTGATTTCCGGTTTGTACGCATGGAGCGGTTCATTCCCACAGCTTTGTCATTCTTAAGCACATCCTCGTCTACCGTAATATTGCGGTAAGCATACGGCATGGTCAGGGAATAGCCATCTCCGTCTTCCCTCACCGACCATTTCTCGCTTTCTATATAGCGGTTTTCTTCATGACCCGCAAACTTATACGAGATATTGCAAGAAGTGACAGAAGTGGTTGCCGGCTGATTGGGTTCCTTGTCTATCGATGTGATGACCAGCTTGGTAGGCAGATGGGAAGGAGCACGGCCTAACAAACGTCCGAACACGAAGTCGTCCATGAATGTGCCTGTGGCAAGCGTCCAGTTGCCTTGCGTATTTGCATACTCATCATCATCGCGGTAAGAATAGGTGAAATCAGTAACGCTGCCGGTATCGTCGGTGATATGTATATTGGTCAGACATCCGCGCTTGTCCCATGTGGCTTTCATCGTGGACCATCCGTCGGTGCCGGAATTTGAAACACCAGTGATGTGGTATTGGTCGTCATAGTAGAACTTGTTAGTACCTGAATCTTCGTTGTCGTGCCAGCGGCATGAAGTCATCACCCCGCTTTTCTCGTCGCGCACCACGTTGGTGATGTATGTCGGCGCGTCAAACTCTCTTATACCATACTCGTTTATCCTGTAGTCCCTCGACTTTATTGTGAGAGGATCATACGAGATATAAGTGTCCATCGCGTTCATCGTGTTGAATATCCGCTTGGGCCGTCCTTTCTCATCATAGGCAATTGTCATATACATGCGCTCCCCGTCGACCAGAGTCTGTGCGTAATCCGGTCCGATGGCACATATGCGCTGAGACGGAACCTCACTGATGGGTACGGGATTGCCATAGTATTTCATAATACCCAACATATCTACAACTGGCACGGCATAATATTTGGTATAGGTATTAAGCCCCCCTACTTCGGCCTTGTATTTTGTCTGATTAACCTTTGTCTGCAATGCTACGGGAACAACCTCTTTCACCACATAATCCGAAGAATTGTCCTTCAACCAATCTTCGGTTACAAATGCCACTTTGGCCTTTGCAAGATTCAGACATACATTTGGGAAAAGAGCATATTTGGGGTTTGATTCATAATTAAATGAACCTACGTGTTTCTTCTTGTCATAATTGGTGTAGGCATATTCAAACTGAGGGAGTATCGGCATCAGATCTGCACTTAGCACATTCCATTTATACCATATTCCAAATCCTTCATCATCAAATTTAAAAAGGTTTTTCATATAATATGCACCGGCTTTTGCAGAGAAATCAAAAGCAATCATAGGATTTTTCTTAAGCAAATCCTTGTCTAACAAATTGGCGCTTCCCGTAAGAGCAAATGTTGGCTTAACAGAGGCTGCAACTGGAACTCCGACCAGATTTGAAGCAAAATTGAACTCCACACCAATACTGCCAGACAGTTCCAATTTATCAAAATAAGCTTTCCAACTACCATCACCCCATTTCAAATCGATTTTATTATCAGAAGTCAACGGAGTATCACTATTAGAAGTTGTTTTCATTATTATTGTTTGTTTGCCTTTCAGTCCTGCTGAGAATAAGAAACTTGACTCAAAAAATAATGAAATTTTGTAGTGTAAGTTCAGAAACAAAGGGCCTGCCAATGGGAAAGCCATATAGAAATCCGCTCCATCTATTCTATACACGTCTTTGGAATCTTCATCAACTGCAGAACAACTGAGCCTTCCGTTATAGTCAACAATCCATCCCTCATCCCGATAGTCTTCTTCTTTCACCGAATTATGGATATAAACACGTTGCTCACTATACAAAGGACGTATTCTTACACCTCCTTCAGGAGTAATTGTTATTTCTTTATTATTTTTCTTTTTGAATGATAAAGGCAAAGCTATATTATAATAGCCATCTGGATTTCTCTCCACTTCTATCTCTGCATTGGGCTTTTTGTCATCCTCATTCGGTTTGGATTCTACTCCGGAGACATTATTACAAGCATTACGCGATACAGACTGAATATTATTATTATTTACTTTCTCTATACTCTCATCATCTATAACGGCATAGGCGTATGGCAGATTCTTCAGCTGCTCTGCATTAAGCCTGACATCAAGGTCAAGCTCCTTGTACACTTCTTCGAGAGTGGCATCCTTCACATGCACGGCAATGGGACGCGCATCTGTATCCACCCAGTCCACCATTCCCATATATCCAAAGGGCAAGAAACTGTTGGAGCCGTTGTTCACCACAAAGACGTCACCTTTCTTGGGTATGAATTTCTCCGGAGTGTTTTCCTTCAGATATATCACATCCTGTTTCACACGTGCCACATTCGACGGGTCGAACCATGCGAAATGTTCGTCATTAAGCTCCACCACGCCATCGTTGTAGGTATATTCATATTTGAAGCGCGATGTGACTGTGTCCAGTTCAAGCTTCTCCGCATTATCTTTGTTTGTAACTGACGGCTCAAGTATGTCGTTTTCGCCACACGATACAACCATGGCAGCAACAAACAGCAACGCCAGTACAGACAGAATCTTTGTATATGTAGTTTTCATATAAAGTCGGTTTTTGATGTTTTACATTAAGTTTTTCAGAAGGAGAATACGATTGACGTGCGCAGCGAAGTCAGCTTTACAGGGAGTTTCTCGCCGCCGTTTATTGTTCCCGGCACGGTGCTTCCCATTTCGTCGCCTTCCACGATATGCTCTTCGTCGCCTTCTTCATAATCTATGTTCTTGTACTTTGCCTTTCCGAATTTCACGTCGAACCCCACACCGAAATGTTTCCAGGATATGCTTATGCCTGCCGTGCCATAATTGGCAAAGGCATAGTTCAGGTCGTCCTTGACCTTAATCCCCGAATAAGCCGGATTATAGCAAGCACGTGCATGCAGACGGATGTCGCGGGTTATGTGGTAGTCGGCACACAGACCAGCCTGCATTCCCAAGTCAAACTGCTGGAACTTATATCTGTAGACTCCACCTTCAAAGGTCTGCATGTTCACCTTGTAGTCATAATAGTTCAGGTCCAACCACCCCGCCTCAATACCAAGCTTGAAGCGCTGGTTTCCAGGCTTTATTATCCAGAATGAACTGTTCAGCATGACAGAGCCACCGATATTGCTCTTCAGTGAAGGGTAACCGTCCTGCTTGTAATGTCCACTGTTGAACCCTACCCAAATCGACGTTTTGGGCGAACGATACACGTCTTTGCTTTGTGCTTTGGCTCCAAGACTTGCCAAAATGAGCAAGCCAATGGCAATTGCGCGTAGTCTTTTCATAAAATGTGTTGTTATAGATTATTCAAATATAGATGCAGCTTATCTTATGCAAAGATAATGCAAATCGAAGGCAGAACAACAAGCTTGCTTGATTGTTATGCTGAGATGCAGCTTATCTTATGCAAAGATAAGAAAAAATGTGTATACATATATATGACTCAACAAAAAAAGACTGCATGAACTGAATCATGCAGCCTTTTTTCGTTGCCTCCCCTTGGATGGGGAGAGGCTATAGCTATGTTAAGAGTATCTTAGAATCTGGCCTGGTCTTACGCGCTGCTTCTTGGAGATATGGTTGAGTCTGCATATCTTGTCGACAGTGGTGCCGCGCTTCTGTGCGATGCTGTAGAGGGTCTCGCCGCGTGCCACCTTGTGGTAGCGCACTTCTCCCTCTTCCACATTGTCGCCGACAGCCGGCTCCTTGTTCGTGGCGGATGCCACATCGTCGTTCTTGCCGCGCAGACGTGTGGCGGCGAGCGACTCGCGGTCGTATGTGTTGCGGCGGAACATATAGTTGTCTGCCGTCACGTCCTGGTTCTTGAAGTCGAACAGGAGGGCTGGGTTAAGGGCTACGCCGCAGAGGCGTGTTTCGAAATGCAGATGCGAACCGGTGCTTCGTCCGGTGTTTCCTCCGAGTCCGATCGGGTCTCCGGCACGTACTGTCTCATCCTCTGCCACGAGGTTCTTCGACATGTGTCCGTAGATGGTCTCCAGTCCGTTGTGGTGGCGTATCACTACGTAGTTTCCGTAGCCTCCGGCCTCGTATCTCACGATGCGCACCTTTCCGTCGAATGCCGCACGGATGGTGTCGCCGATGTATACCTTCACGTCGAGTCCCTTGTGCATACGTCCCCAGCGTCTTCCGAAGTTGGAAGTGATGATGCGGCTTGTGGTCGGCATGCAGAAGTGGCGCAGATTGATGTTGAATGAGTCAGGAAGCTCAGTTGCGCGGTGTGCGTATTTGTTGTTCCATTCCTTATATAATTGTGCCGATGGTGAGCCAGCCTGCTCCCTCTGCACGAGGTTTCTCAGGGCGAGCGTGTCTACGGCTTTGAGTTTCTTGTCTACCGGGGCTTGTCTTGCGAGCAGGTCCTGCGCTGCGGCAGGCACTGTGGCAAGTGCCATGATTGCTGATATTGCTAATGTCTTTAAACTCTTTCTAATCTGCATAAAATGTCTTTTAAAGAGATGCGTGTGGCGTAGTAGGTGAGGCCGGTGCGCTCTCTGTGTGATTAAGGCTAATCGTGATGATGTATATCCAAAGAATGCAGATATTCGTCATTACGATTAAATTTTCGCTGCAAAGGTAGTAAAAATATTTTAAAGTTGTTCACGGCTTAACAGTTTTTAGTTTGTCGTTAACACACGGAAACTGCCGTAAAGGACTAACAGGATGATGATTATCTTCGCCGCCAGGTGACCTCGGCTATGCGGTTGCCGGGGCTTGTCTATGATATTGCCGACCAGTTGATGTTGGTTTTGCGGAGCGCCGCCAGATGCTGCCAGAGCATACTGTTTTCGGCTTTCTCGCATGTGGGGTCGGAGTCGATTATGCGCTGTGCTTCGTCGCGTGCCATCTGCACGATTTGTCCGTCGCGTGCGATGTCGGCAATCTTCAGGTCGAAGGCCATTCCGCTTTGCTGCGTGCCCTCCAGGTCGCCCGGTCCGCGGAGTTTCAGGTCGGCTTCGGCAATGCGGAAGCCGTCGTTCGTGTCACACATTATGTCGATGCGTTTCCTGGTCTCGGTGGTGAGCTGCGGCTTGGTCACGAGGATGCAGTATGACTGGCTGGCTCCTCTTCCCACGCGCCCCCTGAGCTGGTGGAGCTGCGAGAGGCCGAAGCGCTCGGCATTGAGTATCACCATCACGGAGGCGTTTGGCACGTTCACGCCCACTTCTATTACGGTTGTTGCCACGAGAATCTGCGTTTCGCCTTTAACAAACTTTTGCATCTCTTCTTCCTTTTCGGCGGCTTTCATCTTGCCGTGCACCTTGCTGAGACGGAATTCGGGGAACACTTCGAGGAGCGTGGCGAAGCCTTCCTCAAGGTTCTGCAGGTCGAGCTTCTCGCTCTCCTTGATGAGCGGGAACACGATATACACCTGTCTGCCCTCGCGTATCTGCTGGCGGATGCCGTTGTAGAGACTCGTTGTCTGGTTGTTGTATTTATGTACTGTCACCACGGGCTTGCGTCCTGGCGGCAGCTGGTCTATCACGCTCACGTCGAGATCGCCGTAGATGGTCATGGCGAGTGTGCGCGGTATCGGTGTGGCGGTCATCACGAGCACGTGGGGCGGGTTCTGGCTCTTGCTCCATAGCTTTGCCCTCTGTGCCACGCCGAAGCGGTGCTGCTCGTCAACCACCACGAGTCCGAGGCGCGAGAACTGCACCGTGTCTTCTATCACGGCATGTGTGCCCACGAGTATGTTCACACTGCCGTCGGCGAGTCCCTCCAATACGTTTTTCCTTCGCTTGCCCTTCACTATGCCCGTAAGCAGTTCCACGCGAATGTCCATGTCGCCCAGAAACTCGCGTATCGTGGCGAGATGCTGTTCGGCAAGGATTTCCGTGGGTGCCATGATGCATGCCTGGAATCCGTTGTCCAGGGCGATGAGCATGGTCATCAGCGCCACGAGTGTCTTTCCGCTGCCCACGTCGCCCTGCAGCAGACGGTTCATCTGTCTGCCGCTGCCCAGGTCCTGGCGTATCTCCCTCATCACGCGCTTCTGTGCGTCGGTGAGCGGAAAGGGCAGGTGGCCGCTGTAGAAGCCGTTGAATGCCTCGCCGATATGTCTGAAGATGTATCCGCGGTATTTGCGCCGCTGGTCGGAGGCATATCTCAGTATATTGAGCTGCACGTAGAAGAGTTCTTCGAACTTCAGTCTGAAACGTGCGTTCTGCAGGTCTTCGGCGTTCTTGGGGTAATGCACGTTGCGCATCGCCGTATCCCTCGAAACGAGCCGCAGCCGGTTGGCGA
Organism: uncultured Prevotella sp.; assembly: GCA_900557405.1. Lineage (GTDB taxonomy): Bacteria > Bacteroidota > Bacteroidia > Bacteroidales > Bacteroidaceae > Prevotella. The sequence goes on from USSF01000026.1 coordinate 14,499, forward strand.
TGAATGGCGGAAGCGTCTCCGGCAGGGGCTGGCTGATTCTCTCTATCATGCTCTTCGTTATCTTTTCGATGGAGCGTGATGTGAGTCCTGCCTTCTTCATCTTCTCCGTGGTGATGTAGTATGGCTGCATCCCCATCTGCGAGAGCTGCATGTCGGCGGCCTTGTCGATGTCGGGATGGGCGAACTGGTATCTGCCGTTGAACACCGACGGTTTGCCGAACACCACATATTCCACGTTCACCTTGTATTGCTCCGTGGCATATCTGACGCCGGAGAACCATACGAGGTCCACCACACCGGTCCCGTCGGAGAAGTGGGCCACAAGACGTTTCTTGCGCGGTCCGCTCTCAAACTCCTCGAAGCTCAGTATGCGCCCGCATATCTGTATGAATGGCATGTCGCTGCACAGTTCGCTGATGTGGTATATCTTGCTGCGGTCGATGTATTTGTACGGGTAATACTCGAGCAGGTCGGATATCGAAGCGATACCCAACTCTTTCTGGAGCATTTCCTTCTTCTTGGGACCTACGCCAGGCAGATACTGTATGTCTTGGCTCAGAATGTCAAGCAAAGCGAATTTGAATGAAGAATTAAGAATTAAGAATGAAGAATTGTCCCGCTTTGCGGGATTTAGAATTAAGAATTAAGAATGAAGAATTAAGAATCATACATTATTAATGTATACATTATTATATAGTCTTTTCTTCTGTCAGATCATTGCTTCTGCCACGGCGAGGTCGAAGGGTGTGGTTATCTTGATGTTCTCGCGGTTGCCTTCCACGAGCGAGACGGCGTGCCCGGCATGCTCCACTACGGAAGCGTCGTCGGTGAAGAAATCCGAATACTCCTGGCGGTAGGCGTCTTTCAGAATACGGATGCCGAACGTCTGTGGCGTCTGCACTATGCGGTATTCATTGCGTGAGACGGTCTTCGACTCTCCTTCCGTGATGTCCCCTCCCTCGATATGGCGCAGCGTGTCCACCACCGGCACCACCGGCACGGCGGCACCTGTCCTTTCGGCTTCATCGTAGACCCGGCTTATCGTTTCCTTCGACGGGAACGGGCGCACGCCGTCGTGTACCCCCACCACGCCTTCGGCATCATCGGGGATAAGGGCGAGTCCGTTCTTCACGGAGTGGAACCTCGTTTCTCCGCCGTCGGCAACGGCAAACGGTTCGCGGAACGAATATTCCGCACAAAGTCCCTTCCAGTATTCCTGCTGGTGGTGCGGCAGCACGAGAATCACCTTCATCCCCGGGTCAAACTCCCTGAAGGCAAGTATCGTGCGCATCAGCACAGGCTGTCCGCCTACGGGCAGAAACTGCTTTGGGATGTCGGCTCCCATACGCAGTCCCTTGCCGCCGGCTACGATTATCACGTATCGCATTCTTTTCATGTTATGACGAGTTGACAAGCAAACGGGTTGACGGGTTATCAAGACTCTGTTCTCCTATTTCTCCATCAGATGCAGGAACATCATGCCCTCGGCTACGGCGTGGGCAGTCTGCTCCGTTGTGAGCATGGCGAGCAGCGTGTATGCATAGGGCAGTGTGGCAGCAGGACCTTCGCCAGTGATGACGTTTCCGTCCACCGTACACAGTTCGTGGGTGTACTGCGCCCCGTCGAGATATTTCTCGAATCCTGGATAACAGGTGGCGCGCTTGCCCTTCACTATGCCGAGCGAACCGAACACCATCGGTGCGGCGCAGATTGCCGAAACGAGCTTTCCGCTCTCATACTGCTTCAGTATTGCCTCCCTCACACCTTCATGCTCATTGAGATTGGTGGCACCGGGCAGTCCGCCGGGCAGCATCAGCAGGTCGGCATCCTCGAATGAGGCATCCTCGAACTTCATGTCTGCCTTCACGGTGACGCCATGCGCCATCTCCACATACTCCGAGCCGGTAATGCTCACTGTCTTCACTTCCACTCCTCCGCGGCGGAACACGTCAACGGGAATCAGACTCTCTATCTCCTCCGACCCGTTGGCAAGAAACATATAAACCTTTGCCATAATCTTCTGTTGTTTTATTATATGGGTTATTGACTCCTTGTCCTTCTTGATATAGCGTTGGAACAGTTCCGAGGAAACTGTCCTCGCGTCCTCTTCCGGATTCTCCTGTTGCAGTTCGTATTTACGTGCCATAGTCTTGTCTCCTTTTATCAGAACGGCGATAATCTGCCATTCTCCCCAACAAAGGTAATCCACATTTATTAAATATGCAAGCAAGCGCTTCACTTTTTTGCATAAGAAACACGTGGCTCCATGGGGGAAAACACAAAAATCCACCCCGAAAAGCCCTTTATACAGGTGGCTTGCGGCATTTCTCCACCCTTTCGACCAGAATTTACCCCGTCCCTTTATTGGAATAGGAGTAATTTTGCAGCCGGAAAATTACTTGGAAATTACTAACCGAATAATAACTTCAAAACAAAAAAAATGAGATTGAGATTCTTTGCGGCAGCCGCTTTGGCTGCATGCGCGGCGTTGTGTGCGGACGCACGCAAGGTTCACACCATCGGCGATTCCACGATGGCCACCTACGACGAGAACACCACCATCACGAGAGGATGGGGACAGATGTTCCAACAGTTCTTCAAGGGCGACATCACGGTGAACAACCGTGCCAAGAACGGAGCCAGCAGCAAGAGCTTCTATATGGAAGCCCCATACTGGCAGTCGGTCAAGAAGCAGATACAGGCCGGTGACTACGTGCTCATTCAGTTTGCCCACAACGACGAGAAGAGCGGCGGATGCGACGGCGACGAACTGAAGGCATACTACAAGAGCATCGGCGACGACGCCAAGGCCAACTCCACCGACTACCGCGGAACCACGGCAAGCGGCACCTACAAGGAATACCTGCGCAAGTATGTCAATGAGACGCGCGCCCTGGGAGCCACACCGGTACTTGTGGGTGCGATATGCAGGAAATACTTCTCCGGAAACACGATTCGCAGAAACGGCCGCCACGACCTCGGCGACAACTTCAGCCTCATCAAGGACGGCAAGTACACCACCGGCAACAAGGTGGGCGAAGACGACCATACATACGACTATCCTTACCAGATGAAGCAGGTGGCAGAGGAGATGGGAGTGCAGTATCTCGACCTCACCACTGCCACAAAGGAGCTTTATGAAAGCTACGGCGACGCCAAGGCAAACGAACTGCTCTTCGACGGAAACGGCAGCACCCACACCTCGGCCATGGGCGCAACGCTGATTGCACGCCTCGCCGCACAGCTGATGCAGAAGGCAGGCATCCTGACGGAGAACATCAATCTGACGAGCGACCTCAGCGTGAACCCGTCCACTCTGGATTTCGGACAGGCCTATAAGGGACAGACCGTGGTGCGCGACCTGCAGATCAACGGTTTCGACCTCACCCCTGCCGAGGGCACGGTGAGCATCACTGCAAGCGACGGCATACAGGTGTCTGCCGACGGAACAAGCTTCGGTCCCTCTGCCACCCTCAGCTACAAGGGCGGCAATATGATCGCTTCGGTGAAGGTGAGCTATGAGTTTGCCGCCGCAGGCGACATCAACGGAAGCATCACCGTGACGAGCGGCGACAAGAGCGTATCGGTTCCAGTCACCGGCAAATGCATCGAACTGGCTGCCGGCGTTGCCACATCAGCCTACTGGCGTCTGGAGAAGGACGACGCCTGCGTTACCGAAGGTCCTGTGACTGTTCTGGGCGAGAGCTACAGCGAGATGAAGCTGCAGAAGTATTCCGCCCCCAACGCCAACACCACATGGCCTGAAGGAACAGGCTTTGACGCCACACGCAAAGTGCAGCGCAACATCATCGAGGGCGAGACATGGCCTGCCGGCGAAATCGACGAGGTGTCGACCCGCTGGATTGAGTTTGCCGTGAAGCCCGCAAAGGGAACAACATTCAATGTCAATGAGATTAGCATGTATGTGTGCGGTTGCGGAGGAAACGGAATGCGCTGCAAGATATACTATTCAAAGGAGGAAAACTTCGCAAATGCCGTGAACATCGCCGACTTCTCCGGTTCGATGAAGGCAAACGACATGATGGAGGTAAAGGCGACACCAGTGCTTGAACTCAAAGAGAATGAGACATTGCGCGTACGTATCTATCCTTGGTATAATGGTTCAGCCACTGGAAAGACCATCTGCGTCAGTGATGTGAAGATTGGTGGCGTTGCAGTGGACGGTTCCACTGGCGTAAAAACTCTGGAGAACAACAAGAAGACCTCTGCCACCTATTATAATATATATGGCATGCGCCAAAACGGTATGAAGAAAGGACTGAATATCGTGGTGGGAAACGGAACAGCCAAGAAGATAATGAAATAAATAACGGATAATGAAAAATACAAGAATCCTAACAGTCATAGCCTCTGTACTTGTCGCATGGATGGGACTGGGCTATGCAATGGCAGAAGGAGCCATCAGCGCCAAGGATGCCACCATCAAGTGGGCTTTTGACAAAAGCGGGGATAATCCTTCAGCAGCAGACGTGTCAGAACCTGCTGCAATATCAACAACAAGCTTCTCGCTTGGCAGTAAATTGTATTTCAACGGAAAGCAGGGAGACCTGTCAAAGCTTAACCCTACCGAAAAGATTGGCAATGCAAGGGATGAGGCTTCGTATGTGGCTTTCTCTATCGTTACGAAGAAAGGAATAAACTTCACTCCAAAGAAACTTACATTCAACTCTCAAAAGTGCGGTACAAGTGGAGGAGTGCTTGATGTAGTGGCAAAGTATGGCGACAATACAGTGGAGCTGCTCAAGGGCTTTAATCCGGAACGTAATTCAGCATCTTCGTCGGATATAGAACTGACAGCGTTGCAGACCATCAGCGGAAAGGTGGAACTGTATTTCTATGTCTACAATCTTGCAAACAACAAGCAGCTGGCTCTCGGCAATATCGTTGTGACAGGTGATTTGAACGGTACACCGATAAGCGTTCCTGTCTATACTCTCAGCGTGAAGTCTGCAGATGAAACAGCTGGCACACTTAGCGTTACCCCGGCAGGAGACAAGTTTGACGAAGGTACACGCATCACTGTAAGTACAACCGAAAACTTCGGCTATCATTTCCAGGCATGGGTTGACGACAACAACACTGTCGTCTCTACAGAGAACCCTTATTCTTTCGAACTGAATGCGAACACATCCCTTACTGCTACATATATAAAGAATGAAGTGTATGCCTTGAACGTGAAGCTCGAAGGAGGTGCCAATGCAAACCTCGTGCAGTTCTCGCCAGCAGGCAACGTGGTAAACGGTGTACACTACTATGAATCAGGAACAGACGTGAAGCTTACCGCCCTGAACAACCGTATCCTTACGTTCACAAGCTGGGAGGACAACTCTACATCGATGGAGCGCGAGGTGAGGATGGACGGAGAGAAGAGCCTGACTGCCAACTTCTCCAGTACAGACTATATCGTAGGTTGGGACCTCTATAGCGACAATCCTTCATCCGAGCGCGCCGCCGACTACAAGGCTGAGAGCGACAATGCAGGACTGTTGTCTTTGCGCAATGCCGCTGGCAACACGTCAAGCTGGCTTGCCTGTGGTTCCCAAAAGGGAGGACAGAACGGCAAGTATGCAGCCCGCTGCTGGAAGAAGCTCTCTGATAAGTATTATTTCGAAATATCCTTCTCTACCATAGGCTATTCCGCAGTGAAGCTCTCTGCAGCTGTCGGTGACGACTTCAATGCTCATAGCATCGTAAACGCAGAATATTCTGTTGACGGTACAACATACACAAAGTTCGGCACTTATAATCTTCCTGCCCGTGGATGGGACTCTCAGGAGTTTGAACTGCCTGCCGAAGCTGCCGGACAGCAGTCGGTACGCGTTCGCTTCCTGCCAGACTATGACTCTCCGCTCGTCGGCTCTGCTGGTGATTATGACGGACTTGCCGTGGCGGAGATCTTTGTGCTTGCAGACAAGGAAACTGTAAATGATAATGAAGTCCCGAAACTCCTGTCTTCTATTCCTGCAGACAAGTCTACGGGAGCAACGGCAAACGGTTCCGTTATCCTGACATTCGATGAGAAAGTAGTAGCGGCAGAGAACAGCACGGCTACTCTCGGTGCGGAGACCCTTAAGCCTACAGTAAGCGGCAAGACCGTAGTCTATCAGTACAGCGGACTGAAGTATTCTACATCTTATACATTCAAGCTTCCGGCAGGAATGATTCTCGACCGCAGCGGCAACGCTTTCGGCGGAACGGAATTCAGCTTCACTACGATGGACCGCAAGCAGCCGGAGGCAAAGGTTTATGATGCTGTCGTGGCGCAAGACGGTACCGGCGACTACACCACAGTGCAGGCTGCTATAGATGCGGCACCGGCAAATCGTGTGAAGCCGTGGCTCATCTTCATCAAGGAGGGTAAATACAAGGAGCACGTAGACCTGCCGGCCAACAAGCCTTATCTATACTTCATCGGCCAGGGACGCGACAAGGTGTTCATCAGTGACGACAAGCTCTGCGGCGGAAGCAATGCGCTGTCCGTTGACAAGGGAGCAACCTTTGTGGCTCATGCAGCGAATCTGTATTTTGAAGGACTTAGTTTCGTAAACTCATACGGAGTGGAGAAGAACGATGGTCCGCAAGCTCTTGCCCTGAACACAGAGAACGACCGTATCGTGTTCAATAAGGTTGGTATGTACAGCTATCAGGACACATGGATTACAACAAGCAAGTCTAACTATCGCCACTACGTGAAGGATTCCTTCATTGAGGGTGCCGTTGACTTCATCTATAACAGCGGTAACGTATATTTCGACAACGACACACTGAACATCGTGCGTAAGAGCGGAGGCTATATCGTGGCTCCTTCTCATCAGAAGGATGTGGAATGGGGTTATGTCTTCATGAACAATGTCATCACTGCCCCTGGCGTTCCGTCGGAGACAGACGTATGGTTAGGCAGACCATGGCACAACTTCCCGAAGACTGTGTTTATCAATACCAAGGCGGAGGTTACTATTCCGGCAAAGGGATGGTATGACACGATGGGCGGACTGCCTGTCCTGTGGGCGGACTACAACACCGTTGACGGCGACGGCAACCCTGTAGACCTCTCTCATCGTCAGGATACATACTGGTATAAGGATGCAAGCGGCAATCGTGTGGAAGGTAAGGCTAAAAACTATCTGACTGACGAAGAGGCTGCACAGTATACAGTAAAGAACGTTCTCTCGGGTGACGACAACTGGCAACCGGAACTGCTCACCGAGGCTTGCGCTGCACCTGAGGCTAAGGTAAACGGCGGTAGGATTGAATGGAGCGCCGTGCCATACGCCATCTGTTACGTGATAACGAAGAACGGAAAGGTTGAGGGCTTCACTACAGCCACATCTTGTGAGTATGCCGAGGGCAACACCTACGCCATCCAGGCTGCCAACGAATACGGCGGACTGAGCAAGGTCTCTCCTGTAGGTCCGGCCTCTGCAATCAGCACTCCTGCAGCGGCTGATGCCCCATTCAGCGCCAAGGCTGTATACTCGGTTGACGGCAAGCGCCGCACTGCCGCAGCCTCCGGCATCAACATCCTCACCGACGGTCAGTCCGCACGCAAGGTGATGATGAAATAAGGAAAAACAGAAGTTAGCAGATTGGCATATATATTTTAGTTAACCTAACGGGAACTCCATGTGATATGGGGTTCTCGTTCTTTTTTTCCCAGAAGCAGGCTATATGCCTTGAACATTCATCAGTAATTGTCCGGATTCCGGTATCATCCCGGGCAGTATAGCTATGGTATACCGGTCGTATAGCATAGTCACACTGACAGTACTTGCATTGGATTACTCCAGTACTTCTATTGGATTACTCCAGTACTTCTATCCGAATCTATAAAAGTACTGGCTCATGCTTCCCGCCAACCCCCCTTCCTCATCAACTCGTCAACCCCTTTCCTTGTCAACTTGCTCACTAAAGACAATGTAAACGTTTGTGTTCGCTTTTTATTTAAATAATTGTTAAATTGATAAGTGTAAAGGAACAAGTTTAATAGAAATGTAATAATTTTGCAACGCTAATTAAAAAAATACTAACAGACATACGAAAAGCTATATGTCGAACTAAAACAAAGCTATCTGAGGAGTTAACGTATTGAGGGAACAATCGTGAAACTACTATCAGGTCTACTAAACTTAATCTATGATGTAATAAAAACTGGGTTACAATAACGATGAAGACATTTATGGAAGGAAAGCTGACAGCTTTCAGAGGCATCATCATGCTAATGCTGATGATGTGCGCAGGACTTGTGGCCAAAGCCCAAGGGAACGCAGTGACTAAACAAAAGCCGTGTATCTATATCGGTCTTAACGGAAAGGACGGATATGGAGATAAGAGCAAAGGCGAAAAGGCAACGTATCTCAATGACACCAAGTTCATTGAGCCGGCAGTCGTCGTGTATGAAAACGACAAGAATCAGACACGGGTGACAAACCGCTTCTACCTCTCGTATTACCTTACGAGCGAGACCACAGACGGAACAAAAGGCACCAACGTAGTGGAAAAAGGCGAGACATGGAATGTTGACGCAGCTACAGGAACAAGAGTGAACACTCGCTATGGCGACATCGAGACAGGACACTCGGCTGGCGTAGTATACGTTCATGTGAAAGCTGTGCCGTCAGACCGTTACACAAACATGTTTGAAGAGGCGGAAGCAACATACCGCATCACTCTGAACAAGGTACAGGCTGAAGCACCGGTAAGGGTAGTGCCGGAGTTCGTTACCGACGAGACATACCGCAAAGGTTGGTATGCCGCTACAGGAACTACAATATCTCTCCCGAAATTCAAAATCAACTACAATACAACCGACAATAACGGCAACGCGCTCACCGTGGACATCACAAAGAGATTCACCGTGACGGCAACGGTAATGGACGGGTCAGAGGGACTGGCTACGGTTGCGAGCTATGACTACAACAGTCTGGAGAAAGGCAACGAAAAACTGAACACCACTGTCATCAACACCGGCAGCACAGCCGGAGTGGCAAAGATAAGATTCTCTTTTACACCTCTCTATAATAATGCATACGACAATATAGATGATGTAGTGTTAGACCTGAATATCGTTGACGAGAAGGTTTCACCGAAACTCATCTTCGCCGACACAAAGCAGCTGGCATATACCGGAATGCAGAACATGAGCATGCAGAGGCCTACGGTATACGACCAGTTCGGAAACGACATCACGCCTACGGTTTCTTACACCGACAACAGCAAGCCGCTGTGGATAGCATGGTCTGTAGCACCGCTGGCTGCAGGCAAGACGATGCATACGCCTAACGGGTGGCTGACCCCTCTTATGTCGGAACAGGGCACGCAGACCCCTCCTGAGAACATCACTGTATTCTGGAATGCTGGAGTTACAGCATACGATCCGGACAATCTGAATTCCGGCGACGTACCATTCCAGACAGGCGTCCGCCGCAATGAGTTCGTGGCGTGCGACATGTCGAACCGCGATGCCGCGATGAAGACCTGCAAGCTTGGTTTGTATTCAGTAAATGTTTACTGCCAGGTTTATCCCAACGTTTATAACGAAACTGCAAAGGCGAAATACAATGCGTCTGAGGACAAATACGAATTTGAGATAAAGCCGCGCCCCGTGAGGATAAAGCTCACTCCCGACGTGAAGGACGTGAACATAACGAAGGACACGAAGATAAACATGCAGAACCGCTTTGAGGTTATCGGTGTATATGTGCCTGAAATCGACGATACGAAATTAAATAAGGACAAAGGTGAGCGGTATGAGCTTCGCCATAATTCCGAAGCAGCCGACTTCGGATGCGAATACACCATAAAGTTCAAGAGAGGAGATGTACAAATCGACAATTATCCTTATGACGACGCAGACCACCATATCGTAGTAGACAAGGACGGGAACAGAATCAGCGACCCCAACAGCTACAATGGCGAAAAGTGGGACATATACTGGTCTGTAAAGGGTCATAATACTGATTCGAACTGGACTCTGACGTTCCTCAAGACGGGAAATGTCGACCTGACCTATTCCATGTATCCATACAATATCGGATATTTCGAGGATGGCACAGGAACTACAACCGTAAACGAGACCTTCAACATTCAGGATAAGGTAACTCCTACCATCACAGTCACTCCAGACCCAATCATCATCTACACGAGCGACAAGGACTTCCCTACACAGCCTAACATTACGGTGACTGACGGTTTGGGCAACGACATACAGAAATATTATGATCTGAAGCTTTCTGACGAATCAAAGAAGAAGTTAAAGGATGCAGGAATAACCATTGATGATAAAGGCGACTTCATTATCTCTAAAAAACCTGTAAATGGCGACTATTCAGACCTTACATTCATAGCAACTCCAAAAGAAGAATATAAGGACAAATACAATGAGGGCAAGACTACATTCAGAATCATTGTAAAGGACCTTGGTCAGGAGCAGCGCTTCTCTTGGGCTGTATTCGACAAAAACGGAAACCACATCGGTACCGGTAAGGACAACATCCCAACCGAAGACCACGTTCACGGCAAGCTCGTACTTACTGGTGCCGGCGTAGTGAACGGAGGTTATACTATCGATGCCATCCCGGGACTCACGGTACAGTTCGGAAAGCTTGCAGAGGCTACAGGCGACAGTGCGACAGTGGAAGACCCATGGATTGCCAAGGCAAGTGCGGAAGACAATAACAAGGTCGTTATATATGGCGACCCTGTAGAGATTGACCGCAAGACAGGTCTGCCTGTAGACGGTACCTTCTATATCCTCACTCCGCGCACCAACGGATTCCTCACTATTGACGCCAAGTTCAAGGCCGGCAACAATATCGTGCTTACGGATGCCAAGGGCAAGGAGAAGCAGTATATCGACGTGAAGGCGACAGAGAAGAAGCCTGTGCAGTTCCGTTATCCTATCTTCGCCAACACCACATACTATCTGTATAACGAGGGCGACGCCGACTCATACGAGCCTCTGAAGATACATGGTATCAGCTTCGAGCCGGGCTTCATCACCCTGCGCAACGACATGAAGCCTATCGAGAGCGCCACGGCATACGCCAACGGCTATGCCGGAGCACTGCCTACATTGACAAGCAGCACCACGGCAGTGGATGAGTTCGTGGACTACAATATCACGGGTAGTCTGGTGAACTCAAGCGAAAATATCGCAGACTATGCCGAGATAAGCAAGGACTACGGAACGGTGACCACCAAGTTGAAGGGAACACACAGCATGTTCAATACCGGAACACAGGACATCGAACATCACGACGCCCTGAAGCTCAAGGAGAACTACATGAAGGTTTACGCCGAAGTGAAGTCGGCATACAAAGGCTCTACTATAAAGAAGGTGCCTGCTTACGACCTCTATATCGGTGCCATCCCTACGTATGTAATGGAGGACGGATACACGCCTAACGTGCTTGAGTGCATATCCACTACCAACTATCCTACACATATCCGTGCATTCTTCGGCGGATGGGAGGACGGCGAGAACCGTCCTTATATCAAGAACAACAAGATAGGCGAGACCGACGAGAGCAAGATAGAACTGCTCGTGGACAGCTGGAAGACTTCTAAGATGGACTCCGTGGGAAGTAACCAGCGCGTTATAGACAACTTCTCTTTCGGTTCGTTCGGCACACAGAACGCTACATCGGAAACGGTGAACGCCACATTCGTCTATGACAAGGACAATGAGGACCAGACCTACAACGTGCCTTGCCGCGGAACATACGTGCAGTTTGAGCCTGACGAGAGCGGAACAATCGCTGTATACATCATACAGAACGGTATGGTGGCATACGACGGCGACCCTGACAATGCAACGAAGAAAGGCATAAACAAGCTGAAGCTCAACCCTGTATTTATCACCGACGAGACGGGAACCCCAGTGGAACTCGCCAAGTGGACACACTCTCTTGAGGGAAGCAATACTGACGCTTACACAGAAGCCGTAATACGATGCAGTTATGCTGATATGGTGAAAGACTGCAATGGAGTGGACCTGACCGACAAGTCTGCAGAAACAGCCAAGGAATTGCTCACCAAAGTGGGTTATATCCCATCAACAGCAGATGCTAAGCCTACAATAGAGAAAGGCGACCATCAGCAGGTATACGACATAGCAAAGGTGCTCGACGAGAATGCCGTTCCTGGTTCAAAGGGATATTCTGTCATCACCAAGGCATACACCCGCTACTCCTTCCGTGTGAAAGCCGGCAAGAGCTACTTCCTCTTCATGAACGGATCTAAGCTCGGCAACGACGGCTTCGCCTTTATGCCTGACGGATGGACTCCAGACCGCACTCCTGCAGAGTTGACTACTGTAACTCTCGATGAGAAAGGCACAGCAGAAGGCAGCAAGGACCAATTCATAGGCAAGGAAAAAGACTTCGCACACTACGACAAGACTGTAAACGTGAAACTCTACCACAGCTTCAAGGCAGGACAGTGGACAGCCCTGAGCCTTCCGTTCAGCGTCAACGACACACAGATGCACAAGATCTTCGGCGATGACGCATGGATCATCAGCCTCGATCAGATAAAGGACAAGGAAACGATAAACGGCGTGGACTACTACAACGTGGCGCAGTTCCTGCAGCATAACTACCACTGGGTGGTTGCCGGCAGACCATACTTCATCCGTCCGGGCAAGGACTTCAAGGCTCTTGAGGACGAAAGCGGCAGACAGTATATCATGATTGACAGTGTGACATTCGAGCGCGGCGCTTACTCCACCGATGCCGCCGGTACAACGACCGGCACGGGCTATATCGAGGCAAGGACACTGAAGCAGAACAACAAGAAGGTGTTCAACTTCAAGGCCATCTATGAGCCTACCACCATCACGGCGGGCGACTACTTCGTGGGCAGCACACCTGACGGCGAGGCTCAGCTCTATCGCGCCACAAAGGACACCAAGCTCAGCGGCTACCGCGCCTTCATCGACAACCAGGACAAGGCAAGCGGCGCACGCATCGGTTCGTTCGGCTTCGGCAGCATCGACGAACAGGGCAACGGAGGCACCACGGGCATCGATGAGGTATATGAGTTCCACGACAACGGCATCAGCGGCAGACTCGCCAAGAAGAAGGGTGTGTTCTCCGTGGACGGCACGAAGGTTGCCGACTCTGCCGCCGACATCGACAGACTGCCTTCGGGCATCTATCTGGTGAACGGTCAGACGATAGTGAAATAAACAAGCATACGGGTTCCGCAGGTTTCAAGGCTTGTCTGCAAAGGCGGGCCGGGACCTGCGGAACATAATTCAAAAGTACATAACTCAAATCAGAAACAATCAATTATAATGAAGAAGAATTATACAAAGCCAGCAATAGGAATGCTGTCAATCGAGCCATGCGCCATCATGGCAGGAAGCGGTCCGACTCAAAATCCTCAAAGGTTGACCACCGTCACAGTTGGTAACATGGCAGGCAGTCAGATTCAAGAGACAGGCATTCTCAAAGGCGGAATCGATGCCACCGATGACGTCACCCCCACATCAAAGAATCATTCCATTTGGGATGATTGTGAATAGGCAATCAGTCTATTGAAAATAGACAATCAAACAGATTTTACCCTCACACCCTCACCTCTACCCTCACCAACTTTTGCTTTGGCTGTCAGACGGTTAGGCAAGAAAGTGAGGGTGTGAGGGTAAGAAAAGAAAAAAAAGTTTTTTTATTAATATCTTGTATACTTGCCTCCAGACTTCGTCAGGAAAGGGGAAGGGAGACTATCAAGAAAGTTCAGTTGTCTTGGTATAGATTTGGATGCCCTTGTCTTCTTCGTGTCTGCTCCTACATTATTGAAATACACCCATAAAAAGCAGTCCTTTAAATGTAAAATTTCTCATAGTTCTATTATTTTAGTTTATATTCTTTTTTCTCATATCAAAAAGTGGCAAACTTGCACATTTTTGATATTAAGCCTATAAACGGAGTATGACAACCCCCCAAAAGTCCATCTATTCCTTACTACCCTTACCCAAGAGGAAATCGGAGAGGCTCATCATCAGAATGCCCTCTTCATTATAACCCGAATGATATCTATCCCCTACGATAATCAGTTTGCGGAAGCCATCGTTTACATTCAATAAAGGAGCTTGCTCCTGATCTACCTTCTCCTTATCAGGCAAGGCGAAAGCCGACTGGATATAGAGGCGTTCATCATGACGGTTCACCACGAAATCTATCTCAAGATTCTGGCGCTGCAGCTTGCCATTCTCATCTCGCCTGAAACTCTCAACTACGCCGACATCCACGCCATAGCCTTGTTTGCGAAGCTCGTTATAGATAACATTCTCCATAATATGAGTGTATTCTATCTGTCGGAAGTCAAGAACTGCATTTCGGATGCCGATGTCCTCGAAGTAATACTTGGTTCCAGCGCCAATGTACTTGCGACCTTTCACATCATAGCGCAATGCCTCGCTGATAACGAAGGAATCCTGTAGGTATTCCAAATACTTGCTGATAGTATTAACACTTATATCTACTCCACCAACCGACTTGAACGTGTTGGAGATTCTTAAGACATTGGTACATGAACCTATCGTTGACGCAAGGAAACGTACCAACTCTTTCATACCTTCATGGTTCTTTAGGCGATTACGCTCCAAAACATCCTTCAGATAAACCGTCTCATAAATCTCACGAAGATAGTTCTGTTTCGCTTCAGGAGTTTCTATCTGCGCCACAGCAGGCAATCCACCATAAA
>USSF01000027.1 GCA_900557405.1 uncultured Prevotella sp.
TAAACAGGGCGTTTCAGACGGATTGTGAGGGTGTGAGGGTAACAAAATAAAAAAATATTTTCATTAAAAACGGAATGGGCGGGAAGCAGGAGAATTGCAATCCGGCTGGTTCACATCACAAATTAAGTATTTTCTTTCCTCTGACTATTACAATCCCCTTATAATCCTTTGAAACAGGCTGTCCATATACATTATAATATACGCCCGAATCTGAGGAGTCGGCATCTGAAGGTGTTAAAGATGTTGCGATCTTGCTCAAAGATATGTTATATGTCACTTCACTTTCTGTAAGGAGAGGGATTTCTGCGGTGTACGGAGAATAGCCATCGGCAACAGCAGTCAATGAATATTCAAGACCTGGCTGATAAATCGAGACTCTATAAGAACCCGAGTCATCACTTGTAGCATTGTATATCACATCTCCGCTACAGAATGTCAGAACAGCATTCGGGACAGGAGTCTCATTACAAGTGACGAGTCCGGAAACCACCGTAGCGGGTTTCTCTACTGTGAACATTGCGATTGGAGCTTTTTCGCTTCTATAATCCGTTTCATTACCACGCCGATAGTATGCTTTTCCATAGGAAGAGTCGTAGCAATAGGTGACCGTGCAATATTTTCCGTTACCGTCGATTCTTGTATACAGACGTACTGCCGACGTACCGTCCCACACCAACGGGTCAGGGAAAGTGATTGTTGTTGTGAACTTGTTACCTTTTGAAAGAGACAGCTTCTGGGCATCGTACACCATAACGGAAGGCATCGCTTCGATGTTGCTGCCTGGCACGAAGGAAGCGCTATCGACCAGTGCCACACGAGCTTCGAGAGTGAGACGGGAGAAATCGGCATCGTTCTGAGGACTGCCTTCAAAAGAAACCGATCTTATCACATCCCCTTTTGACATTCCGTATTTCTTCAGCATATCCGGTCCGTAGACCACGTCACAGTAAGCTCCCTTTTCATTATCGGCATTATACCAGTATATCGGTGTGTTGCGGGAGACACCAGTCCCCTCCCCCACCGTCAGTTCGGCGGATGCCGATTCGGGCGATACCGTATATACCACCTTTTCGGTAGAAACCATATATCCATCAACCAGATTCTTGAACAGTACATAAATCTCGTGAGAACCAGGAGTATGTGGCACAAAGGAGAATTCGAACACAGCATCTGACGACGCCTGAAGGTCAACACTTCGGGCCAGAGCCACAGGAGCGCCGTCGAGGACGAGCGACAGGGAATAGCTGTCGGCTTTTTCCTCTGCGGCATTGCGGTTGACAAGAGTAGCCGAGGCGGTCGATATGCGGTTTACCGTACCGTTTCCGGGAACGACACACTTGCCGAACATGACATCATGAGAGACCGGAACGATGTCCGGGCCCAATATATTATCAATGCATGTGTTAGTGCCGGCAAAAGCCACGTAGTATTCTCCGGAAGGGATGCTGCCGACAGAAAAAGGTGTGAGCTTACCATATTTATATGTATGGTCAGATGCGCGTTCACCGCTCAGCTCGCTGCCCGGAATCCTTTGTGCAAGAGTCCAATGCACGCGGTCGGCAGAATAGAACACATCGAGCAGGACGTCATCGCCGCCATTGTCATAATCGGCACGCGCCACATCAAGCGTGAGCCCTTCCCCTTCGGAGAAGTCAAGCAAAGGAGTGACGAACTTATCATCCCGGAGAGACGTTGCATTGCAAAGCATATACACATTGCCAGAAGCCTCCGCATCGCGCTGCACCACGCTCCATCCACCTTCGGAATAAGTACCTGCAGGCATTTTCCCGTCCTCAAAGTTCACGTACAGCCGGTTTTTGGCAACCACCGTTCCAGTAACTCCGAAAGAGAAATCATCCAGTCCGTCGGCAGAAATCACCACATTGCCAGAATACTCTCCGGCTGTATTTCCAAGGAGCGAGATCACGACATCCCGTTCAGAATGGGAAGCGATGACTGCCGGCAGACTACCGGCATCTACAGAATATCCTTCCGGAACAGAAACAGAAGAGACGGAGAGAGGGGCCGCCCCATCATTATGGAGCACGATATCCTTGGAAACCGGAGAATTGACGGTTCCCCATGAGACGGAAGCACCCCGAACAAGCGTTGCGTCATCATACGTAACCCTGAGCACGGGCTTATAGGCAACAGGAGAAACCCATATTCCCGAAGGACAAACGGTATGTGTAATATTCTCGTAAATATCATATCTCGTGGCAGTTATCTCGCCTTTCTGGGTTATCCGCCCCGAGAGGCTGACCGTAGCTGTGGCCCCTGCTGCAATGGCTTTACCGATGGGCACGGTAAAGCATGGTGTCTTGGCATCACGATAATCGACGACAGAAAGGGAGAAGCCTTCATCACCGGGGTTAAGGTCATAGTCGCCCGTATTCTGCAGTTCCACAGCACATTGGAACGTGAAAGCGCCATCCGCATCACAGTCTACGTGTTTCGGATTATTGTTTTCAACGCTTTTGATTTTCAGCCCACGAACAAAGTCCAGTTCTGCAGATTCCGCCTCAAAGTCATCGAATATCACATCCGAACCATAAATTCCAAGATATTCCCCCGACAAGGAAGGGACATCAACCTTAACCCAACCATCACAGGAGAGTCCGGGCAATGCAACATCGATCTGCCTGTCCTTTTTCAAAGAGCTGCCAACCTGAACGACAGTATAAAACTTCACCGTGCCATCCGATGTCGTCTGCTTGACATAGATGCTCGAGGTTCCTGTAATTTTAGGAGTCACAAGCAAATCCGTGGTTTTCCCGGAATAAAAAGGTGTGCCCACATGATTCTGGTCGCCCACTTCAAGTCCGCCGGAATTTCCCCTGCCAATTGTAGCCGACCAGTTATAAGCCACATAATAACCGATAGCCCCATAACCGTCGTCGCTGAAACTGCTGACGACATGCCCCCAATTGGAAGCGACTTTAAAAGAATGTTCTTCTGTTGAAACCGGAGAATTAAAATCCACCTTGTATGGACTGACCATACCGGCAAGCATCTGCAGCGTACCCACAACAAGCAATAACGGGACCAACGCTATAAGCGAGAATTTTTTCATAAGCAAAACCTTTTAAGACAAGATTCCGGCATGAACGCACACTGACGTTATGTCAAGTAATCTGCGGCAAAGATACAAAATATAAGAAAAAGTCAAAAGGATAAGCTACAAAAATTCAATATAATAAAAAAAACAGACTGACAAACAACAATCGCGGACGAGAGGAAGAAGCATACGGAAACGGAATATGGCGCTCATACGAAAGCCATACCTCACGAAGATGGAGGCATGGCTTTCTTGTTCAAGACATACTTGATGCGGTCTATTTATTTGTCTTCCTTCAAGGATTTCCCGATATAATCCATAATAAGGTCTACGGCCTGCTGCTCGGTCATGTCCGTCACGTTGATTACGAGGTCGTAGTTGCGAGCGTCGTAACGGCTCCTGCCGGAGAACTTCTTGGTGTAGGCCTCCCTGCCCTTGTCAAACTTGTCGATGGCTTCGACGGCTTCCTCTTCAGTCATGTTCCTCACCTCCATCATCCGCTCGATGCGCTTCGGCTTGCTGCAGGTGATGAAAATCTTGAGGGCGTTGAGGTGGTTGCGGAAAATGTAGAATCCGGAGCGTCCGGCAATGACGCATGATTCGTCTTCGGCCAGTTTGAGCAGGAATTCGCTTTCCACGCGGAACACGTTGTCTGTCGTGGCCACGGGGTTTTCGATATCGAAGCGCTCTTCTATGCGGTATCTGTTCAGATAGCTTTCGATGAAGCTGTTCCACCAGTTGAACTTTGACGACCTCACTTCTTCGAGCTCGTCTACCGAGAGATTGAATTTCTTTGTCAGTTCCTTTACGATTGCCTTATCGTAGAATTTCACGCCGAGCAGTCCGGCGATCTTCTCGCCGATCTCGTGTCCTCCGGAACCTACTTCTCTGTTTATGGCAATAACAAATTTCTTATTCTTGTTCATAGTCAGTAGTGTTTTTATTATCAGTATTTATGTTTTCGCCTACAAATATAAAGATTTATTTCCATTTCCGTTGCTTTTTCCCATGTTATTTTTCGGTTTTCAAGCCTTTTCGCAGCACATTATTTTCTCTATGCCCGGGATATGCAATGTGGGGTGTTCATTTTATCCGTTTTAGGGAATCAGAAATATAACGACAGCCACAGTTGTCGCACAGAAGAATCCGGCATCTCAATCGTCCTGCCATTCAAATTGCCCAAACAGCAGACAAGCAGAAAGCATGTCACAGGCATGCGAAACTTGGGAGATTATATTATTCCCCACAACCGGCGCACGGATTCCACAAGGGGCATAGCCTTAAAGAAAGGGAAAAAACGCAACGGAAGTTGGTACATATCAACAAAAAACGTAAAATGATTGAATTTTCGCGTTACAATAGTTGAAAATATGAAGCGATTTTGTAACTTTGCACCCAAATACATTTTTAACAGATATATAAAGAGACAAAATGGCTGGAACAAAAAAGATCAAGACAGCATTGGTATCGGTCTTCCATAAAGACGGACTGGATGAATTGCTCGCCAAGCTGAACGCTGAAGGAGTGAAGTTCCTCTCTACAGGAGGTACACAGAAGTTTATCGAATCCCTGGGATATGAGTGTCAGGCAGTTGAAGACGTGACGACATACCCTTCAATCCTCGGCGGACGCGTCAAGACACTTCATCCGAAAGTGTTCGGCGGAATTCTGGCACGCCGCGACAACGAGGGCGACCGCGAGCAGATGGCTCAGTATGAGATACCGGAGATTGACTTGGTCATCGTGGACCTGTATCCGTTTGAAGACACCGTGGCAAGCGGAGCTTCAGAGGCCGACATCATCGAGAAGATCGACATCGGCGGCATCTCGCTCATCCGCGCCGGAGCCAAGAACTTCAAGGACGTGGTAATTGTTCCGAGCAAGGCTGAATACGGCGTATTGCTCGATATCCTGAACAAGAAGGGTGCTGAGACCGACATCGAGGACCGCCGCATGCTGGCCACAAGGGCTTTCGGAGTGAGCAGCCACTACGACACGGCAATCCACGCTTGGTTTGAGAAATAACCTATAGTATATATATAAAGGTAAGAAATACTGGAATTATGGGATTCTTTTCATTTATACAGGAAATAGCAATGGACCTTGGCACGGCCAACACCATCATCATCAGCGATGACAAGATTGTGGTGGACGAGCCTTCGGTCGTGGCCCTCGACCGCCGTACGGACAAGATGATCGCCGTGGGCGAGAAGGCCAAGATGATGTATGAGAAAACTCATGACAACATACGCACTATCCGCCCGTTGCGCGACGGAGTGATTGCCGACTTCACCGCCTGCGAGCAGATGATGCGCGGTCTGATCAAGATGGTACACACGGGCAGCCGACTCTTCTCACCGTCGCTGCGCATGGTTATCGGAGTGCCTTCGGGTTCTACGGAGGTTGAGCTGCGCGCCGTGCGCGATTCCGCCGAGCATGCCGACGGTCGCGACGTGTATCTGATTTTCGAACCTATGGCTGCCGCCATCGGTATCGGCATCGACGTGGAGGCTCCGGAGGGCAACATGATTGTGGACATCGGCGGCGGAAGCACGGAGATTGCCGTGATTTCGCTGGGCGGCATCGTTTCGAACAACTCCATCCGCACTGCCGGCGACGACCTCACTGCCGACATACAGGACTATATGAGCCGCCAGCACAACGTGAAGGTGAGCGAGCGTATGGCTGAGCGCATCAAGATACACGTGGGTTCGGCGCTGACCGACCTCGGCGACGAGGCACCGGAGGACTACGTGGTTCACGGTCCGAACCGCATCACGGCGCTGCCTATGGAGGTGCCGGTATGCTATCAGGAGATTGCCCACTGCATCGACAAGACTATCGCCAAGATAGAGAACGCCGTGCTCTCGGCTCTGGAGAACACTCCGCCGGAGCTATACGCCGACATCGTGAAGAACGGTATCTATCTGACTGGCGGCGGTGCGCTGCTCCGTGGTTTGGACAAGCGTCTGACCGACAAGATAAACATCCAGTTCCATATTGCCGAAGACCCGTTGCACAGCGTGGCAAAGGGAGCCGGCATAGCTCTGAAGAACGTGGACCGCTTCTCGTTCCTCATGAGATAACGACAAGAGCAAAAAAGTAAAAAGGTAAAAAAGTAAAAAGCATACGATGCGAAGGCAGACATTACCTTTTTACTTTTTTTGCCTTTTTACTTTTTCAGTTTTTTTTCAGACAATGCGCAATCTATTAGCATTCCTTGCGAAATACAACCATTGGTTTGTGTTCATATTGCTCGAGGTGGCAAGCTTCGTCCTGCTGTTCCGTTTCAACAGTTTCCAGGGCAGCGTATTCTTCTCGTCGGCAAACGCCGTGGCGGGAAAGGTATACGAATACAACTCGGCAGTGACCACATTCTTCAACATGTCGAACAACAACAAGCGGCTCAGCGAGCGCAATCTCATACTGGAGCAGCAGGTGAAGACCCTCTCGCAATACATCGCCACACACAACGGCGACTCGCTCACGCTGGACCAGTGCCAGAAGCAGGCGCTTGCGGGCTTCAAGCTGATTCCGGCCAAGGTGATATCCAGCTCCACCGACAAGGAAGACAACCTCATCACCATTGACAAGGGCCGCGCCGACGGCGTGCACGAGGATATGGGAGTGGCGTGCGGCACGGGCATCGTGGGCGTGGTGTATATGGTATCCGACCATTACGCCATCGTGATTCCGGTGATCAACGTGAACTCCAACGTCAGCGTGACGATACAGAAGAGGGGCTACTTCGGTTTCCTACACTGGAAGAGGAAACCTTCGGACATCGCATACATCGACGACGTGCCGCGACACGCCAAGTTCGCCCTCGGCGACAAGGTGGTGACAAACGGCTATTCGTCCATCTTCCCCGAAGGAATCATGGTGGGAAAAATCCTCCACGTGTTCAATTCCGCCGACGGACTATCATACAGGGTGCAGCTGCGCCTTGCCACCGACTTCGGCAACCTGCGCCACGTCTGCGTGATTGACAACAGCGCACTGAAAGACAAGGCCCTGCTGCTCAAGGCGGCGCAAGACTCGCTCCGCCCGCGCAACGACAACAAATAACCTTTCCGGACACATATCAAATAAACATCATATAATCAGAGGAAATACCGCATGAGTATAGATATATTCAAGAAAGTATTGCTTTTCATCATACTGGTACTCTCGCAAATACTGGTGCTCAACCACATCCACCTGTTCGGATGTGCGGTGCCGCTGCTCTATGTCTACTTCATCCTGCTCTTCAACAGATACTACCCCAGATGGGCACTGCTGCTGTGGGGCTTCCTGCTGGGACTGGGCATCGACACATTCTCCAACACGCCGGGACTCGCCGCGGCATCGCTCACCCTCGTGGCACTGCTGCAGCCATACGTGCTCAACATGTTCATCGCCCACGACAACAGCGACGACGTGAAGCCATCCATCCGCACACTCGGCCCGGGAAAATACATCGCCTACGCCTCTATATGCATATTTGCGTTCTGCCTGATGTTCTTCACGCTTGAATCATTCAACTTCTTCAACTGGCTGCAGTGGATATCCAACATCATCGGCAGCACGGTGCTTACCATCGTTTTCGTCATCGTACTTGAAAATGTAAGGAGAGACTAAGAGAGGGAAAATCAAATGGAGAAAGACTACGGACTCGAAAAAAGAAAATACGTAATCGGCGGAGCGGCACTGGTCATCATCGCGATTTATCTGATAAGGCTCTTCACCCTGCAGATAATGAGCGAGGACTACAAGAAGAATGCCGACAGTAACGCCTTCCTCAAGAAGATTGAGTTTCCGGCACGTGGCGCGATAACCGACCGCTACGGCAAACTGCTCGTATACAACCAGCATGCCTACGACATCATGGTGGTGATGAACGAGGAGAAGGGACGTCTGGACACCGCAAAATTCTGCCAGACGCTCGGCATCACGAAGGAATACTTCATCAAGAGGATGGACGACATAAAGGACCGTTCGAAGAACCCCGGTTATTCGCGCTTCACGCAGCAACTCTTCATGAGCCAGGTGACGAGCGACGAATTCAGCGTCTTCCAGGAGAAGATATACCGTTTCCCCGGCTTCTATATCCAGAAGAGAAGCATCCGCCAGTATATCTATCCGTATGCCGCCCACATGCTCGGCGACGTGGGAGAAGTGAACGAAGCGGACATCGAAGACGACGACTACTACCAGCCCGGCGACTACATCGGCAAGCTCGGACTGGAGAAATACTACGAGAAGGAACTGCGCGGCACGAAGGGCGTCCACATCCTCCTGCGCGACGCCCACGGCAGGATACAGGGCAGCTACCAGGACGGCAAGTTCGACACCCGTCCGATAGCCGGCAAAGACCTCACCCTGGGCATCGACCTGAACCTTCAGGCTCTGGGCGAACGACTGATGCAGGGCAAGATAGGCAGCATCGTGGCGATAGAACCGTCAACGGGCGAAGTGCTCGCCATGGTATCATCGCCGAGCTACGACCCGCGCCTCATGACCGGCCGCCTCAGGGGAAAGATGCACCGCTACCTGATGCGCGACCCACACCGTCCGTTGCTCAACCGTTCCATCATGGGACAATACCCGCCAGGCTCCACCTTCAAGACCTCACAGGGACTCACGTTCCTCTCCGAAGGAATCATCACGCCAGGCACGGCATTCCCATGCCACCACGGATTCTCGTTCCGCGGCCTCCACGTGGGTTGCCACGGCCATGCCTCGCCGCTGAGCATCGTTCCGGCGATAGGCACCTCATGCAACGGTTTCTTCTGCTGGGGACTGTATTATATGATAGGAAACAGACGGAAATACAAGACAGTGCAGGATGCCATGAACACATGGCGCGACTATATGGTGAGCATGGGATTCGGCTACAAGCTGGGCATCGATCTGCCCGGAGAAAAGCGCGGACTCATACCAAACGCACAGTTCTATGACAAGGCATACAAGGGCTCATGGAACGGACTGACCATCATCAGTATCTCCATCGGACAGGGCGAGGTGAACCTCACTCCGCTGCAGATAGCAAACCTCGGCGCTACCATAGCCAACCGCGGATATTTCTACACGCCGCACGTGGTGAAACACGTGAAGGGCGAATACCTGAAACCGGAATTCCGCGAACGCCACTACACCAAGGCGACGCGCCGCTCCTACGACTACATCGTGGCGGGAATGCGCAAATCAGCCCTCGACGGAACCTGCAAGATGCTCTCGCGCTACGACTTCGAGCCTTGCGGAAAGACGGGTACCGCCCAGAACCGCGGCCACGACCACTCCGTATTCATGGGCTTTGCCCCGATGAACAAGCCGAAGATAGCCATCGCCGTGTATGTGGAAAACGGCGGATGGGGAGCCGACTACGGTGTGCCTATCGGCGGACTGATGATGGAACAATATATAAACGGAAAGCTCTCGCCGGCCTCGGAGAAGCAGGCGGCAGAATTCCAACATAGACGTATAGCATATGGCACAAGTGACAGATAAACAACCCAGCATACTGAAATCACTCGACTGGTGGACAGTCGGCATATACATCGCACTGCTCATCTTCGGATGGATCAGCGTGTGCGGTGCAAGCTACACTTATGGTGACAACGACATATTCAGTCTCAGCGCGCGCTCCGGAATGCAGATTGTGTGGATCGGCACTTCGATAACCCTCGGCTTCGTGCTGCTGATGCTCGACAACAGGGTCTACGACACGTTTGCCTACGTGATTTATGCCGTACTGCTACTGCTGCTCTTCGCCACGATATTCAATCCACATGAGATAAAGGGCTCGCGCTCATGGCTCGTACTCGGTCCGCTGCGCCTGCAGCCGGCGGAGTTCGCCAAGTTCGCCACCGCCCTTGCCATATCCAAGCTGATGAGCAGCTACGGCTTCGACATACGGCGCTGGAGGGATTTCGCGGCGGCATGCCTCGTCGTGATGCTGCCGATGGTATTCATCGTGGCACAGAAGGAGACCGGTTCCGCCCTCGTCTACATGTCGTTCTTCCTCATGTTCTACCGTGAGGGAATGCCGGGCAGCATCCTCTTCACGGGAGTGGCGATGGTGGTGTATTTCGTGGTCGGCATCCGCTACGGCGAAACGATGATCTACCCCACGTCCACGCCGCTTGGCCCCTTCATCGTATTGACGCTCGTGCAGCTTTTCAGCGCCGGCATGGTGAGGATATACTGCAAGAACAAGCACCAGTCGTGGCTTATCATCGGCTATTCGCTCGCGGCCACTCTCCTGGCAATACTCTTCGGCGAGTTCGTCCTGCCGTTCAATATCGTATATGTGCAGATTGCCACCACGGTGATTCTCGTTGGCTATCTGCTCTATCAGGCGCTATACACCCGTATGCGCAACTATTTTCTGATTCTCATGTTCACCATCGGTTCCGTGGCTTTCTTCTATTCGGCGAGCTACGTGCTCAACAATGTCATGGAGCCTCACCAGCGTGTGCGTATCAACGTGCTTCTCGGTCTCGACGAGGATCTGAAAGGTGCCGGCTACAACGTGCACCAGAGTGAGATTGCAATCGGTTCGGGCGGTCTGCGCGGCAAGGGATTCCTCAACGGCACCCAGACGAAGCTCAAGTTCGTGCCGGAGCAGGACACCGACTTCATCTTCTGCACCGTAGGCGAGGAGGAGGGCTTCCTCGGTTCGGCTGGAGTACTGCTGCTGTTCCTCGCCCTGATATTCCGTCTGATAAAGATGGCGGAGCGGCAGCCGTTCCGCTTCGGGCGTGTCTACGGCTACTGCGTATTGAGCGTGTTCCTCTTCCATGTCTTCATCAATGTGGGCATGGTACTCGGTCTTACTCCTGTCATCGGCATCCCGCTGCCGTTCTTCAGCTATGGAGGTTCGTCGCTGTGGGGATTCACGCTGCTTCTCTTCATCTTCCTCAAGATTGATGCGGCGAGGGAGATGGAGAAGAGGTGAATGAAGAATTAAGAATTATAACTTATAATCAGCTTAGCGCTTCACTTCTCCATCGGGCGGGGGAAATGCCCTCGTGCATGGAGAAGACCTTAGAGAAATATGAAGCGGAGGAGAATCCTGTGGAGAAAGCGATGCTTTCAAGCTTGCGGTCGGGATTCTCCCTCATCATACGCTTAGCCTCGTCGATGCGCATACCGGCAATCCACGAACTGAAACTCACACCGTACCGCTCGTTTATGTGATACGACAGATAACTCTTGTTCGTGCCGATAGCCTTGGCCAGGTCGTCTATCGTGAGCTGCTCCGTGAGATATTTCCTATCGGCGAGCCAACGGTCAATCTTCCTTTCCACCGTATCCCGCTCCGCCTCGTCAACATCTACGTCCGCACTGCCATCGGCAGCCGTCTCCGCCACGGTGCTTCCCTGATCTGCCAATGCCACATCAGCATAGCGCTCGGCATAGTTGATGAAGCTCACCACAATATATATATGCAGCGACACCACGTATATCTGCAGCAGCCAGTTGAAATAGATGTCGGCATACATCGATACAATCGCCATACACCACGACACGAGACACATCCCAACGCTGCGGCTCGTCCATTTGATGAAGCGCTGCATATCCTCCGTGAAATAGTTGTCGAGCCTTTCCTTGCACCGTCGGTATTCCCTGAAGAAGGTGAAGGCAAACCTACATATATATCCCATGAGCATCACCAGGCCCAAGAGCACAAGTTCGTTTCGGTATGCCGCCATGCCGGGCAGCAGGGCCGAAAGCTCCGTCAGCAAGGTTATCCCCCAAAGGCCGAAATCGACGACAATCCTGCGGCGAGTCACGTATTCCTTGTTGAGCAACACGCAGAACGCGTTGCACATCAGCATATACTCCAGATAGAACAATATGATGTCGGCAATGGCGATATTATAGTTGAAGTCGTCCCAGTTGCCGCTGTTGAACAGGCACCAGAGAAAAAGATTCGCCGAGAGCGAGGCATAGGCTCCCGCAAACATCCACTTTGCCCTGCGGTATGGACGGTATATCGGGGTATGTGGAGCCTTGACAAGTGCGACGAGGAGAAATATGGCAAAGTAGACAGCCCCTGCGCACTGTATCAGTTCTTCAAAATAATATTGCAGTATATTCATGCCGGTGATTTTTACTTATTGACGCATTCATTTTATTTAATGACGCTTTAGCGCTGCAAATATAACAAAAAATGTTGACAATCAGCAGACTTGTAAAAATAATTCACCTTTTTACAAGTCACTTTTCCCTTTTCTTTTTCTGATTTTGATAGTGAAGCTTGATTACTTGCAGTAAATTTGCAGCGTTAAGAAAGGAAGGACAAAACTGCAACACATAAAATCAATATATTTTTAGCTTTATATGTATAATGACCAAGAGGGAGCCTGTCGTGAGACTGACCCCCTCTTATCTTATCCTCCTCCCCCGTGCGCCACGGTTTACGCCCCGTGTGCAGAAAATAATGATAAAAGTAAGGCGCCGACAGCCTGTTGTAAAAGAAAAATGCGTAAATTTGCAGCTATGAGAATATATTTCTATCACACCGAAGACATACAGTATATATATGGTGAATGGCAGAAGGGCAGATTCCCCGGCCATTTCCTCTACGGAGCCACCCACCTCAAGGAGCACGGCATCGACATGACGATGCACCGCCACAAGGAATACGGCAGCCGCCTCAGGTCTGCCCTCTACGTATTGTGGCAGGTGATGAAGGCATACCCCAAGGTGGACGCCGTATACGCCACACACTATAAATACCTGGAACTCGTGATATTCCTGCGCGCCCTGGGCCTCTTCCGCAAACCCATCGTAATCTGGCACCACCAGCCCATCATCACGCCCCAAAAGAAATGGCGCGAATGGCTGGGCAGACTGTTCTACCGCGGCATCGACCAGATGTTCTTCTTCTCGCAGAAGCTCGTGGACGACTCCCTCAGGAGCAGCAAGGCCAGACCCGAAAGGATGCACGTGGGCCACTGGGGCGCCGACCTCGACTTCTACGACCGATTGATGGCCGCGCACCCCACGACCGAACACAGCGGATTCGTGTCCACAGGCAGGGAGCGCCGCGACATGAAGACACTCGTGGAGGCGTTCAACAAGACCGGTGCTCCGCTCGACATATATCTGAACAAAAGCAACTGCGGCATCGACTATGAACGCCTTTTCCAGGAGATGAAGGTGAACGGCAACGTGAACGTCCACTTCACGTCGGGCTATCAGCAGGCCAACCTTACGTCTATCGTGTACCGCTCGGAATGTGTGGTGATCTGCTGTCTTGAAACGAAATACACCGTGGGACTGACCACCGTGGTGGAGGCGCTCGCCCTCG
Organism: uncultured Prevotella sp.; assembly: GCA_900557405.1. Lineage (GTDB taxonomy): Bacteria > Bacteroidota > Bacteroidia > Bacteroidales > Bacteroidaceae > Prevotella. The sequence continues at coordinate 13,359 of USSF01000027.1, forward strand.
GACTACCCATTATCTGCAGCCGCAATCCGCAGATTCCGGTAGACTTCGACAAGGAGGGCTGCGGAATCTCCGTGGCTTATTACGACACCGAGGGATGGGTCAACGCCATACGCTTCATCGAGGATCACCCAGACGAGGCCAAGAAGATGGGCCGGAGGGCAAGACAACTCGCCGAAGAGATGTTCAACGACAGGAGGTGCGCAAGCGAGGTGGCGGAAGTTCTGAAGAATGAAGAATGAAGAATGAAGAATGAAGAATGAAGAAATTCTTGGATTTCGGGGTTTCAAATCATTGAGATACTATACATTGAGATAGGATAAAGAGATGGGAAAAGAAGAAAGAAAGAATAAGGGGAAGAAGAAAATACGCGTGATGCACCTGATATCGCGCTTCGACCTCGGAGGAGCGGAACGCGTGGCGGCAAACATAGCCAAGTCGGGCAACCCCGACTACGAATACCATATCCTCGAGATACTGCGCGGCAAATCAGATTTCACCAAGGGATTCATCCAGGAGCTGCAGGCTGCCGGAGTGGTGTGCCACCGCTCACGCATGCCCAACTTCCATTTCCACTTCATGGCTGAGCGCATCGCTGCCATCCTCTTTCCGCTGCGCTTCCTGATGGTATGGCTGCGCTACAGCCCCGACGTGATACACGCCCACACGGAGACCCCCGACATGTGTCTGTGGGCTTTTTTCCGAGTGTTCCCGTGGCTGCAGAAGCGCTGCCGCATCGTGAGAACCATCCACAACACCTGTCTGTGGACAGGACTGAAGCGTTTCGGCAGTAAGGTGGAGCGTTTCTATCAGCGCAACGACGCCAACATCGCCATCTCCCGGTCCGTGCTCGAATGTTATACGCGCGAATACGGCAGTACGCCACCTATTATATATAATGGTGTGCCGGAAACCGACGCCCTGCCCTACCCCGACCTCGTGGCCGACAAGACGAACATCCTCTTTGCCGGACGCTTCGAGGAGCAGAAGGGCATCAGCCACCTTATATATATAGTGAGCCGTCTCGCCGACATGCCACAATATCATTTCCATATCATCGGCGCCGGCAGCATGCAGCCCCTGGTGGAAAAGGAACTCGCCACGCTGCCCAACGTAACCATCAGCAAACCCATCTTCGGAATATCCAGATACCTCGGTTCGTTCGACTATATGCTCATGCCCTCCGAGTTCGAAGGACTGCCTCTTATGTCGGTAGAAGCCTCGATGGCCGGACTTCCCGTGATATGCAGCGACTGCAAGGGCCTCAACGAGACGGTGCCCCATGACTGGCCGCTCATCGCCCACGCCAACAGTCATGAGGAATACCTTGAAATCTTCTTCCACACCATCCCCGCCTCCCAGCGCGCCGACCTCTCGCTCCGGGCCATACGTTTCGTGGAAAAGCGCTTCGCCATCAAGACGATGCAGCAGGAATACGAAAAGGTATACAGCCGGCACAAATAACAATTTTCCCAAAGGAGACTTCGGATAATATATATTATTAGAATATAAATATAGATAAGCCTTACTATAATTCGTTCTGTGAGCCTGCGGCTACAGAACGAATGTCAAAAAAAGCTCACGGATCGCACCGATGCACACGGAGTCTTTGACACACGGATTTTTTTTGACATTTTCTTTTCGATGCAAAGGGATTTTAAACGGATTTGCAAGCGTGACCGCTTGCGGCTGCTGATAAAATGAAGAATAAATAAAAAAAGTTTTTTTCTTTTTTTACCCTCACACCCTCACTTTTCGCCTGAAACGCCCTGTTTATCGGGGTTTCAGTGGTGAGGGTAAGTGTGAGGGCAAATGATTTACCCTCACACTCCATGAAAAAGTCTTACTGTAGTGTAGTTCGCTCTGTGAGCCTGCGGCTACAGAGCTTAAATCAAAAAACGCTCACGCAGTATCACCGATTTATTACGGAGTCTTTACACGGATTCGTTTTTTTGATTTTTTCTTTTTGATTCATCTTTTGATTTTCGTTTGATTTTGATTGTGCCTTGCAGGACAAATGGGATTTAAGACGGATTTTTCTTTTGATCATGTCTGCATATTAAATGATTCGGGAGAGAGGGAGATTAGTGGTCAACTTAATATAATTCATACGCGAATATATTTTTTTTCGAACACGAGATTTGTCGAAGACCCACTGACCAAAGGGAAGTAATCGCACGAATAACACGAATCTTTTTAGGTTCGACATGGTATATATTCGAGAGATTCGGTAGATTAGTGTTCAACTTAATATAATTCATACGCGAATGTTTTTTTTGAACACGAATCGAACGAATAACACGAATCCTGCAAGTGTACGGCACTTGCTTTATCAAGGATAAGATATTGGACGGTCTTAATCTCAGCAGCCGCAAGCGGTAACGCTTGCAAATCCGTTTGGAATCCCTATGCATCAAAAGAAAAGGTCAAAAAAGATCCGTGGTCAAAGACTCCGTGTGCATCGGTGATACTCCGTGAGCTTTTTTTGACCTTCGCCCTGTGGCCGCAGACTCACAGGACGAACTATTGCAAGGCTTATCTATATTCATATTCTAAAAATATATATTATAGGAAGGTGAATTGGGGATAAATCAAACTTGAAATACTGGTTGTAAATTAAAAAAAAAACGGTACCAGAAGAGTGAAGCATTCTGGTACCAAAGGTCCAGCATAGCTATACCAACAGTCCGGCATAGGTATACCAACAGTCCAGCATAGGTATACCAACAGTGGCAGCATAGGTGCACCAACAGTGCGGCATAGGTGCACTCCCGATAAACCGCTGTTTAATCCACGCCTTTTAAATTGGCTGCCGCCGAACTTTATTTCTTCCTTCACTCAAAAAACAATAGCAGCTGCCTCTTGCGCCGACGTGAAGGCGGAGACAACATGGACGGAATGGAGACGAGAGGAAAGAAAAACAAATATTTTTATGTCTGAGGCATACAATATTTCGGGGAAGTCGTTGTTTAGAGATAAAAGAAAGGAGAATAGGTCATATATGAAGATTAAAGCAAAGAATGTATTGAGAATGATGTGGAGCGCCGCGGCAATGATGCTGATGGTGGCTCTGGTACCAATGGTGCAGTCGTGCGACCTGGGTGACGGCGACGGTTATGGCTATTTGCCCAACCCGCCGGGCAAGCTCGTGCCAAACGCCATTGTGACGGTGAAGACGGCAGCCGACAACACCGTATATTTGCAGCTCGACGACAACACCACGCTGCTGCCGCTCAACCTGAAGGAGCATCCCTTCAAAGGCAAGGAGGTGAGGGCGCTCGTGAATTTCAAGCAGAAGGACGCCGACGCCACGCCATACACCAAGGCGGTGTGGGTGAACGGCATTGACAGCGTATTGACAAAACCCGCTGTGGCGACCCTCGGCGAGAAGAACGACGAGGTGTACGGCAAGGACCCGATAGAAGTGGTGAACAGCTTCCCCACGGTCTGCGAGGACAATTATCTGACGCTCTACGTCGGCACCGTGTGGGGACGCTCGGAGACGAGGCATCTGGTGAACCTCGTGACTGGGGTGAACCCCGACGACCCGTACGAGGTGGAGCTTAGGCAGAACGCATTCGGCGACACCAAGGGGCAGATGGCATACACCACCGTGGCGTTCTCGCTGAAAAGCCTGCCCAAGACGGGCGGAAAGAAAGTGAAGCTCAGAGTGAAATACCAGAGCTTCAACGGCGAAAAGACCTGCGAGTTTGACTATTCCACTCCGGATTAAGACAAGGAGCAAGGGAAAGGAACCGGACGGAAAGACAGAAAAAGATTTAGACATATAGATGGCAAACATCACCGAGGAACATATAACGGACTTGATGCTGACAGGAGGAAACGCCGGCATGAAGGCTCTCTACGACAAATACGTGGGGAGCCTTACGGCATTGTGTTCGAGATACCTCGGGGATGAAGACGACGTGAAGGACGTGCTGCAGGAAGTGTTCATAAAAGTGTTCACGCAGTTCCGCTCGTTCAAGTTCAGAGGCGAAGGCTCGCTCAGTGCATGGGTGGCGCGCATAGCCGTGAACATGTCGATAAACCACCTGAAGAATGCCGGAAGAATGGTCACGGTGAGGGATGAGAAGGTGACGGCCAACATAGCCGAAGGGGCGGAAGAGCCCGATTCGGAAGGCATACCGCCCGACGAGCTGCAGAGGATGATAATGAGTCTGCCCGACGGATACCGCACAGTGATAAACCTCTACGTATTTGAAGGCAAGAGCCACAAGGAGATTGCCGACATACTGAACATCAAGGCCAAGACGTCTGCCTCGCAGCTATACCACGCCAAGGCGATGATGGCAAAGAAGATAAATGAATACAAAAATAAACGTTAACAGCATTACCTTATGAGGGAAGAATGGAAAGACAAAATGAAACAGACGCTTGAGGGATTCCAGATGGAGGCCCCCGACGGACTGTGGGACGACATCAACAGGAGGATGGCGTCGGAACTCGCTATGGGTAATGCCACAGTAAAGAGACAGAACAGGATGCGCATCATCGCAATCCGGAGTCTGGCGGCAGCCGCCTGTGCGGCAGGGCTGGCCGGAATCTTCTTCACGCTCAATGACGGCGGGAACGAGGGCAGACGGATTGCACGGAGCGTCGCCCCAGCCTCATCGGCTGTATCTCCTGCCACGGAGGCAGACAAGGGCGCAGAGGTATCAGAGAAAGACGGTTCGGCGGAACCCACACCAACAGTGAAGGACAGCGGACGCCTGCTGGCACACAGCACGGCAATGCCCCACACAACAATCCACGCCGCGGCTCCGGCAGGCAGTGGGGAATCCACCGGCACGGCGGACAGCGGAATGAAGGAGGAAGCAGCGGAAGAGTCTGCCACGGCGCATCAGACCGAGAACCGGGAGGAAAGGTCGGCAGAAAAGGTTATGTCCAGGGCGATGGCCAAGACAACCGCAAACAGCAGCGACCTGCTGATGGAGACCTATCCCACCGTGACAAGCGCAGGCGGCAGCGACGACAAGTTCACGCTCGCACTATACGCCATGAACTCCGGCAGCCATTCGTCCTCATTGAGCAATTCGCCTTCGCCGTTCATGACAGACGGGATAATGTATTGCGACGACGAGGAGGAAGAAGAGCCGACGAGCATCATGCGCCACATGTATTCGAGGAGCGTTCCGGCGGAGAAGGTGAAGCACCACGCTCCGTTAAGGGCTGGAGTATCCGTGAGATACGCCCTGACTGACAAGCTCGGCATAGAGACCGGACTGACATACTCGTATCTATTGTCTGACTTCACGACAGGGGAGAGCGGCAACGGCTGCAAGACGGAGCAGAAGCTGCATTTCGTGGGAATCCCCGTGAACGTGGACTACAGTCTGTGGAGCAACAAGCTCTTCAATATATACGTGTCTGGCGGAATGATGGCAGAGGTGAACGTGAAAGGTCGCACCACGGCGACAACCGAATTGGACAACAAGGTGGTGGACACCGAAGAAGAGGACATCAGGATGAAGCGCATGCAGTGGTCGGTGAATGCCGCCGCCGGCGCACAGCTGAATATCTACAAGGGCATCGGCCTGTATGTGGAGCCTGGAGTGGGCTACTACATTGACAACGGCAGCGAGATAAAGACTGCCTACACCGACAAGCCGTTCAACTTCAACTTCAAGCTGGGATTGAGATATTCAATCAAATAAGGGGTGCTTGTTTTCCCCTCCCCACAAAACTTTACAAGGATTTTGTTTAAATATAATATTCTTTTAAATTGAAAGCGGTGCTTTGCCAATGGCGAAGCACCGCTTTTGTTGGCGGATGAGTCAACTTGTCAACTCGTCAACTTATAACTTATAAAACTCCGTAAATGCCTTGATGCAATACAGGTGGTCGGCTGTGGAACCGGTCTCCCTCACCGAGTGCATTCCGAGCACAGGATTACCCATATCCACTCCGCGCAACGGCAGAGAACCGGCGAGGATGTTGCCGAGGGTGCTTCCGCCCGCCACGTCGCTGTGGTTCACGAAGCGCTGGCAAGGTACACCGGCCTTTTGGCAGATGCCCATGAATACGGCTGCCGATGCGGCATCGCTGGCATACTTCTGTGCGGCATTGAACTTGATTGCCGGACCGCCGCCGAGCATCGGATGGTTTGTCGGGTCGTATTTCTCCGAGTAGTTGGGATGCCAAGCGTGGGCATTGTCAGCGGAAATCATGAATGCCTTCTCTATGCTGCGGAAGAAATCCTCCTGGTTGCCGCCCTGGGCGAGGACAATCCTCTGGAGCAGCGTGCTGAGGAACGGACTTCCGGCGCCCTGCTTCGTCTGGCTTCCGGTCTCCTCGTTGTCGAATACGGCAAGCACCTGTGTGGTGTCCTGTGTCTCCGTGGCGAGCAGAGCCATGAGTCCGGCATGAACCATGCTCAGGTCGTCGAGTCTGCCGCCGGAGATGAACTCGTCATGCACGCCGAAGGTGCAGGCAGGGGCAATGTCGTAGAGATAAAGGTCGAAGTCGAGGATGTCGGGGATGTTGACGCCCAGTTCCTCGGCGATGACGTTCATGAGCATGTTGCCGCTCTCCAGCTGGTCGGTCACGATGCCGAGCAAGGGCAGCATGTCCTTCTGCTTGCTCAGCTTCACGCCGTCGTTCACCTGACGGTTGAAGTGGATGGCGAGGTTGGTGATCTGCAGCAGCGGGCGCTTGATGTGGAGCAGTCTTGTTTCGGGCTGCATCACGTCGTCGGTCTTGATGAGTACTCGTCCGGCGAGGCTCAACGGACGGTCGAACCATGTGCTCATGATAGGTCCACCATATACTTCGGTGTTAAGCTTTGTTATTCCTCCCTCGCAGAGCATCTCGGCGTTTGGCTTGATGCGGAAGGTAGGAGAGTCGCAGTGGGCGCAGATGAGATGGAAGCCGTTGTCGGCAAGCGTCTTGCGGCCGATGCGGAAGGCGTAGAGCGAGGAGTCGTTCTTCGTGAAGAAGACTTGGTCGCCGGCCTTCAGCTCGCCGATGCTGTCGGCTGCATTAATCTCTCTGAAACCACGGCCGGCAAGTATTTCCTTCAACGTCTTTACGGCGAGGAAGTTCACCGGCGATTCATTCAAAAATTCAATCAGGTTCTCAATCATAGTATTCTATTTTTAGTGTTCTGTAAATATTCTGTATGGTCACTCCACATAGTCTATCTTCAGCACGATGACGCGCAGCGACTGGTCATTCAGCGGTGTCTGCACCTTTGCGATATGCCAGTCGCTGGGGAAGCAGATGACGAAGCGCTTGGGCGTGGAGGTGAAGAAGTGAGACTTCTGCTTGTCGTAGTCGTAGCGTATCACGTCTTTCTCCTCGCTGTACGGGCAGTTCGGGGTGGACGACTTGTGGTCGAGCAGATAGAAGCCCTCGGTGCCTTTGACTACATACATGAAGTCTATCTTCTTGCGGTGTGACTCCGATTTACGCTTTTCCAGTGGCTCGTTGCTGCTGTCTTCTATCGAGGCGCGGATGTTGGTGCCCGGAATCATCAGCTTACCCTTGGGGATGGAGAGGAGGTCGGTCTCGGCAAGCCACTTGAAGGCGGCGTCCCATTCCTTCCTGTTCTTATGGTATTGGGAGTAGAACTCCTGTATGTTCACCGTGTTGTCGGGCATGGCGTCGAATCCGTTCTTCCATTCGCCACGGGCAACCCATGCGGCTGCCTTCTTCCTTGATACCGGCGTTTTCTTCTTCGCTGCGGCTCCGAGGGTGAAGATGACAGCGATTGCCAGCATAATCATTACCTTCAGATTCATGCTCACCGGCAGTTTCCGGTCCGTCAATGTTTTCTGTTTCAGTTTCATCATAGTTTTAAGCGTTATTTGTCTTTATCCTTTTTCTGCCTGCAGCCTTGTCCTGTCGGGCATCTGTCTTTTCTTCTTCATCGCGATGGGATAGTGGGCGATGCATGGCGGGAGCATTATAGCTATGCGGTCGGCAAGGCTCAGACGGCTCTTGTCGGCCTTGCGCAGGAAGCGGTAATACTTGGGGAGTGCGTCATACTGTCTCTCGTAGATGAAGTTCTCATACATCTTCGTCTGGTGGAGCACGATGTAGGGGCCGTATTCATCCATGCGGTCGCGGAAGAGGCGGAGCAGTATGTCGTCGTAGAGCATCTCGTCGTCAAGGTTCAGCGTGCGGTCGTTGGGCAGTCCCATGTTATACATATACACCACTTCGTCGGAGAACCACACCTTTGGATTCTTCGTGAGGCAGATTATCTGCATCAGTATGTCCTCGCCGGAGCGTATCTTGCGCGGCGTGTCGAGGCATCCCTCAAGCAGTTCGCGCCTGAACAACACCGCCCAAAGGACGCAGAAACCGGCCCTCGACGCCAACAGTTCCTTTATCATCCACGAGGGCTGCATGAACTTGCCGCCTTCGTGTCCGCACAGTTCGTCATACTGGTTGATGTAGCGTGCCACGACCTCGTCTGCTCCGGTGGATTTGATTTCCTCGTACAGGCGGCGCAGGGCGCAAGGGAGCATCTTGTCGTCGGCGTCAACGAAGGTGATGTATTTCCCCCTGGAGTGTTCGTAGCCCAGACGGCGCGCCGCCGTTACGCCTCCGTTCTCGGGATGCAGCACGGTGATGTTGGGGTGTTCCGCAGCGATGCGGTCGCATATCTCGCCACTGTTGTCCTTGCTGCCGTCCTCCACGGCAATGACTTCAAAGCTGGGGAAATCCTGGGTGAGGATGCTCAGCAGACAGTCTTCCACGTATTCCGCCTTGTTGTATATCGGCACGATTACGGAGATAAGGACTTCACCGTCGGCCGTGGGGCAGGGCGTGCCGCCTGACGACTGCGTGGAGCCTGCGGCGTTGCTTTCCGCAACGGGCAGAAGATTGTGGGATGATATGTATCCGGCTACCTGCGGCGGAACGAGCTTCGCTATGGATTTACCTTCCGAAAGGAGCTGTCTCACCTCGGTGCTGCTTATGTTGTAAAGTCCTGTGTCGAGGACCCTTACAGTGGACGGGAGCGACGCGGTGTCAATCTCCGTCCCCTCTCTCGGATATATGAAGATTCCGTAATTGCGGATTATCTCTTCGCATCCGTGCCATTGGTTGAAGCACGCCCAGTTGTCGGCGCCGATTATCAGATGGAAACTGTCATCGGGATAATCGGCAGAGAGATGCTGCAGCGTGTTGAGCATATACGACGGACGGGGAAGATGGAACTCATAGTCGCTTGCCACGAGTCCCTCCGTTCCGCTGAGGGCGATGCGCACCATGTTGAGGCGGTCGGCATCGGGCATCAGTCCATCGGCAGACTTCAACGGGTTGTGGGGCGACACGACAAACCATATCTCATCGAGCTTGGCCAGCTGCCTGATTCTGCAAGCCAAGGCGATGTGTCCGTTGTGTATCGGGTTGAACGACCCGCCGAAGATGCCTATCCTCATTGTATATCCTTATTTGTCAAGGAATCCCTTGATGTCAGTGTATGCCTCCTGCTTGGCTGTTTCCAGATCGTCGTTGACTACCACAAGGTCAAACTTGGGGGCGAACGAAAGTTCGAACTCAGCCCTGCGGATGCGGTCTTCGATAACCTCGGGCGCATCCGTGCCTCTGCCGTTGAGCCTCTGGCGCAGCGCCTCTACAGACGGCGGCTGGATGAATACGCTGAGCGCCTTCCCGCCGTATATCTTCTTAATGTTGCAACCGCCTTTCACGTCAACGTCGAGCACCACGTTCTCGCCCGCCGCCAACTGTTTCTCCACCTGCGCCTTCAGGGTGCCGTAGAAGCGGTCGGCGTATACCTCCTCATACTCCAGGAACTCGTCGTTGGCTATGCGCTGACGGAATTCCTCGGGCGTTACGAAGAAGTATTCCACTCCGTTCTGCTCTGTGCCTCTCGGCTTGCGGCTCGTGCATGAGATGCTGAAGCGCAGGTTCAGTTCTTCGTGTTCCTGCATCAGCCAGTTTATTATAGTGCTTTTTCCGCTTCCGCTGGGGGCGGAGAATATGATAACCTTTCCTTGCTTCATTGGTTAATGTGGGTTATGGATGAATGGGTTATATTGACTTTACCGCCGTTTAAAGGGCATTGAGCACCTGCTCCTTTATCTGCTCCAGTTCGTCCTTCATCTTCACCACGATGTTCTGCATCTCGGCATTGTTGCTCTTGCTGCCGGTGGTGTTGATTTCGCGTCCCATCTCCTGGGCGATGAAGCCGAGCTTCTTGCCCACGCCCTGCGTCTCGTCCATCGTCTCGCGGAAATACTTCAGGTGGTTGGCGAGACGCTGCTTCTCCTCGCTGATGTCGAGCTTCTCGATATAATAGATGAGCTCCTGCTCCAGACGGTTCTTGTCGTATTCCACCTCCGGAATGCTCTTCAGTCCGTCCACGATGCGCTGGCGTATCTTCTCCACGCGCGATTTCTCGTATGGTTCGATGCTTTCGAGCAGGGCGGTGATATTGTCAATCTTCTCGTTGAATTTCTTCTGCAATGCGGCTCCCTCCTGCATGCGGAAGGCGTTGAGGCTGTCCAGTGCGGTGTTTACGGCCTCTGTTGCGGCAGCCCACTCCTCGTCGGTCAGGGTCTCCGTCTCGGTCCTTGTCAATACGTCGGGCATGCGCATCAGTGTGGAGAACCAGTCTTGCGGCTCGGGGATATTGTTCTTCTCGGCGATGTCCTTCAGCTGCTTGTAGTAGTTTGCCACGAGTGGTCCGTTCACGGGCGTAGCGTCCACCACGGTGTCCTTCTCAATCCAGATGCTGAAGTCCACCTTGCCGCGTGTCAGCGCCTGCGACACCATCTGCCTTATCTGCATCTCCTTCTCCCTGTAGATGGGGGCGATGCGTGTTGAGAGGTCGAGTGTCTTGCTGTTGAGCGACTTCACCTCGACGTTGATTTTCTTTTCTCCAAATTCCACCACGGCCTTGCCGTAGCCTGTCATTGACTGTATCATTATATTCTGTTTTTATCTTCTGAATGCAAAATTACGAAAATCTTACGAGAAAACTCCCTTTTCCTCTTCTATATATTAAGCGGAGTCCTGCATAAATGTATTATGGGAGTCTGCATGGCTGCATAATGGAATCAGATCATTGTGCGGAACGAATCCACCACTCCCAGCAGATGCTTCTCTTCGTCGACCACCAATACGCAGTGGATCTTGTTCCTGTGCATGATGTCCTCGATTTCCGTAACCTTCGTTTCGGGCGAAACCATCTTCGGCGTGCGCGTCATTATGTCTTCCATCTTGAGCTGGAAGAACTTGTCCTGCGAACTCTCCATCGCGCGGCGGATGTCGCCGTCGGTGATGATGCCCGCAACCTGGTCGTTGACCGTTGCCACACACAGTCCGAGCCTTCCGTTGCTCACGTGTATGACTGCCTCGCCGAGCTTCGTCTCGGGGGATATCACCGGCAGGTCCTCCGTGCGCATCACGTCTTTTGCCCTCGTCAGCAGTCGCTTGCCGAGCGTTCCGCCCGGATGATACTGCGCGAAGTCGGTGGCCTTGAAGTTCCTTGCCACCATCAAGGCGCAAGCCAGTGCGTCGCCCAGTGCAAGGGCTGCCGTGGTGGACGATGTGGGGGCGAGTCCGAGCGGACATGCCTCACGGCTTACGGCGGAGTTGAGATGCGCCGTGGCGTATTTGGCGAGCAGCGAGTCCGGGTTGCCGCTCATGCCGATTACGGGGATGTTGTGCTCCATCATGTAAGGCATGAAGCGGAGCAGCTCGTCGGTCTGTCCGGAATTGGAGAGGGCGAGAATCACGTCGTTCTGCTGTATCACGCCCAGGTCGCCGTGGAAGGCGTCGAGCGGATTGATGAAGAAGCTCGGTGTGCCTGTGGATGAGAGCGTTGCGGCTATCTTCGCTCCGATGTGTCCGCTTTTGCCTACTCCGGTCACTATCAGTTTTCCTTTGCAGTTGAGGATTATCTCCACTGCCTTGTTGAAATCGTCATTGATGTTCGGGATGAGCTCAAGCAGTGCCTGCGACTCGTCCTGGATGCATTTTATTGCGGTTGCCTTGTAATTCATAATCTTATTATTAAGGAAGGTGATATTTTGCGGCAGACTGTCTTCTTGCCATAGCTGCCTGTTGATGTCATAAAAGCCCGTTTTACAGCAGACTCTTCACTACAGCTTCGAGGTCCTTCAGATAAATCATGTTAGGTCCGTCGCTGAGGGCTTCTTCCGGATTGGGATGCGTCTCGAAGAAATATCCTTGTGCTCCGAATGCCTTGGCGGCGAGAGCCATCATCGGCACGAAGCTGCGGTCGCCTCCGGTCTTTCCTCCGGCACCGCCGGGGCGCTGCACGCTGTGTGTGCAGTCCATGATGACGCGGTCGGCATACTGTGCCATTGCGGGCAGGTTGCGGAAGTCCACCACGAGGTTGTTGTAGCCGAAACTGTTGCCACGCTCCGTGAGCCATACCTCCTTTGCACCCGCCTCACGGCATTTCTCTACGGGATATTTCATGTCTTCGCCCGAAAGGAACTGTGCCTTCTTTATATTTACCGTGCGTCCGGTCTTTGCTGCCTCCACGAGCAGGTCGGTCTGGCGGCAGAGGAAAGCAGGTATCTGCAATACGTCCACCACTTCTCCGGCGGCCTTTGCCTGCCAGCTCTCGTGTATGTCGGTGAGCAGCGGCAGACCGTATTTCTCCCTTACGTCGGCGAGCATCTGCAGTCCGCGCTCCAGTCCCGGTCCGCGGAATGAATGTATCGACGTGCGGTTTGCCTTGTCGAATGAGGCCTTGAAATAGAAAGTCATCCCTGTGGCGTCGCTCAGGCGCTTTATCTCGGCGCCCACGGTGTCGAGAAGTTCGGCGGACTCTATGACGCAAGGTCCTGTAATGAATATTGGTTCCATAAGCTGTTGTATGTAAAATCTGGGCAAAAGTAATGCTTTTTATCAAATGAAGCAACTATAATAGAAAAAATCACGTTGCGCGGAGGGCGAAACGTGATTTCTTCTGTTCTGGCAGACAATGTACTGGTGCATTGGGGATTTACGTTGAATGTCTTGCCTTTGGCATTAGTGTGTTTACCGGCAATAATTGCCGGGAAAATAACAAAATCGGGCAATTTCCCTTTATTTAACCACATAATTGAGTGGGATATTAGGGAAAAACTATAAATTTGCATCATAATACAATTTGTAAACAGAGGAAGAGCGGAAACTCAACAGGACGAAAGTTGATGTCTCCGAATTATTGAAACCTACATTATTATAATATATGGAAGATAGAGAACAGTTACTGAAAGGTTCACCAGAGTTCGACCGTCTCGCCTTTACGGTGTTAGCTATCGAGGCTTCTGCACAAAAAATGGGTGTGTCACCATCTGAAATGAGAAGGCGGTTAGATAAGGTGGGGTTAATTAAAAACCTCATACAGGATTGCTATGACACTTTGCATACCGAGAGCCGTGAAGCTGTAGCAAACGAAGTGATCGAGGCACTTAAAAATTGGGAAAGAGAAGAATAATGGAAAAGCAAACGAAAGGATATAGTTATGTTAGACTTCTTGTTATGGAACAAAATAGCTCGTATCATAGCACAGTTGGCTGATACGCTGCATATATCAACAGACCGAGCCTTACAGATATTCTATGACTCGGATGTCTGTCAAATGCTTCACGACAAAGAACTCGGGTTGCATCTGATGAGTGACACATATATTGTTAACGACTTGGTAGCGGAACTGAGGAATAAGCAATAGAAAAATATGGATAAAGGGCAATTTTTATTATATCAAACTCCTGACGGCGATTCACAGATAGAGGTGAAACTGCAAAACGATACTGTCTGGCTCTCACTTGACCAGATGGCAGAATTGTTTCAGCGTAATAAGTCCACTATCTCACGACATATAAAGAATGTGTTGGAGGATGGAGAACTGGAAGCAGATTCAGTTATTGCAAATTTTGCAACAACTGCCACAGATGGTAAGAAATACTCTGTCGCTTATTATAACCTCGACATGATTATCAGCGTAGGTTATCGTGTACATTCCAATCGTGGTGTTCTGTTCCGTATATGGGCAACCAAGGTGTTGAAGGAGTATAATCTTAAACATGAAAAATAGGAGATAAACACCTATGATTAGTGTTTACCTCCTACTCGATTTCTTGTGTATTTGGATTACCATGTGATACTCATACCCATTGCGATGTTGGCGTTGGAGCTGAGAGGGATGAACTCCTTGCTGGTCTTGCCCAGTATGTGGTCCATGCCGATGAAGAAGTTGTAGCCCCTCGGATGGATGTTCAACACGTAGCCCATGCTTGCCGTGAAGCTGTTCACGGCGAAGCTCATGCCTCCGTCGAGCCATTTCAGCGGCTTCCAGTTGGCGCTCAGTCTGCCCTCGGTCCACGAGAAGTCGCCGTTGATGCGTGTGGTGCTGATGAATCCGAAGGTCATCTTGCGGTAGACCGGCAGTGTGTATTCGCATCCGGCGGTGACTGTGGCGCCGATGCCTGTCGTCCTGCCCTTTGAATGTTCCTTGTCCTCCTGCAGGTTTATGAAGTCTGTAATCTGGTCGGAGTATTTGTCCATCTGGTCATCGATGGGATTGTTGCCGTCGCTCTTCACCGAGGTGTCCTTGAAGCCGGCGAACTCGAAGCTCTTCTGCTTGTTCACCGCCCTTGCGTTGTCGCTCCAGTTGATGAATCCCAGGTCGAGCAGAGAGGCGCTCACCGTCCAGTCATCGTTGATCTTGTAGATACCTCCCAGGTCTACAGCCATACCGAAACCTCCGAGTCCGCCGCCGTCAATGTCGATGTCGTCCACCTTCTCATACTGTCCTGCTCCGGCAGCCTCGTAGTCCTTCATAGCCGTTTCGTATTTGAATCCCTTCATCGAAACGTCCGCCTGTGCGTCTCCCGTAATGGTCCATTTCTCCGGAGCAGAGAGGTCTGCCTTCACGTCCTTGAACTTGAAGTCGGCGCGTGCCACTCCGAAGAGAAACTTCAGCTTGGCTCCCACGCGCAGCTTCTCGTTTATCTGGTGCGAGTGGCCCAGTGCGAATTCGGCATAAGCCTGCGCCTTGGCGCTGATGTCGCCGATGTCATAGGATTTGTTTCCCGTGTTGCGGGCGAATGCGAAGAGATTGTACGGCAGACTCATGCCGAACGAGGTCTTGGCGTTCAGTTCGATGGTGTTGTATCCGCCGAAGCCCTTGAAGCCTGCCGAGAGAATCGTCAGGTCCACGTCGCCCAGCACTCTGTTGTTGCCCGATGCAAAACCGTCGAGCGCCTTGGAGTCAGAGATATACGGGTTCATGAAGGTTGTCATCTTCTTGTCGCTGTCTGTTCCGTAGCGCGGGTTCTTCATTATCACGTCTTCGTATCCGAAGTTGCCGTGCATGCTCACGTTCACGTTGCCCAGGGCAGGAACCGTAAAATATCCCTGGTCGTTGCCGTATGCCGGGTTCATGGTGTGGCGGAAGGCAAACTGGTCTGTGAAGTAAGCCGAATTGAGAGTCTGCGCCATTGCTGTGCCGCCCGCCATGAGCATTGCGGCGGCAATGATATGTCTGTTATATATTTTCATAATAGCTTTACTCTAATTAAACAAGTTTCTCTCGTTATTTTTCGAGTTATTTTT
>USSF01000028.1 GCA_900557405.1 uncultured Prevotella sp.
ATATCGGTTGAAACTAGCCGTTAACATCCGTTAGTACATTTATCACCACACAAAGAAAAATTATGCTTCAAAAGTATCTAATTTATAAAACCGCACCAGCTTTTATCTTTCATATGCTGGTGCGGATTAAAGTTTCATCAGCTATTTACGCCAACAGTTTCTTCACAATGTCTGAAATCATCTTGCCGTCTGCCTTGCCTGCCATCTGCTTGCTGGCAACGCCCATCACCTTGCCCATCTCCTTGATTGACGAGGCACCTGTCTGGGCGATGATTTCCTTTACCTTTGCCTCTATCTCTTCTGCCGTGAGCGGCTTGGGGAGATATTCCTCGATTACGCGCACCTGTGCCAGCTCCTCCTCGGCGAGGTCCTCGCGGTTCTGCTGCTTGAAGGTCTCGGCAGACTCCTTGCCCTGCTTGGCAAGTTTGGCGAGAATCTTCAGGGCTGCGGCATCTTCAAGGGTGTCGTTGGCTCCAGGGGCGGTCTTTGCCTCGATGAATACCTTCTTGATGTTGCGCAAGGTCTCCAGACGCACCTTGTCGCGGGCTTTCATAGCCTCCTTGATGTCATTGCTTACTTGATCGTACAACATAGCTTTTTTTAGTTTTAAAAAAAAGAGGAATTGCATGCAATCCCTCTTCTCGTTTGTTGAATTATATGATTTACATGAATTTCGAGACTGACGACTTACATGAACTTTATCGTGCCCGACAAGGGAGCTGCCTTCGGTGCTGCTGACGCGCCGCTGACCACGTTGTCGCCCTTTGACTGCTTCACAAGGTCGTCATACTGTATCTTGGAGCGCTTGTAGGTAGGCGTTGTCTCCACGGCGGAGATAAGGTTGTCGTTGTCAAGGTCCTCATTGCTGAAGATGAAGCAGCGGGGCGAGAAACGCTCCTCGCCGTTGCCCGTATTGCCATAGTAATTCTGTATGAGAATCTGCTCGGCCTGCTCCTGCTCACGCTTCTTGCGCAGGTCGGCAGCGCTCATGGCGAGCTTGTCGGTGATGTTCATCTTGCCGTCTTCCACCTTCACGCCGAAGCCCGTGGCGAGGATGGTAACCTTGATCTTGTCGCCCAGCTCAGGGTCGGTGGAGAGTCCCCATTTCGTTTCGATGTCATCGTCGAATCCATCCATGAATTCGGTCACTGCCGACATCTCCTCCATCATCAGCGCACTCTTGCCGTCTTTTCCTCCTGAGAAGGAAACGCTGAGGAGAATCTTCTTGGAATGGTAAACATCGTTGTCGTTGAGCAACGGCGAATGGAGGGCGTTGTTGATAGCTTTCTTCATACGGTCCTCACCCTCGCCGAAGCCTGTACTCATCAGCGCCACGCCACCATTCTTCAATACCGTCTTCACGTCGTTGAAGTCGAGATTGATTATTCCGTGCATGGTGATGATTTCGGCGATGCTCTTTGCCGCAACGCTCAGTGTGTCGTCGGCCTTGCCGAAGGCATCCTCCACGGAAAGCTGTCCGTAGATGGAGAAGAGGCGCTCGTTGTTGATTACGAGCAGCGCGTCAACGTTCTTCGCCATGCGCTCCACACCGGCGAGTGCCTGCAGAATCTTCTTCTTGCCTTCCCACTTGAATGGTATCGTGACGATTCCCACGGTGAGAATATCCATCGACTTGGCTATGCGTGCCACTTCCGGACCGGCTCCCGTTCCTGTTCCGCCACCCATTCCGGCTGTGATGAACACCATCTTGGTGCCGTCGTTGAGCATGTTGCGTATCTCCTGTTCGCTCTCTTCAGCCTTCTGCTTTCCGGTCTCGGGGTCGTTTCCGGCTCCGAGTCCCTCTTCGCCGAGCTGCAGGTGAACAGGCACCGGAGAGTCGTCGAGAGCCTTCTTGTCGGTATTGCAAAGCACGAAAGTAACGTCGTGGATGCCTTCCTTATACATGTGGTTCACGGCATTGCCACCGCCGCCGCCTACACCAATGACCTTTATTATGCTGTTTGGCTTGTCAGGTTCGCCAAAGGCTGATACCATTCTGCCTAATTTCTTGTCGTCTGCCATAATTATCTTGTCTTTTTTTCTGTTATCATATGAAGGGAAAATGCTGCCGCCCGAATAAGGCCGGACGGCGTTTATTCATCCTCGGCCTCAGTGATGAAGTCTTTTATCTTTCTCTTAAATATTCCCCATCTGCTTCCGAAGCTTTCCTTGCGCTTCATTTCCTCTATCTTCTCGTTTGCCTGGGCCACATACTCTCCGCCAGGATAGGTGGCCTTGTAGCGCTCGTAGGCCTCGATGGTATTGTCCTGCACGGCCTTTTCCCATTCCTTCTTGTCGTTCTGCTTCTCCTGGATCATCTTGTCGTTAGGCGTAGGCACCCTGCCCGTACCGGTCTGCACAGTCATCGGCACATCACCTGCCCCGGCATCGGCACCCGGCTTGAGGGTCGTCGGCTCGGCGTCTTTGTTGAATATGTTCTGCTGCAGGTCGAGGTCACCGCCGTCGCAGTTTATGTCGCCCTTCATCATAAGTCCGAGCAGCGTGTTCATCGTTCCGTCATGCGGCACGGTGTTGCCCTTGCCGTTGGAGTTCACGGTGTCGCGGATGAACAGGGCTGTAGTGACCTTCTCTATCTTCGTGCGCTTGCGGAATGCCGTCTCGATGTTCCTCAGGTTGGCGCCGCCACCCGTCAACACGATACCGCCATTGAGCTTGTCCTGGTATTCCGGCGGAACCTGTGCCCATACGTTCTCGATGATTTCCTGCATCCTTGCCTCTACGACCTGCTGGAATTTCACGCTTGACACTTTGTGGTCCACGTCGATGGAGTATTCAAGGGTCTTGTCGCGGTCCTGCACCTCGGTGTATGCACAGCCGTATTTTATCTTCATCTTCTCGGCTGTCTCCATGTCGTCGTTGTTCAGGGAGGAGATGTCCTTCGTGATGTTCTTCCCTCCAAGTGGAATCACGGCGATATGACGAAGGATGTTCTTGTGGTATACGAGCATTGTTGTGGTGTCAGCGCCAAGGTCAACGAGCAGACATCCAGCACGCTTCGCCGTATCATCGAGAATGCAGTCGGCAAGTGCGAGCGGTGCGATATCAAGCTCTGCGATATTGATGCCTGCACGGTCGAAGCAATCATTGAGTTTGTCGTAGAATGCCTTGCGCCAAAGGATATTGAGGAAATTACCCGTCAGACGGTCTGCCTGTATGCCGGCAGGATCACTCTGCAGGTCGTTGCCCACCTTGTATTCCTGTATCGCCACATCCAGAATCTCCTTGTCGGCATACGCCTTGTTGCGGTTGGCATCCATCAGCTCGTTCACCATCTGCTGTGTTACGATGGTATCTTTCGCGAGGTCGCGTGTAATCTCGTTCTTCACGCTGAGTATGGACTGGCCGCCCACTCCCACATATACCTGCGATATCTCCCTGTTGAGAACGGTCTTGAGTTTGTTCACGATGTTGGTTATGCTCTGCACCGTTTTCTCGATGTTATACACAATACCCTTGCGGATATAAGTCGAAGAGTCGTCGCTTGCGACAGCGGAGATTGTAATGCTCCCGTCGCTGTTCTTGCGTCCTGCAATACCGCGGAGCCTTGACGAGCCCAATTCTATTGCTACTATAAAATCCTTTGCTGGCATATTAATTATTGTTTTCAGATTGCTGTTTATGTTTCTTACAAATTATTTGGTTGTCGAATTCCAGATTAATGTATGGATATTTGTTCCAACCTACTTGACTCAAGCCGTAGCGGTAGAACTTCTCAAGACGCGTGAGCTTCTTCTTCACAAAAGCCTCTACCAGTTTCTTCCGCTCGGGAATGACCTTTGACATCGGCACGTTGCCGATATACACCACGTGGTCGCCGATGCGTGGCACGAGTTCAATGCCGAGGTCTGGCAATACGTTTATTTGCTCAATCATGTTCTTCCACAGGTCGTTCTCCATTATGGCACCGGCAATGAGAGAGATATAGTTGCGCGCAAACCACTGATTGATATTGCCTGTGGCGATGATGAGGTCGGACGTATAGTTTGAATTAGGCATTATCCCACCTTTGTCATCAATGTAATAGTCCTCCCCACGCTGGCTTTTTATGCGGATAATGGGCAGTCTTTGGGTAATGCTGATGCAGATGTGGTTATTCTGCGTCTTATAGCATTCCGCGGTATTTACGAACGGACTTTGGCAGAGCAGGTCCTCAATCTGTCGCGGCTTGACATCCGCCATCCTGATATTGAGGGGGTACATCCGGTTGCTGACGAGAATCTTCTTCACTTCAGCGGCACTGAGGAATCCGTTGGCGTTCTGGTCGGCAATCTGTATGTTCACCTCCGAACACACCTTCTTGGACTCGTCCGGTTTGTTGAACGAGAACATTGCCAGAATAACGTACACCATCAGTGCGGTATCAAGCAGTATCAGTATCAGCCTCTTGTATATATGGCGCATCTGTCCTTGGCTCTTTACTTTATTAATTCTTCTGTATTACACTTGTATTATCTTCTCACTTTGCCTTCGCCTCAAGAATCTTCTCAATCTGCGGCACGTAGTTGTCGAGGTCGCCGGCACCCAGCACGACGAGGACTTCAAAGTCGTGGTTCTCCACATAATCGAGCACGTCTTCCTTGTGTATCATCTCCTTCTCCACTCCAGGCTCAAGCTTATCATAGATAAGCTTTGAAGTGACTCCCGGTATCGGTTCCTCGCGAGCCGGATAGATATCGCAGAGCACTACTCTGTCAAGCAGACTGAGGCTCTTGGCGAAATCCTTATAGAAGTCGCGGGTCCTTGTATATAGATGCGGCTGGAAGATAGCGGTGATCTTCTTGTCCTTGTATAACTCACGGATGCTCTTTGCACTCTGATAAATCTCCTTAGGATGATGGGCGTAATCGCTCATGAACACCAGTTTGTCGGTCTTTATCTTGAAATCAAAGCGCCGGTCAACTCCATGATACGTACTGATACCGTATTTCAATTCTTCGGCAGAGCAGCCGTTGAGCTGTGCCATGGCCATTGCAGCCACACCGTTCTCTATGTTGATAGGAACAGGCTGACCAAGCTCCACATTCTTTATACACTCGATGGGAGAGATGAAGTCAAAGGTGATTTCCCCATTCTCAATCTTTATGTTCTCTGCATGGAAGTCGCCGGAATCAAGACTGTAGTCGTATACCCTTACGCCCTCCTGCACATCGGCTTTCATCTCCAGGTTCTTATGGATGACAAGTGCGCCGCCTGGCTGTATGAGAGTGGTATAATGACGGAAACTTTCGAGATAAGCCTCCTTGGTGCCATAGATATCAAGATGGTCAGGATCGGTGGATGTAATGACGCTCATCCAAGGACGCAGCCAATGGAAGCTGCGGTCGAACTCGTCAGCCTCTATAACCACATAGTCGCTCTTATTGCTCAGGATATAGTTTGTGCCATAATTCTTGGAAATTCCACCAAGGAAGGCATTGCAGTCCACGGAGCTCTGATGCATTATATGGGCACACATCGTGGAAGTTGTGGTCTTCCCGTGTGTTCCTGCCACACAGAGTCCTTTATGTGTACGGGTCAGCATTCCCAACACCTGTGCCCTTTTCTCCACATCAAAGTTATTCTCACGGAAGAAGACAAGTTCCTTATGGTCTTGCGGGATGGCTGGGGTATAGACAACGAGAGTGGAATCCTGATTCTTGCATGCATGGGGAATCTCGTCTACATTTTCTTCATAATGAATCAACATCCCTTCTTTTTCCAGTTGGGCAGTGAGGGCAGACGGTGTCTTGTCGTAGCCTGCCACTACAAGGCCGCGATGTATGAAATAGCGGGCGATGGCACTCATTCCTATACCACCGGCACCTACGAAATATACTGATTTTATATCTTTTAATTCCATTGTTTTTCTTTTCTTTTGGGACAGCTCGGACATCTTGGACAATTTCGGACGACTCGGACTGATTAAATACGCAAACTAATTACTTTTTCTCTGCCAGTTTTAACACTTCGTCGGCTATAATGTCGGCGGATGCAGGCAAACCGAGTTTCTTCACATTTTCAGAAAGGGTGCTGAGCTTCTTTTCATCCATTACAGTGGCAAGGGCAAGACTGATGACATCCTTGGGAGCATCAACATCCTTCACCATAAGGGCAGCATCCTTGTTTACGAGAGCCATTGCATTCTTTGTCTGGTGGTCTTCGGCCACATTAGGCGAAGGCACGAGGATTACGGGTTTGCCTATGAGGCAGAACTCCGAGATACTACTTGCTCCGGCACGACTGATTACCAGGTCGGCAGCCTTGTACGCAGCCCCCATGTCGGAGATGAAGTCCATCACTTTCAGCATCGGCATCTCCTTGCGGCTCTTCATCTTTTCCATGATGGAGGCATTATAGTATTTTCCTGTCTGCCATATGAACTGCACGCCTGATTTTTCTATTTCGTCAAGATGCTGAAGCACACTCTCATTGACAGTCCTTGCCCCCAGACTTCCTCCTACAATGAGTATAGTCTTCTTTGTCGGGTCAAGCCCGAACATCCTTACAGCCTCATCATGGGCTATGTCTGTAGTCACGATATTCTGCCTTACGGGGTTTCCTGTCTTCATTATCTTGTCTGCCGGGAAGAAGCGCTCCATACCGTCATAGGCCACACATATCTTGTCCACTTTGGTCGAGAGCATCTTGTTGGTCTTTCCTGCGTATGAATTCTGCTCCTGTATAAGACTTGGCACACCAAGTGCATGTGCGGCATCGAGAGTTGCGCCACTGGCATATCCTCCCACACCAACAGCCGCCATCGGCTTGAATTCCTTTATGATATTCTTTGCCATGCGCTTGCTCTTCAGGTAGTCGATGAGCACACCGATGTTCTTGGGCGACCACAGAGGGCGGATAAGTCCTCTTACCGGCAGCCCCTTTATCTCATAGCCTGCCGCCGGAACCCGCTGCATTTCCATTCTTCCCAAAGCTCCCACAAACAGTATCTTTGCCTCCGGGCGCTTTGCCTTTATAGCATTGGCGATTGAAACGGCAGGAAATATATGTCCTCCGGTTCCGCCTCCGCTTATTATTATTCTCAGTTCTTTATCCATAGCTCTGATATTTTAATTCTTCTTCGTTTTTATTATCCTTTTATATAGGTTATGCCGGCTGTACGGCCATCTGCGGAACAGGCCCTGCCCCACTTCCTTTGACCGGAGCCTTTGGCAATATGGCGTCATCCTTCTTCTTGGCGGAATAGCTCACGCTGAGTATCACACCGATATACACACAGTTCACTATCGATGATGTTCCTCCCTTGCTAATCAGCGGCAGCGGCTGACCTGTTACGGGAGCCAATCCCACAGCCACCGCCATATTGAATAGTGCCTGTGTCACGAGCAGCAGGGCGAATCCCATTATGAGCAATGCAGGGAACGTATAGACACATCTGCTGGCAATCTTTGCCGTTCTGAACAGCAGAATCAGATACAGAAGACATACCACGAAAGCTCCTATCACTCCCATCTCCTCCACGATGATGGCATAGATGAAATCGGAGAACGCCTGTGGCAGATAATCGCGCGCCGTGGAGTTTCCGGGGCCTTTGCCCACCATATTCGACGATGCGATGGCGATGTTTGAGTAACCCACCTGGGCTTCATTATTCAGGTCAAACTCCTCTGGCGGAACCTGTTCGCTGTCAAGGAATTTGTCAATACGGCTTTTCCACGTATCGAAGCGGTGGAACAAGCCCTTGCTTTCCTTTTGTTCCGTCTTGTCGGCATCAGCTTTTGCAGTATTGCTTTCCACCATTGCCATCTTGGGATTCTGTGGTTCCAGTTTTCTTTTGTCCGTTCCGAGCAGCATCACGCAACTTATACCCACAACGCCCAATATGGCAATGACCCCGAGCAGTTTTCCGAGCTGTCTCTTCGGCACCCCGCCAATCCACATCATGATGATGACCACGAGTCCGAGCAAGGCTGCCGTGGAAAGATTCTCCAATCCGATAAGTACGAGAAACACCAGGGTCGGCCAGAAGATGAACTTGAATGCCACCTTGTCCACTCCATGTTCTGTCTGCATCGCACTCAGTGTCTGAGCGGTAAGCATCACAACGGCACCTTTAGCAATCTCCGAAGGCTGGAACTGCAATCCCAGTCCTGGAATCGGAATCCATCGGTGTCCGTCGTTCACTGCCCCGAACACGAAACACAGCAACAGGCTCAAGAATGACAAGGCCAATGCAACAGGCGTCACGAGCTTGAAGTACTTGCATTTTATGTTCATTGTGGCAATCATGAAGACCACGCCCACTCCGAGGAGCAGTGTGTGCTTGATGACGGGCCCCCAATAGTTGGAAGTCTTGTACGTCAGATTGCTTGAAGCGCTGAACACTTCAATGATGCTTATCAGGCAGAGTATGAAGAAAACCGCCCAGATAATTCCGTCACCTTTCAATCTGCTGTTTGTCGTTGGTTTGTCAACCATTATTCTAATGCCTCCGAAATCTTTCTTTTATGTCTATATATATTATTTATGTCTGTATATTCCTCTTATCTGCTAAAGACTCCTTGCCAATGCCTTGAACTGCTCGCCTCTGTCTTCCATGTTCCTGAAGAGGTCGAAGCTTGCGCAGCAAGGGCTCAGCAATACGGTGTCGCCAGGCTTTGCCATCTCCCAGCAAGCCTTCACACAGTCTTTCATGCTATGCGTGTCGGCCACAGGAATACCCATACCGTCGAAGAAATCATGCAGCTTCTTGTTGTCGGCTCCGAGATATACTATACCTACGCACTTCTGCTTTACCAGTTCCTTTATCTCGTTATAGTCGTTGCCCTTGTCCTTTCCGCCGATGATGAGGATAGTAGGGGTCTTCATGCTCTCCAGCGCATACCAGCACGCATCAACGTTCGTTGCCTTTGAGTCGTTTATGAAATGTACTCCTCCCACGGTGCACACCTTCTCCAGTCTGTGCTCCACGCCCGGGAAGTCGCTCAATCCTTTTCTGATGTTCTCCTTCCTCACCCCGGCGATGTTGGCAGCGATACCGGCAGCGAGCGAGTTGTATATGTTGTGCTTGCCGGTCAGGCTCAGTTCCTCCTGTTCCATGTTGAACGGCGTGGGGTATTCTATCTTGTATTGTCCCTCTTCGATATAACCGATGGAACCCTTCTCTTTAAGTTCCGAGAACGGACATTTCACGGCACGGATGTCGTATTTGTCCAGCTCCTTCTTTATTACCGGGTCTTCGTTCCAGAAGATGAATGAGTCCTCACTCGTCTGGTTCTGTATGATTCGCATCTTTGCGTCAACATAGTTCTGCATCTCAAACTCGTAGCGGTCAAGATGGTCGGGCGTGATGTTAAGCAGGATGGCGATATTGGCACGGAAATCATACATATTGTCGAGCTGGAACGAACTGAGCTCTATGATATAATACTTGTGCGGATCTTCCGCCACCTGCAGTGCAAGGCTTTTTCCGATGTTTCCTGCCAGTCCTACGTCATATCCCGCATTCTTGAAGATATGGTATATGAGCGAGGTTGTGGTTGTCTTGCCGTTACTGCCGGTGATGCAGACCATCTTCGAGTTGGTGTATCTTCCAGCGAACTCTATCTCGCTGATGATATGTATCCCCTTGGCCATACATTTCTGTATCATCGGAGCCTCTTTCGGTATGCCTGGGCTCTTGATGATTTCGTCGGCATTGAGGATTTTCTCCTCGGTGTGGCTGCCTTCCTCCCACTCCACGCCGTGGTCATCCATAAGTTTCTTGTATTTGTCCTTTATCGAGGACATGTCAGAAACGAACACGTCGAAACCTTCTTTCTTTGCCAGTACGGCAGCTCCTGCGCCGCTCTCGCCAGCTCCAAGTATTACTATTCTTTTCATTGTTGTTATTGTTTGTTGGGGATGGGGATATTGGGACCTGCCGGATGTATCAGATTTTCCTTATGGTCCTCTGTTTTCCCTTTCCTCTGATTTTCATTAAAGTTATCTTATCTTCAATGTTATGATTGTCATTGCTGCAAGAATGATTGTCACGATCCAGAATCTGATGGTAATCTTCGACTCATGCACAGCCGTGTTCGGCTTTCTGAAGATATACTTGATGTTCGGGTCGAGCTGGTCGCTTGTTGTGCGGAACGTATCATGCAGCGGAGCACGCTTTATCAGGCGCAGTTTCCTGCCATGCTTCGTACCCCACTTTGCCACATATACCTGCAGGATAACACTGAGACTCTCCACAAAGAATATGCCACACAGTATTGGCAGCATCAGTTCTTTGTGGATGATTACGGCGCAGACACCGATTATACCGCCGATGGTCAGCGAGCCTGTGTCTCCCATGAACACCTGTGCCGGATATGAGTTATACCAAAGGAATCCTATCAGCGCTCCGATGAAGGCACAGATGAACACCACAAGTTCCTGTGCCCCTGGAATATACATTATATTGAAGTAGGCGGCATATTCTATATGACTGCTCACATAGGCAAAAATGCCGAGCACCACTCCTATCAATGCCGAGTTTCCGGCACACATACCGTCCATACCGTCGTTGAGGTTTGCGCCGTTTGACACTGCCGTCACAACGAGGATTGTCATTATGACAAAAAGCACCCATCCTGCCGCCACCTTATACTTGCCGCAGAACGACATTATGTTGGCATAATCCAGATTATGTCCTTTTACAAACGGGATTGTGGTCTTCAGCGACTTCACCGGTTCGGCACGATGCTTCACCACGATTTCCGTTCCGTTCTCCTTCTTCAGCGTCAGGTTCTCGTTTACCTTGGCGTCAGGACTGAGCCAGAGGATGAGCCCCACGATGAGACCGATGCTTATCTGCCCCACAATCTTGAATTTTCCAGGCAGTCCCTCCTTGTTGTGGCGGAAAATCTTGATATAGTCATCGAGTCCGCCCAGGAAACCGAGCCACACCGTAGTGATGATCATCAGTATGAGATATATGTTCCTCATCCTGCCCAGCAGGATTACAGGCAGCAGGATAGCCACGATGATTATGATGCCGCCCATCGACGGCACACCGATCTTGTTCACTCCGAACGGATCAATCTTTGCATCGCGCTGTGTCTCGGTTATCTGCTTGCTCTTGAGATACTTTATGAACCTCTCGCCGAACCATGCCGAGATGATGAGCGACAGGATCAGCGCCAACAGGGCACGGAATGATATATATCCCCACATGTGGCTTCCAGGGATGCCAAACTGCTCTAAGAATCTGAATAAATAGTATAACATAATTTTTAATGAAGAATGAAGAATGAAGAATCTTGGCAACTCTCAGTCTCCACATATTGTTTATCTTTTTATTTGTTTCCTTCGCTATATCAGAAATGTGGACGGTGTTGTTTATTCACCCATGATTTCCTTCAACACCTCTTTGTCATCGAAGTGGTGCTTCACGCCCTTTATTTCCTGATAGTTCTCATGGCCTTTTCCTGCCACGAGAATCACGTCGCCCTTATTTGCCATCATACAAGCCGTGCGGATAGCCTCCTTGCGGTCTACTATGCTCAGCACCTTCTTCATCTGCTCCTTGTCCAGTCCTGCAAGCATATCGTTGATGATGTCCTGCGGCTCCTCGAACCGTGGGTTATCGCTTGTGATTATCACCGTGTCGCTCTGCTTCACGGCCTCCTGCGCCATTATCGGGCGCTTTCCCTTGTCGCGGTTTCCACCGGCGCCACAGACGGTAATCACACGTCCCTTGCCGTTGAGCACCTCATGGATTGCCTTCAGCACATTCTCCAGGGCGTCAGGCGTATGGGCATAGTCCACGATTGCCGTATATCCCTCCGGCGACTGAATTGGCTCCAATCGTCCGCTTACACTCTTCAGCGTACTCATCACAAGGAGAATATTCTCCGGCTTCTCTCCGAGCATCACTGCCGCTCCGTATATGGCGAGCAGGTTGCTCACATTGAACTTGCCGATAAACTGCACTCCTACTTCCAGTCCGTTCACATCGAGATACATGCCTCCGAAATGACATTCCAGAAGTTTTGCCTTGAAGTCTGCCATCGTGCGTATGGAGTATGTCTTCACTGTAGCCTTGGTGTTCTGCACCATATACATGCCGTTCTTGTCATCGGCATTGGTAATGGCGAAAGCGCCCTTGGGCAGCATATCGAAGAATGCCTTCTTGGCATTGCGGTAGTTCTCAAACGTCTTGTGATAGTCAAGATGGTCGCGCGTCAGGTTGGTGAAGATTCCTCCCGCAAAATTCAGTCCGCCGATTCTTTTCTGTGCGATGGCATGCGAACTGCATTCCATAAAGGCATACTGGCATCCTGCATCCACCATCTTGCTGAGCAGGAGGTTCAGTTCTATCGGGTCCGGTGTGGTATGGTCGGCTGGGATAGCCTCATCCTCGATATAGTTGCACACGGTTGACATCAGACCGCACTTATAGCCCAACTTACGGAACATATTATATAATAATGCGGCGATGGTGGTCTTGCCGTTCGTTCCTGTCACGCCCACCAGCTTGAGCTTTCTCGACGGGTCGCCATAGAATATAGTGGCTACCTTTCCGGCGGCATCTTCGGTAGACTCCACCTGAATGTAGGTCACTCCATCCACCTTATCTTCAGGCATGTCTTCGCAGAGGATGGCCTTGGCTCCCAGTTCGATTGCCTTGGGGATGAACTTGTGTCCATCAACCTGCGTGCCGCGCTGTGCCACGAAGAGGTGCCCCTCCTTTATGCGGCGTGAGTCGATGTTCACACCGGTTATTTCAATGTCCGACTGACCGGTGACGGTCAGAGGGGTGATATTTTTCAATAGTTCTTTTAGAATCATGATTGTATGTTTTTTATTGTTTCTTCATTAATGGGCGGAATGGACTGCCGTTCTTTATATTGATGCCAGATTCCATTGAGCTTCTGTCCTAGTTATTCAGCTTGATGGTGCAGCGCTGTCCTTTCTTTATCCTCGACCCTGCGGAGAGACTTTGTTCATAGACCTTTCCCCTGCCGTAGATGGTCACCTTGAGCCCTCTTGACTCGAGCAGGAACACCGCATCTCTGGCTCCCATGCCGATGACGTTTGGCATCAGCCATTTGGCGAGGACCGGTTCCTTCACCAGGGTTACACCGTTTCTGGTGTCGTCTGCCTTGCCCCATACGGGGTTTCCATCGGCATAACTGCCGTTCCATCCGTTGGCGGTCCTTATCTTGAGATGCGACAGGACGTAGTCGGCAGCGAGGATATTTCCGCATTTCACTTTCGGCACAAGCACCGACGAGGAATCTCTCGCATCGGATGCAAGCAGCTTCAGGCTCTGCGCCATGATGCCTTCCGAAATCTGGTGGAACACCGCACCGCTCTGCAATCCTCCCGATGCAGGGAGTCCCGGCTTCTGTATACACACAATGCAGCTGTATCTCGGAGCATCTGCCGGGAAATATCCGGCAAAGCTCACCAGATAGTTCATCTGTCCGTTCTTGTAGCCAGACTTTCCCTTCGAAATCTGTGCGGTACCGGTCTTTCCGGCAACCTTGAACGACTGCGAGCCGGCTCTTTTTCCGAGTCCCTGACTTACCACGTGGTAGAGAATCGTCTGCATCTCCTTCAGGGTCTTATCCTTGCATATCTTCTCTTTCAGCACTACGGTAGGGAAATCCTTCAGCACCTCCCCGTCCTTCATGATGCTCTTCACGAATCTCGGAGCCACCATTCTGCCGTTGTTGGCAATGGCATTATAGAAGGTCAGCGTGTATATCGGCGGAATCTGCGTCTCGTATCCGATACTCATCCACGGTAGTGTGGTGCCATACCAGTTGTTTATTATCTGTCCGCGCTTGTTGCGCTTCGGGCGGCGTATCTGCGCTTTTCCGGCTCCCACAAACGGGAGTTTCATCGGTGCTCCCATACCGATGCGGTTCAGTCCGTCGATGAATTTCTCCGGATGCTTGCCGTAGAAGCGGTCGATGATGCGGCTCACTCCGATATTGGAGCTGACTTCAAGCGTCCTTGGCAGCGAGATGGTGCCGTAACCGCCCTTTGCCCAGTTGTGGTCCTTCATCTTGGCACCGTACATCTCCCACACTCCGCTTCCCGTGTCTACCATATACGTGGTGTCACACACTCCGTCGTCGAGCGCCACCATGATGGATGCCGTCTTGAATACGGAACCTGGTTCCAGCAGGTCTGACACGGCATTGTTCTTTATCTCGTAATAGTTGCCGTCGGCACATTTCGTCATGTTGACCATGGCCTTGATGTCTCCGGTCTTCACCTCCATGACAATGGCCACACCCACATTTCCGTTTATCTCACGCAGTTTCTCCACGAGTGCCCTTTCCGACAGGTCCTGCATACCGACGTCTATTGTCGTCACGATGTCCGAACCGTTCACCGGCTCTTTCTCCACCTCGGCGATGTTCTTGTTGAACACCTTCTTGATGCTCTTCACGCCGGGGATGCCTCGCAGTTCGCGGTCGAACCATTGTTCCAGTCCGTTCTTCGGCTGTCCGTTCCATGTCACGAGGTCGCCGATTGTCCTTGATGCGAGCGAACCGAACGGTTTCTTTCTTGTGGAGAAGGTCTCGTAGTTGAATCCTCCTCTGTATGGTGCCTGGTCGAACACGGGCAGGCGCTTGATGGCAGAAAACTGCTCGAAGGTCACCCTGCCCTTCACTATCGGCCAGCTCTGGCTTTTCTTGTCATATCCTTTCTTCAGATGCTCGCTTATCGAAGCGATGCTCTTTTCCGGGAAGATATGGTGCAGACCGCTGCAGATGCGGTCGAAATCGGCATGCCACATGGAATCGCGGAACTCCTGACATACCTTGAAGTCTATCTTCACCTCGTATTCCGGCAGCGTTCCCGACAGCAGCCTGCCGTCGCAGCTCAGTATGTTTCCCCTTTCGGGCTGTATCGGTTCGTTCTGTATCTTCTTCTGTTCCGCCACCTTCATCCAGTAGTCATGCTTCACAATACCGATATACATCACCCTACCGATAATCAGGATGCCGATAGCCACAGCCACCCAGGACACGGTCTTGAACCTGAATAATATCTTGCTCTTGTCTATCTGTCTGCTCATTGCTCTGGTACGTTTATAATATAAGGTGGCTGTGTAGGGATGTGGAGCACGCTGTCCTTGTTCTTCCTGAGCATCTCAAGTACATTGCTTTCGCGGCTCACCTCGGTGAACTCGCTTGTGCTCGACATTGCCTTGAACTTGGCCTCTTCCAGTTCCTTTGTAAGTTTCGATATCTCTATTCTCTGCTGGTCGCAGCTGTATCGGTTTGATATATACACGATGGTGAATGCCACGATGAGCAGCACCAGCCATATCTGCTGGCGCAGAAGCTTGGCTGTCAGGAACTCGCCTCCGAGAATCTTCTTCAGCGTGAAGTCGGTGGAGAGCGGGAGCTCATCTTCACGGGCCTGCTCCTGCACTATGCGGCGGAGTTCCTCGCGGGCCTCCTGGGCCTCCTGGTCTTTGGGAGAGGGGGTGGCGGACTCGGACTGCATGGATGGCTCGGACAAATCAGACTGTTCAGACTGATTGGACTGCCCTGGCTGATCTGGGGATTTCTCCAGAGGGTCTGTTATGTTGTTTATTGTTTCTTCTTTCATTTTTTCTCCGCTATTCTTAGTTTTGCGCTCCTGCTGCGAGGGTTGCGTTCCTGCTCGTCCTCGTCAGGTACAATCACTTTGTTGTTCACCAGTTTGAAGGGGGTCTCTACCCTACCGAAGAAGTCCTGCTTCATCTTGCCTTCGGGATTGCCTGCTTTCATCATGTTCTTCACGATGCGGTCCTCCAGGCTGTGGTATGTTATCACCGAAAGTCTGCCGCCTGGCTTCAACAGTTCCGTGGCGGCTTCGAGCATCTCGCGCAGGGCCGACATTTCGTGGTTCACCACGATGCGCAATGCCTGGAAGAGCTTGGCCATCTCCTTCTTCCCCCTTTCCTTCGGGAATAGCGGCTGTGTGGCGTCTATCAGGTCTTGTGTGGTTTCAAATGGCTTCTGTCCCCTTGCCTTCACTATCGTCGCCGCAATGCGCCGCGAGTTCTTCAGTTCTCCGTAGAGATAGAACATATCGGCAAGTTCCTCCTCACTGCATTTGTTGAGCAGGTCTGCCGCCGTGTCGCCTCCGCGCTTGTTCATCCTCATGTCGAGCGGGGCATCGAACCGGAACGAGAACCCGCGGGTCTCATCGTCGAAATGATGGCTCGACACACCGAGGTCGGCAAGCAGTCCGTCTATCCCCTCCACGCCGTAATAGCGCATCCAGTTCTTCAGATAGCGGAAGTTGCTCCTCACGAAGGTGAAGTTGTCTTGCGGTTCCACGTTGTTCTCCGCGTCGGCATCCTGGTCGAAACTGTAGAGATGCCCTGCATTTCCGAGGCGCGACAGTATCTCGCGGCTATGACCGCCACCACCGAAGGTGACGTCTACGTATATGCCGTCCGACTTGATGTCGAGGCCGTCGATGCTCTCGTTGAGGAGAACCGGTACGTGGTATGTATCTATGATAGTTGTCATTATTTTCTGGGGTTATTTGTTTCTGTTGGGGGGCTTGGTTAATCCGGAGATTCCTGAAGGTCTGTAAGTTCCAGTAGGTTTAACGACCTGAATATCTATGGGACCGGCTGGGATGGCGGCTGCGGACTTCCCATTATCTCCTCCAATGCAGCCCCGAACTCGTCTGGCTCCATGAAAGGCTTTTCGGCGTTGGCACTGCTCCACATCTCGATGGAGTCGCCCATTCCGATGAATTTCACCTCCTGGCTGATGCCGGTCATCTCCAGATAGCGCTTGGGGACAAGAAACCTGCCGTTGCCGTCGAGCGTGATGGCCTCAACATCGGAGACGAACTGGCGGAAGATTCTCTGATGATCCCTGTTCCAGCGGTTCAGCCTTGACCTCAGGTCATCCATCTCGCGATTCCATACGCTCTCGGGATAGAGCACGAGACAGGGCTGGAACACGTCTTTGCGCAACACGAGACGCTCCTCGCCGCCAGTCTGCAGAACCTTGCGGAAGCTGGACGGAAGGAATGCTCTTCCCTTCGCATCAACTTTGGCCTCTATGTTACCTAAAAAACGCATACGTACATATTTAAGTGGATTATCGGCTTCAAAGTTACATATTTTTCCCCACACTCCACCACTTTGCCCCACAAATTTGCATAAACGCATGTATTTTTTTACATAAAGCATGTTTTTCATTCAATCCGAAAGCCCTAGGGAAATTCTCTGCGAAGCATTTTCCAAGTAAAATATTTGCTGAAAAATTTCGTGATAAGATAAAAATCATTATCTTTGCATCGCTTATGTCGGCAAATCCATGCAGACAAGCCGGCAAACCCGTCCATATCGGGTTCGGGAGTATTCAGGGAAAGGTGCTCGAGTGGCTGAAGAGGCACGCCTGGAAAGCGTGTATACGTCAAAAGCGTATCGGGGGTTCGAATCCCCCTCTTTCCGCAAAATATTTAATGTTTTGTTCTTGAATTTTTTCATAGTAAGAAAGGACAAGCAATTGGTTATGGGGGGACACCTGCAGTGATGTACGTGTCCCCTTTTTTGTATCCGGCCGTTTCATGCCTGACCGGGCACCCTTTCCTCTCCCCCAACACCCTGTCTTATATATACTTATACTCCCTTGAGGCATTGAAGCAGGGGCACTGTTTCTTCCATTTCCGACTGTCGGTCTGGCTCCAGATGTCGCGGTGGCCCATTATGTGTGCTGTAGGGAAGGTCTCGCGCAACTGCAGGAGCAGATGCACTATGGCTGCCTTCTGCTCCACAGTGCGGTTGTCCGTCGCCTTGCCATCCTTCGCCACTCCGCCGATATAGGCGATGTTGACGGCATTGGCATTGTGTCCCTGAACTCCGTTGCTTGCCTGTGTGATGTCGAGCAACTGCCGCACTCTACCGTCCGGCTCTATAAGATAATGATAGCCAGGGCGCTTCCAGCCTCTCTTTCTGAAGCCTTCGGTGATTGACTCTGGTGTGGCGCTCTGCGGAGTCGCCGTGCAATGGATAAAGATGTTCTTGATGTTTCTCATGATGTGAAATGTTTTTATTGATGTTATACGAGTTGACGAGTAAACGAGTTGACAAGTTGACGAGGTTTGCCCCTACAGTCATGCGATGAAACCGCTAATTATTCATCGTCCATCCACTTGAACTTGCTTTTCAGAATCCTCGCCAGCAGCCGACGGATGCTGTGGCGCGACTTCATTCCGTGGAGTTCGCAAACGTGGTCCACGATGCTTTCCATCTCCCACACACAGCCCAAGGCAAGACCTGCCGCGGCGGCGGAGATATGGTCGGTGATGCCGAGCGGCTCGAAGATGGCGAGTCCGAGAATGGCTCCCGAGAGCAGATAGGCGATGTAGTCCACGAATTTGTTGCATGCCTTGCGCCCCTCCTGCGAGAGGCTGAAAGTGCGGTGTGACTTCTCACAGCAGGAGAAGCTGAACCACATGTCGGTGGCGAGCAGCCACACGATGAAGACGAGCATCCAGCGCAGGTCGTAGACGGTCTGTGCGGCTTCGGCGCCCATCGTGGCGAGTGTGAAGGTGTACAATACTTTGTTCATTATTCTATAGTTTACGAGTTAACGAGTTGACGAGGCGGCAGAGCATACGAGCCGGTATGGTCTTCAATTGCACCGGCAAAGGTACTACAACCGTTTCCGCCCCAATCGCACTACGTACGGTTAACAGCGCGTTAATCCTTAACCTTTACGCAACGTTAACGCCGCAAAGGGTCCTCACGCCGATACGCCGCAAACTTTGCTCTGGGACATAACATGTTGGGATTCATAGAAATTAAGGAAATATTGTTGTGGAATCGGAAAATTATGCTACCTTTGCGCACAAGAACGAGCTTGCCACATAACATCCTGTCTGACGGCAAGCATAAGAAACTATTATCTATGCATATATTGGAAAAATTCTGTTATTGCCCCAAGTGTGGCAGCTCACACTTCGTAGAAGACACCGAAAAGAGCAAGAAATGCGAGAATTGCGGATTCGAGTATTTCCTCAACCCGTCCGCCGCCGTTGCGGCTTTCATTCTGAACAGAAACGGGAAAATACTCATCGAGCGCCGGAAAAAGGATCCCGCCAAGGGCATGTTTGACCTGCCTGGAGGCTTCGTCGACGTGAGGGAGACCGCTGAAAACGCCATCGTAAGGGAAGTGATGGAGGAGACATCACTCAACGTGACGGATGCGAAATACCTCTTCACCCAGCCAAACGTATACCGCTATTCCGACTTCGACGTGCACACGCTCGACATATTCTTCCTCTGCACCGTGGAGGACGAGACGCAGATGAAGGCTGCCGACGATGCTGCCGAGTGCATGTGGATGAAACCGGAGGACATACGCACCGAACAGTTCGGGCTCCGGTCTGTGCGCCAGGCACTGCACATTTTCCTCAAAACGCTCAAAAACCACTGATTTCATCGCAAGAAAGCCATACCAATTACAAATTTTACAACTCTGAAACAACATCCGACAAACAGCTTTCTTGAACTACAAACCAATAGAGGAACGATAGTAAAAAAAATAAGAAAACCCAACATAATGAGAAAGCTCATGATATTGGCGGCTGTTGCCGTCGCAATGATTTCGTTCTGCTGCTGCACCGGGAAAGACAAGGAGGACAGAACGGAATACTACAAGAATTTCAATATAATGTTCGAGCGCGCAACAACCGCGACCGATCTGCCCGAGGCGCGCCGCGACATAGCCAAAGCAGCCGAAAGGGGTGAACTGAACGAGGGGCAGCGCACGTATCTCGATGCCGTGGTGGTATACCGCGAATTCGTGCGCTTCGACTCCGTGCTCACCCTCTGCCAGCCCCTCGTGGATATGCCCGAGGTGAAGAACGACAAACTCCTCCTCTTCCGCATCTACGCCCTGATGACAAGTGCGTCGGAAGCGTATGCCGACTTTGCCGAAATGGTGCAGTATGCCTCACAGACCGAGCGGCTGGCACGCGAACTGGGCAAATACGACAAGGAACAGGAGATGAGGGGTATCATGGGATACGGAATGGTTCTCCTGGGCAAGACCGAGGACGGACTGGAGATGATCGACAAAGCGCTGAAATCGCTCGACAGAAGACCCGAATGGAGCTACCGCAACAGCTATATCATCGTATCGAAACTGAAAGCCGCGGCATTCGACGAGACCGGCAGGCAGGCTGATTTCCTGCCCGTATGCCAGGACGTGGTGAACCGTCTCGACGACATGACGCGACATCCGGAGAAGGTGACCAGACTGCCGTCGGAATGGGAGAAGGACCGCTCCAAGTTCGTGCAGTCCATACAGCTCTACCGCTCGCAGATGTACGCCTACATGGCGTATGCCTATGCCAAGACGGGGCGCAGGGACGACGCGCTCCGCACCCTCGCCCTCTTCGACTCGCTGAAGGTACCAACCACCAACGACTCCTACTCCATTCTCGTGGTAGCACTGGGCGAACTGGGCATGTACGACAGGATGCTCGACACATACAAGTTCATCGACGAGCGCCAGGGCAAGGACACCATAAAGCAGGCATACAGCGAAGAACTGCGCTTCAAGGCGAAGGCGGCATCACAAATGGGCGACTACACCAAGGCACACACCTATCTGGGCCGCGCACTCGCACTGGAGGACACCCTGCAGAAGCGGCGCGACCGCGACCAGATGGCCAAGACGCTGACCACATACAAGGTGCACGACGAGCAGATGAAGGCTTCCTCGGCGGCTTCGAGGGCAAAGATGGCAACGGTGGTAGCCGTGGCACTGCTCATCATAGCCGTGGTGTCGATATCGCTTGCCGTGAAAATCTACCGACAGAACCGCAACGTGAAGGACAAGAACAAATCGCTCGTGGATATGATGGACCGTCTCTACAAATACAAGGACAAATACCGCATCCTCGTGGAGCAGACGGGCAAGAAATACGATGAAACCGACGAAATTGACAGGGGAATCTCGGAAATTGAGCAAAAATTGAACAACAACGTCGATGAGAACAGCCCCGAAAATAATGCCGACAGACAGCTGTTCGCAGAGATGGATGCGATGATAAAGAAGAACAAGATGTATCTCTCGCAGGATTTCCAGCGGCAGACCATCGTGGACGAGCTGGGCATAGACCGCAACAAGATAGGCAAACTGATACACGACTACAGCGGTTTCCCCAACCTCTCCGCCTATATCAACGCATTCCGCCTGGAATACGCCTATTTCCTGCTGCTCAACGGCGACTCCAAGATGACCATCGACAGCGTGGCGCAGCAGTCGGGATTCACCACGATACGCACCTTCCAGCGACTCTTCAAGGAGAAATACGGAATGACTCCAGTGGAATTCAGAGAGGCAAAATAGCGAAAAATCGTCCGTGTCGCATGATAAAACGTCAGATTCAGCGGCAAAATGTCAAAGAATTTGGTTAATATGATTTGAGTGATTAAATTTGCAACATCAAAAATCGAAGTTGTAAAATTTTCCGATATATTAATCAAAAGTGTCGCTCTCGCCTGTTACGGGTTATAGGTTAATATGTAGCAGAACCAAAATAAGAAGCGACATCATACTTACAAGCGACTGGTAGACATATTTTACTAAGAAGCTTTAAGAAATTACAGAGCTAAAAAAATTATGTAATTGGGTATGCAATTAAAAAACCTGGACCGCGCGATGCAGTCCAGGTTTTATTGTTTCACTGAAGTTCCGCAAGCCGGGAACTTGCGGGACACCGGTTTTCTATCAATGCTTGTTGTCCTCGATAAGGTTCTCGCCAGTCATGTCGGCAGGCTGCTCCAGCCCCATGATGTGGAGGATGGAAGGAGCCACGTCAGCAAGACGACCGTCCTTCACCGTGGCAGAATTGTTGTCCGTCACATAGATGAACGGAACAGGGTTCAGCGAGTGTGCCGTATTAGGCGTGCCGTCCTGGTTGATGGCATTGTCGGCATTGCCGTGGTCGGCGATGATGATAGCCTCGTAGTCGTTGGCCTTGGCAGCCTCGATAACGTCCTTCACGCAGTTGTCAACGGCGTGTACAGCCTTGGCGATGGCGTTGTAGACACCCGTGTGGCCCACCATGTCGCCGTTGGCGAAGTTCACCACGATGAAGTCATACTCCTGCGTATTGATGGCACCCACCAGCTTATCCTTCACCTCGTATGCGCTCATCTCCGGCTTCAGGTCGTATGTGGCAACCTTAGGCGACGGAACGAGGATACGGTCCTCGCCCTCGAACGGAGTCTCACGTCCGCCGTTGAAGAAGAACGTCACGTGTGCATACTTCTCCGTCTCGGCAGTGTGGAGCTGCTTCTTGCCCTGCTTGCTCAGGTATTCGCCCAGCGTATCCTGCACGTTCTCCTTGGGGAAGAGGATGCTCACGCCCTTGAAAGAAGCGTCATACGGCGTCATGCAGAAATACTGCAGATCCTTGATAGTGTGCATTCCCTCCTCGGGCATATCCTGCTGGGTGAGCACCTGTGTCAGCTCCTTGGCGCGGTCGTTGCGGTAGTTGATGAAGATCACCACGTCGCCCTCCTGGATAGTGCCGTCCACTGTGGCGTTGCTGATTGGCTTCACGAACTCGTCTGTCACGTCGGCAGTATAGCTGTCCTGCATTGCCTTCACCATATCGGTGGCCTTCTCGCCCTTGCCCTCCACGAGCAGGTCGTAAGCCTCCTTCACGCGGTTCCAGCGTTTGTCGCGGTCCATGGCGTAGAAGCGTCCGATGATGCTGGCGATGTGTGCGCCGTTTGCCTCACAGTGTGCCGTGAGGTCGCGGATGAAGCCCTCGCCGCTCTTAGGGTCGGTGTCGCGGCCGTCCATAAAGCAGTGTACGAAGGTGTTCGTGAGTCCGTACTCCTTGGAGATCTCAATGAACTTATACAGGTGGTCGAGCGATGAGTGCACACCGCCGTTGGATGTGAGTCCCATCAGGTGGAGCTTCTTTCCCGTCTCCTTGGCGTATGTGAACGCCTTCACCACTTCGGGGTTCTTCAGGATGGAACCGTCGGCACAGGCGCGGTTGATCTTCACCAGGTCCTGGTATACGATGCGTCCGGCACCGATGTTGAGGTGTCCCACCTCGGAGTTACCCATCTGTCCTGCAGGCAGACCCACGTCCTCGCCGCAAGCCATGAGCTGCGAGTGGGCGCTCACCGACGTAAGATAATCAAGATACGGAGTCGGTGTGTTGTAGATAACGTCACCCTTACTGTGTTTGCCGATACCCCATCCATCGAGTATCATCAATAAAGCTTTCTTTGCCATGATAAAAAATCTTATGTTATATTATCTGTAAATTTAAATCCCTAAAGACTAATACATTCTGAGTGCAAAATTACAACATTCTCCCCGATCCGCCAAATCCGGCGCACTATATCCCTGATTCTTTAAGCTTTATATGATTTTAAGCAAAAAAACATTCCACAAAAGCGGACAATTCAGAATTTGTTACTACATTTGCAACACACAATTTCTATAAAAACATAATTTAAAAACTAACAAAAAAACAAAAGCCTATGAAACGCTTACTATTATTCTGCGTGTTGTGCGTATTCGCATTTGCGGCTCATGCTCAGGTAAGGACTTTCTATTACAAGGACAGCGGCTACTGGATAAAGGTGGACCTGACCAAGAAGACTTTCCTGCCCGACGGCTGCGGAGTGGACCCGATGGAAATAAAGAACTACAAGAAGGCCGGCAACAAGGAGAGTTTCACCACCTACGACGGCGGCTACACCACTCACCATGAGTTCGTGAAGAAATCGGGAACCGACTATACCTATACTTATTGGATCACTCCGTCGGAATCAAAAGAAAAGGCGGTTATCGAGGTGACGACAAAGGGCGGTTCCTTCGGAGAT
Organism: uncultured Prevotella sp.; assembly: GCA_900557405.1. Classification (GTDB taxonomy): domain Bacteria; phylum Bacteroidota; class Bacteroidia; order Bacteroidales; family Bacteroidaceae; genus Prevotella. Next base: position 23,831 of record USSF01000028.1, read on the forward strand.
GACAGCGCGGAAGGAAAGGTGGCAGGAAAAGTGGCCGACAAGAACCCACTCAAGTCTGTGGGCGACGGAGTGAAGGGACTCTTCAACAAAGGCAAGGGACTTTTCAAGAAGGACAAGGGCAGCAAGAATGCCGACAAGGGCAGCAAGACTCCAAAGAAAGCTCCCGTGGACGACGGCAGCATGCCCGAGAAATAATCGTCTGTTTCGTATCGTGGTGCCGTCAAAGTCTTGTCACAGCTTTATGACCATGGCAAGACCGTCGGCACCCACGCCAATCTGCACCTTCTGCTCCTCCTCCACAGGCTTGCCCTCGGCATCCTTCTTCTTGCGGCTGCCCGTAATCATATCCACAAGCCAGTAGCTCGCCTGGGCGGAGAGGAAACCGATGGCGGCACCGGCTGCCACATCATCCCAGTGGTGGCGGTTGCGGCGCACGCGGTCAACGGCAGTCACCGTGGCCACGGCATATCCCGCCACGCTGATCCAGGGACTCGTCTTGCCGAACTCCTTGTGCAACACCGTGGCACCGCTGAACGCCACGGCGGTATGGCCCGAAGGGAACGACTTGTTGTCCGTTCCGTCGGGGCGCATCCTGTGCACGGTATGCTTCAGCAGATATGTGGTGCCGGAGCAGAGGATGAAGGAGGCGCCCGACTTGTATAGCCGCTGCTCCCACGAGCTGCGGCATTTCACGCCGGCAGCCTTCAGAATGAAAGACGCGGCCATGGGCGTATATTCCAGCACGTCGTCGATACCGTCGCCGTGGTAGCGCTTGTAGTGGGTGGATGCCTGGGCGAATGAGCTTGCGCTCACCGCTATACATATCAATAATGTTATTATCTTCGTCTTCATGCTGCAAAGGTAATCTTATTTGCATAAAGCCCAAAGGATTGCGGCGAGTTTCAGCAAAAAGGGTCGCTCCATGAAGATACCAGCAGACGAGTAGACAAGACTAATCTTCTTGTCAACTCGTCTACTCGTTAACTCGTCTACTTTAAAAAAACTTTTTTTCTTTTTTTACCCTCACACCCTCACAAATGTGGCTCAAGCGCCCTGTTTATCGGGGGTTCAAGGGTGAGGGTTGGTGTGAGGGTAGAGCTTTTACCCTCACACCTGCCCTCACACCCTACACTCACAACAGCAGACACAAGGACAGAACCGGAGCGCTTCAGCTGGTCGGCGGCGTGCATGGCTGCCGCGCGGTCGTTAGCAATGACTTCGAGCAACTCGCCGGCGAGCCATTCGGCGTGGTCGTAATGAGACGCAAGGAAGCGACGACCATCGCGAGCGACGAAGTAATAACGGCCGCTTTGCTTCGCAAATGCTATTATAACGGTGTACTCTTCACCCTTGGCGATGTCGTAAGCCTGTGCGCCACGTGTGCGCAGTTCTATACGTTCCAAAACTGAACCGTTAACTAATGCCTTCAAAACCTGAATGGTTGTTTTTTCATAATCAAAAGTATTTATTTGTTTTCGCTTGCAAAGATACAAAGATATGTTTATACCATAAAATAAAGCATAAAGGTATATCCGTATATAATATTCATTAATATAAATATATCTTTATATTACATATATAATGTGTAACTTTGTATCATCAAAATATAAATATAATTTTATGCAAGTATATATAAAAGAAATGTTAGCTGCTAAAGGGTTGACACAAAAAGAAATCGCCAAGCAAATGGGCGTTACACAGTCTAATATATCCGCCGTTATCTCGCGCCCATCGTTCCCCACTCTGGAGCGTATCGCGTCGGCCTTAGAGGTGGAGCCGTGGCAGCTCCTCGCCCCTCCTGCTGTAGTGGAGGAGCTGAAGCAAGCAAGGGCGCAGCGTTCAGGCTGTGGCGGTGGTGGCTTAGTGGGCGTTGTGCGTGTAGGCTGTGAGATCTACACCGCCGACACCGTGCAACAGCTCCGCGCCATCGTCGAGCGTATGGAGCGTGACGAAGGATCTAATAAGTAAAAGCAGAAAAATCCCGACAGGGTGCAAACCTTGTCGGGAATGGTGCGCCGCGCCCTGCGGCGGCTTGTGTTCAAATACGGCTAAATATACAAAGCCGGGGCTTTATTGTATGCGGTCGGCAGCTCGGCGTATTCTGTCACTCAGGTCAACGAGAGCGCCGCGCAGTTGCTCGCGCTCCTCCTCTGTAAATGCGGTTGGCTTTTTGTTTCCGTCGATACCGTCTAACTTGTGATAGAGCCAAGAGCCGGAGCGGTTAAAATAACGCTTCGCCAGATCTGCCCAAGAAATGGAGATTAAAAGATCAGATAACTGCGCTTTCATTGTCTCCGCCTGTGTCTGTTTCAAAATCATTATTGCCATAACAGTAAATATTTAAAGTTATATTTTCTTTTTGGAGAGGGTGCCGAAGTGAACACCATCTTTTTAATTTCGTATTACTCATCCAGCCATTCAGCGAAAAGCTTTTCTACATAATAGCGCAATTCCGTTGCGCCATTCGGGTAACTCCTTTTGTAGTTGCGCCCTGCTTCTATTAGCTCGCATTCAACCTCTGTTAATCTTAATTGTTTCATATTTATATTTATTTTATTTGAACACTGCAAAGGTAGTACTTTTATTTGTACTAACAAAACAATTTAGTACTTTTATTCGTATTATTTTTTATTTTTCTTGCATCCTTTCAAACCACCGACAGCACACAACAGCACACCGACCGCCACGCCCCCGACCGCTTCAGGGCGAGCGATGGGCGAACCCTCGCCCCGTCTGAGGTGCGCGAGGGCATAAAACATAAAGTCATGACTACATCAGGACGTAGGCCCCCTCCACAGCGCGGCGGGCGGTCTTGCGTGTGAATCGAAGTTTCATGGCAAGTTTGATGAATGTGATTGCTCTAATTATCAATTATTTAAGTGTCCCTCTTGGGGTGGTTTTTACAAATCAGTATGTGGACTAAAACACTGATTATTAACTATTTATAGGGGTAAAAGAATAATTCTGACACACTATTTAACGCCTAAATATTCCCTCAAAACACTCTAAAATCAACCGAAAGCACGCGCTTTCTACTGAAAACAAATATATTTATTACCAAAACTTGGTATTATTAAATAAAAAGCATTACCTTTGCAAGCGAATAACAAATAAACGTATACAAATATTCGATTATGGAAACGGGAAAAAAACCAAAATCTGAAGTAAATCTTCGCAAACTCATGCAGAGGATGGGATTAGGCACAAACGCATTTGCCAAAGCCTGCGGTATGAGTTCGCAATCGATGGCACAATTCTTGCGCAACAAATCGCTAACAACAGCGTCTATATACCGCATAGCAATGGCTCTCGATATAGACCCTCGCGACATGTTCTTCCCAACCGACGAGGAAGAAACTACATTATCTTTCTCCGACAAAGAAAAAGAGGAGAAAAAAGATAATACTCAAGAGGACACACAGACTACAGTCAACACCACCGCCTTCTGCCCTCACTGTGGCGCAAAGGTTCGTGTAGGTGTGGTGTTCCTGCCCGAAGAATAAAATCCCACGGCAAGCCTCGTGTGCCTACCGTGGAAAACGTCCGAAGATCTTGCGCCAGCCTACCTTTAGCCATCCAACTCACCGCCAGGCTTCTGACTACCGCCGGAGCCACCGCCAGCCACTACGCCACCCGTGAGGTCGTCGGTGACGAGGGAGCGCATGAAGCTGTAAGGGTTGCCGATTTTGTGCTGCGCCTTGTACGTCTTCATCACGGCGAGGTAAGCCCCTGTACCCTTGACCGACTTGTCGGACGGACGGTTTATCATCGAATGAAACGGATAAGCTATGGTATACTGTCGGTATACCTATGCTGGACTCTTGGTACCAGATAGCTGGACTCTTGGTACCAGATAGCTGCACTTTTCTGGTACTA
>USSF01000029.1 GCA_900557405.1 uncultured Prevotella sp.
GAATCCCCGTGACAAGCAGGATGCATTCCTGCCGGAAGAATAGTGGGCGTGAGGGAAAGTGGTGGTAAGCGTATCCGCGATGCCACCTTGCACACATTCATTTATCATTATATCTTTGCTGCCAAATCAAAATCTTTAATAATATGACAGCAGAAGAACGATACGAGTGGGCATGGAAACGATACCTTGTACGACTCAACAAGAATTCTAAGATTCGTCTGACCTCCTTTCTGAGAGAAATTCATGTCTACCAACGAGGCATGGAAAGATGGATGTATGCCAAAGGGCTTAGCGTGATGGAAACGAAGAGGCTAATACGTGAGTCTCAAAACCGTGCGAAATATGAACGGCTGCTTCCATCTTCCGACACCACCGGTTCGATGTTCCTGCCGGTAACGGCAGACGGTGCGGATAGTTTTGCAGAAGCTACAGATTCAATGTCTGGAATCAGCTTTACTTTTCCTGACGGTACGCAAGTGAACATAAAACATGGCAGCGCACAAGCGGTCATGTCATTTCTCAAACTTTACCAAAGGGAGGATCTGCCATGTTTGGACTGAATGACGGAATGCGCTATTATGTCTGCCAGCGCTATGTTAGAATGAACATGGGGATAAACGGTCTGTATAAGCTGGTGTCGCAGGAGATGGACCTGCCTCCGCTAAGCGGGGCTGTGTTCATCTTCTTCAGCAAGAACCGGCAGCAGGTAAAGCTCCTGCGTTGGGATACGGACGGTTTCACACTGTATCAGAAGCGGCTTGAAAGAGGTACCTTCGAGATACCCTATTTCAATACCGGCAAGAAGGCTTGCGTAATGCCCTACAAGACCCTATCCGCTATAATGAGCGGAATATCGTTGAGATCGGTAAGATATCGCAAGAGGTTGAACATTGACAATTGCATGTTTGTAAACGCTTGATAATCAGCAATATCTTTGTTGAAATACATGATATATTGTTTGGTAGTCTCGTCTTTTTTTCGTACCTTTGAAGTATGAATAAAGACGAGATTATTGCATTGTTGCAGCAACAGATATCATTTTTGCAGGAACAGATTTGCTCCCTGCAAAACCAACTTGCGGCATCCAACCGTAAGGCGGACGCCCTTCTGGAAGAGGTCACGTCTTTAAGAAACCTGCTCGAACACAAGTCAGAGGAGGAGGCCAAGCAGAAGCGCATAATCAAGGGACTCGCCAAGATAACAGAGAACAAATCGGAGAAACAAACCCCGACACCTGCGTCCCAGGGCACAACGGCAGACCAGCCTTCGGAGAAGAAGGAACGTGCCCGTACCAACAACGGTGCAAAGCGCAAGCAGCACCTGGAGGTGGAAGTCGTCGAGGAGGATGTGGAACCGGAAGATCCGCGCTTCAACAAGGACCTGGCACGACTGTACAAGACCAGAGACGTGATACGCTACGAACTCATCCCCATGCGCTTCATCAAGAAGATATACCATGTGCGTACGTATACGCAGAACGACGAGTTCTTTTCAGGCAAGGCCCCTGACGCGCCTTTTCTCAATTCACAGTATGACGGCTCGTTCATCGCAGGTCTGGCACAGCTGAGATACATGTACGCAATGCCGGTGGAGAGAATAGTGAAAATCTTCAACGACAACGGCTTCGACATGGACAAGGGGACGGCACACGGTTTGCTCCGCAAGACAGAGAATCTATTCGAGAATCTCTACAAGGCACTCGGCAGCGTCATCAAGGAGGATACATACATCGCTGGCGACGAGACATACCACAAGGTGCTTGTCAAAGACAAGAACAAGGACGGCAAAGGAATAAAGAAAGCCTATATATGGGTGGTGACTGCAGTAAACACCGGTCTTGTATACTACTTCTATCATGACGGCTCAAGAAAGGAGGACATCATACTGGATTATATAAAGGGCTATAAAGGGGCCTTCCAGTCAGACGGTTTCTCCCCATACCGTAAAATGGCAAAGTGGCTGTTGCGTCTGGCATGCTTCCAACATGTGAAGAGAAAGTTTCTCGACTGCGGGGAAGATTTCGATGCCAAGGTTATCGTACGCCTTATCAACTTCCTTTACCACAAGAACCACAAGCGTAAGATCGGGGAAGACGGCTGGACGGAACGCGACAACTACAAATGGCGGCAACAATACGCAATACCAGTCATGCATATCATAAAGAAGAAGCTTGACCGCATGGCTGCCGACAGCCGTCTATTACCCAAGACCGATAAGTATGAAGCCGTGCACTATATGCTCAACGAGTGGGATGCCTTGATGAACATCTTCACCAGAGGAGATTATCATCTGGACAACAACCTTGTGGAAAGACTCAACAGATACATATCTTTATCCCGGAGAAACTCACTTTTCTTCGGGTCGCATACTGGTGCCAAACGGGCTGCCATGTTCTATTCGCTTGCATGCTCCTGCAGACTGCAAGGCGTTAACTTCTTTGAATATATATCCGATGTCATCAACAAAGCGGCAACACTGCCGCCAAGAACACCGCTAAGCAAGTACCGTGACTTGCTGCCGGATAAATGGAAACAAAAAAATATCGCTCAAGAATAAAAACTTGAGCGATATTTTTTTGATAGTGTATATACTAGCATCGCGGATACCCTCACACCCTTTGTCGTTGTCTGTCTGCCTGTTACGGCAAAAAGTGAGGGTGTGAGGGTAAAAAACAAAAAAAACTTTTTCAACCGTACAGCTCGAAATATTTCGATAGTTTATGATGTATAAAGTTGAAGTCTCGAAAAGTGCAGATAAAGTTGTTAGGAAATGGAAAAAATCAAATCCGGAACTTTTCAAGAAATACAAGAAATTGTATTGTGAACTGATTGACCATCCGAGGACTGGTGTCGGACATCCAGAACCTCTTGTCGGTGGCCAAGATATAACTTATTCAAGACGCATAACAGCGCATGACCGTATTGTCTATGACATATATGATGATACAGTCTGTGTTCTTGTGTTGAGCGTAGATGGTCATTATGGAGATAAATGATATTTCTTGTAGTAAGAATGCTATGGAAATATTGAGTTCCTTGATATCCATCTTGTCTGCTTTTATATTTCCAAACGCCATCCGCTCTCATAAACACCACTGAAAAACCGAAACCCCGGACAATATTCCCGATTAATGTATGTTTTTATTCCCCGAAACGTTAAAACTTGGCTCGGCAAATAAAAAACTTTTATGAATGTTTTGCATATTGGATAATTCTATTTATATTTGCACCGAAATCAAACTATACGATCCGCTCCCTCTTTTGATGGGCTTGTGGGTCTACTAAAACGAAAAAGGTTCGCTAAGTATATACCTATTATATATATTATAGATGGCGGCAACGCCATCGAACCGGCGCGCCTTGACGGAATGCTACTAACTAATAAACAAAACAAAACATTTATGCATTTACAAATCAGAAGAGCCTTGACGGCTTCCGTTTTGCCTATGGTTTGTCTTACGGCATTCGCCCAGAAGACAGTCACGGGTACAGTGAAGGATGCAAAGGGAGAACCGCTGATCGGTGTGACGGTGTTTGTCGACGGCAAACCAGGGTCAATAACCGACATCGACGGTAACTTCTCAATCCCCAACGCCTCTCCTTCATCTAAGGTAAAGGTTTCCTACATCGGTTACAAAGAGCAGACCGTAACTCTCGGTAACTCTTCAAACCTCAGCATCGTGTTGCAAGAAGACAACGCACAGCTCGATGAGGTGGTAGTGGTAGGTTACGGTACGATGAAGAAGACAGACCTTACAGGTTCGGTTTCTTCAACAGAAGGAACAAAACTTGCAGCCAAGGGTACTACAAGTGCGATGGAGGCATTACAGGGTTCGGTTCCTGGAGCCCAGATCACTCAGTCCTCAGGTCGTACGGGATCAGGCTTCGATATTCAGATTCGCGGTAAGTCCTCTATCAACGGCAGCTCTTCGCCATTGTATGTCGTAGATGGTATTATTTGTGATGACATCGAGTTCCTGAATCCGCAGGACATCGAGAGAATGGATATTCTGAAGGATGCCTCTTCAACGGCTATCTACGGTTCGCGCGCTACGGCCGGTGTTGTTATTGTTACAACAAAGAGCGGTGCTACATTGAACAGCAAGAAGCAGGATAAGGTTTCCATCTCATACGACGGCTATTACGGAGTGTCTAAGATTGCTCGTATGCCGGATTATATGAATGCGTCGCAGTTTGCGCAGTTCCGCTTCCTGAACTTCCTAACATCCGGCGGACAGGTGGCGGGAAGCATCGCTTCCGTGGCCCAGCCCCAATGGCGTATGGGTGGAGAATACGACCAGTGCATGATTGTGGAGCAGGACGGTGTTTCGGTCATGAAGAAGATGTTGGCTTCCGGCGAAACATACAATTGGCCGGATCTCGTGACACAGGATGGTCAGAAGCAGAATCATTATATTTCTGTGAACGGCTCTTCCAAGACAACCAACTATCATTTTGGAGTGGGCTATAACCGTGAAGAAGGCGTATACAAGAATGACCTTCAGAACCGTTATAACCTGAAGGGTAGTCTGGATACAAAGATAAACAAATATCTTACTGCCGGATTCAGCCTGAACCTGGCTTATACCGAAAATGAGTATTCAAGCGATGACGCTATTGCCATTGCATATCGTCAGGTTCCTTTTGCAAGACCTTATGATGCAGATGGCAATATGATTGTTACTCCAGGAAACTGTTATGACGTGGGGTCTGCCGGTTGGAACTTCACAAATACGGTCAACCCGTTGATTATGCTGAAAGATGACAGCAAGAAATCACAGAACTTCCGTATGCTGGGTAATGTATATCTGCAGATCAAACCTGTTTCATGGTTGTCTTTCAAGACAACGTTCTCTCCTAACTATGTGAATATGCGCACAGGAGAATACGTTGCTGCAAGTGCAAACCGTACGGAGGAAAAGGGAACCCACGAGGAGTATACAAGAAAGGACTGGACATGGGATAACCAGGTGGACTTCAACAAGACATTCGGCGACCACACTTTGGGCGCAATGGCACTCTTCAGTATGAACAGCACTGACAGAATGTACAGCCAGATAGGACGTTCTACGACAGAAGAAGGTTCGATGATGTCGGGTACAGACTGGTATTATTTGTATGCAGGAACTCTTGACAAGGAAAATACAGGAACAAGCTATTGGGAGACAAAGATGATTTCTTATGCTCTCCGCTTGAACTATTCTTACAAGGGACGCTATATGTTCACAGGTACGGTGCGTACTGATGGATCTTCAAAGTTCCTGAAAGACAAGCGTTGGGGCTGGTTCCCTTCAGCAGCTGTAGCATGGCGAATTTCAGAAGAAAGCTTCCTGAAGAATGTTTCATGGATTGATAACCTGAAGCTTCGTTTGAGCTATGGTGTGACAGGAAACAATACAGTGGCAAAGAACTATAATACTGTAGGCGTGACAAGTCCTAACAGTTATGCATTCGGCTCAAATGTGGCTTATGGATATATGCCGGACGGCGTTGTCAATGCAGGTTTGCAGTGGGAAAAGTCTCACGAGATAAACCTCGGACTCGACTTCGGATTCCTGAGAAACAGAATCAACGGTAGCATTGATATCTATCAGAAGAATGCTACAGACCTGCTCTATGAGCGTTACCTGCCGCTTGTTGCCGGTGGAGTGACATTGATGGATAATGTAGGAGAGGTGCAGAACAAAGGTATCGAGATTGCCTTGAATACCGTGAATATCCAGAACAAGGACTGGTCTTGGACCACAAGCTTCAACTTCGCCCGTAATATCAATAAGGTGAAGAAAATCAACGGTGAGGAGAACCAGATTATTCCTGAGAAGAACAACATCACCAATTCGCTGTTCGTAGGCAAGGCAGTGAACAACATCTATATGTATAACTGGAACGGCATCGTGACAGACAAAATGATTACTGTTCCTGACAACCAGGCTGCCAAAGACCACAACTTCACTCCTGGAGAGAAGGTGAGATCTTGTGACTACTACAATGCTGTATACAGCTGGCATGAGGGTATGCCAATCATTGAGGATGTGGATGGAAACGGCGTTATCGACGGATCGGACAGAAAGGTGATGGGTAGCCAGGATCCTTCATGGACCGGAAACATCTCTTCAACTCTCCAGTACAAGAATTGGGACCTGTCATTCTCTATCTATACAAAGCAGAATTTCTGGGCTTATTCCAATACCCTGGCTGATGCTTACGACTACTACTATCGTGGATGGAACAAAATCAACATGGATTATTACATTCCTGCAGGAACACTTCTTGGTTGTGACGGCGTGAATGCGGATGGTACATACGTTAATCCTGTTTATCAGGAGGTTACCCATTACGGTTCGTTCCCGTTCCCGAATGCCGGAGTGAACTATGGATTGGGCAAGGCATACGAGAAGAATGTATATAACGCTCTTGCCGTAAACAAGATCTCTTATTGGAAAGTCAAGAACATCACTTTGGGCTATACATTCCCGAAAGAATGGCTTACACCATGGGGATGCCAGTATCTGAGACTGTATGTCAATATCACAAACCCATTTGTCATTTCTGACTATAAGGGCTTCGACCCGGAGTGGGCAGGTGTAGCGATGAAGAATGATGGACCAAGTACGGTTACATACCAGATTGGTGCAAGCATTAAGTTCTAATTCAAAAAAAGGAAATATCAAAATGAAAAAAATAATTATAATGTCTGCAATCGGCTTGGCTACCTTCGCAGGGCTTACAAGTTGTTCCGATTTCCTTGATTCGGACAACAAGAGCCAGATTACGCCGGATAAGCAATTCGCAGACAAGAACGGATGGAATCAGCTTCTCAATGATGCTTATTATTCAATGAGAGCTATGTATACTGAGCCGCAGATATTCTGTACGGGAACCGACATGTATACCACTTCACAGGGTAATGCCCCATCACTATTGCAGACATACGGCTTCACCTCAGAAGACAAGAGTGTGCTGGCTCTTTACAAGAACACCTATGCCACTATCAATGCCGCAAATTGCGTGTTGAAGTATTCAACGGATGCCGCAATAAACGACGAGGCACGCTTCGTGAGGGATTATTGCTATTATATCCTCACCCAGCAGTTCGGGGCAGTTCCCTATATCACAACTTATATAGAAACTGCATCCACCAATTATCCGAGAACCGATTTGGCAACAATCTATACAAGTGTCATTGAGGACCTGAATGAAGTGATAAACAACGGAAACCTGCCAGCCGTAGGCAAGGCGGAAGAAGGTAGAGGCCACGCAAGCATCATCGCTGCCAAGGCTTTGCTTTCAAAGGTCTATCTTGCTGCCGGATGGGATTTGCAGACCACTCTGACAGACGCTGCAGCAGGAACGTATGCATACGGAGATTCGAAGTCATATTTCGAGCTTGCAGCAAAGACTGCAGCAGAGGTTGCTGATGCGACTCCGCTGACAATGACATTCGCCTCAAAGTGGGATTATGATGTGAATGAAGCCGGGAACAATCCGGAGACCTTGTTCGCAATCCAGTATGACAAGGCTTCTTCTTCAAACCAGAATGACGGCGGCCACTCACAGCAGCATTACTTCGGTGGTTACATGGGAGCAAACACTGACGGTGTGAAGGCTTTGAAGAATGACCTCTGTCCTACAGAGCGTGTATATTACGCTTATGACAAGGGTGATGACCGTTATGAAGGCACTTTCATGACGACCATCTATAACTACGACGGCAATGCGGAGAATTGGAGCAACAAGGGATATTGGGCTGTGTACAATGCTGATGCCAAGACATTGGCTGCACTTCCGATAGCATGGAAATTCTTCCCTTGGTACGCCCAGGATTCTGAGATTGATGCATATTGCACAGCAAATGCGGCAAAATTCGTAACAACCGGCTATAAGCTTGGAACAAAAATATTCAGAGTTGCCGATCAGGTTGTGTCGAGAACTTATGCCAAGAATGGAACTCTTGACGCTTCGGCCTCTGCAAGCAACACAATGTCATTCGCTGCTGCAATCGGCAAAATCGGTTATCTGCCACCTGTCAAGAAATTTGACGACAAAACCACAACAAGTGGCGTGAAGCAGTCTGGCGGTGATTACCGTGATGTGGTAGTGCTGAATGCAAGTGAAATCTATCTTGTTGCCGCTGAAGCATATCTTATGGCTGGCGACAAGACAAATTCCCTGAAATACTTGAATGCTGTACGTTCTCGTTCTCATGCAAGTGTGTTGACTTCATTCAATGACTATCAGCGTTATGACTGGGGATTGAACGATGTAGGCGGATATGTGAAATTCGGACAGAAAGACAGTAATGATATGACAATCACCGAACTTGATGTCATCCTTGACGAGCGTATGCGTGAGACGGTAGGTGAGTATTATCGCTGGATTGATCTGCGCCGCACAAAGCAGTTGGTGCGTTATAACCTTGCTTATAACAGTCTTGCTTTGGCGAATATGACTGGTCCGGACGGACAGATTAAGTGGTTGCGTCCGATTCCTGAAAATGAGATTCAGATTAATAATGGTATTACTGTTGCAGACCAGAATCCAGGATACAAAAGCAATACCTCAGAAGAAAGTAAATAATGAAATTAAATTATAGTCTTATGAAATTTAAGAATATTCTTTATATGCTTGCTCTCATCATTCTGCCGATGACATTCGTTGCATGTAGCGATGATGATGAAGAGAACACTCACACTGATGCTTCGGCTTTGGTAAGTGGCACATTCACTGGTTCCATTTATGACTCCAGCGATAACGAGAAAGCTTCTGACGTGACTGTCACAATTAATAAGTTTGATGCAGAAAACGTTCAGGCAAGCAAGATTGTTATCACTTCTACTTCATTGAATATGAACCTCGATGCAAATTATAATGTTGCTAAGGCTGGTACCGACAGATATGTATTCATGAGTGGAGGCGGAAGTCTTAAAAACAGATATTGTGGTGGAGAATTGGTAGGTGATGATTTGACTTTCTATGTCACTTTGAACTCAAAATACCAATACAACTTCAATGTAGCAGCAAAGAATAAGTTCACTATCAAGTGTAAAAAAGTTGCTGCAAAGTAATTAATAAAATCAATTTCCGCCATCATCATTGTGGTGGTGGCGGATAAAAACAAATAATTAAAAACAATAATTTTAAAATTAAAACAATTATGAAAAAGAGTTTACTTTTCGTTGCTGCTATGTTTGCAGCTGTTTGTGCTAATGCACAGGGTACATGGAATGCTGTAGCTGCTGATGCAGCTGCTGATGCTGTTGTTGCTACAGGTGGTCAGAAGACACAGGTTGCTACAGAAATTCAGAACGCAACAGTTTATCTTTGTGGCGCATCTGATTGGTCAGTGAAAAAGGCAGGAGCAGATGCTTCTACTTTTACATCTCAGGGCAAGACTTTCTCAGATGCTTATATTCAGGGAGCAACTAACGGTTCTGATAATTCATTGCTCTATAAGGGAGCAGATGAGTCTTCTCACATAGAGTTCACTCCAGCTGTAGCCGGTAAGGTTTATGTAGCTGCCAAGTATGGTAAGAGCAAGAAGATTTGGGCAGCAAAAGTTGCTAACTCTATAGTCGAGGCTGAGGAACTGGATATGGCAGACATGACTCCTTATGCTACAAACGTATGGGGACAGTACATCACTGCAGACGGTGGTTTGGACGCTGTGCAGACTATACCAAACGATGGCGCTGACGTTTATGCAGCTCTTGCTTACGACGTTGAGCCAGGTAACACATACTTCTTCTGGGTGTCAGGTTCTAAGATCATGCTTTGCGGTCTTGCTTTTGATGTAACTGGTGAGACTGGCATCAACGACGCAGTTGCTGCAAAGGCTGACGTTAACGCTCCTGTATACAACCTCGCTGGTCAGCGCGTAAACGCTAACTTCAAGGGTATCGCTATCCAGAACGGTAAGAAATTCATCGCAAAGTAATCAGCGTGTAAAAACTTGAAATATATCTGCCTTTACCGGCAGATTGAAAAGTAAGGCAAGTATCTCTTCATACAGAGGCTTGCCTTTTTTCTGGTCTTTTTCTTTGAACATATCTTTTTTCTTTGTAATTTTGTGCATAAAATGAAAGGAAATATGGATAAGAGAATAAGAGACAATGTGATTATTGAAGATATTCGGCAGAGTCTGGAGCAGACTATGCCCAGAGGAAGTGGAAGGGTGATTCTGTTTGGCTCTCAGGCTCGAGGTACGGCAAAAGAAAAGAGTGACTGGGATATCCTTGTAATCTTGAACAAAGATGTATTGGAACCTTCTGACTATGATCGTATAACTTTCCCTCTTACTGCTTTAGGCTGGGATTTAGGAGAAAATATTTCTCCTGTAATGTATACAGAAAAGGAATGGGAATTTAATAAGATGACCCCTTTCTATAAAAATGTTCAGCGAGACGGAATAGTATTATGGGATTGACAGATAGTGAACGCTCCTATATGGTGCAACTAAGAATGGAAAAAGCTTTTCGCTTTCTTGATGAGGCAAAGAAGATGGTGGATATGCAGCTATGGGATTTAGCGGCAAATAGATTTTATTATTCTTGTTTTCACGCAGCTCAAGGTCTATTGTTGCAAAATGGCTTTTCCGCTCATACACATGAAGGGACTATGGCTTTGTTTGGATTGCATTTCGTTAAGACTCACAAAGTGGATGTTTCTTTAGGCAGCTTCTTTTCGCGAATGGAACAATTGAGAAAAAAAGCAGATTACAATTGTAATTATGATGTTTCGGAGTATGAAGTTATGACTATGATCCAACCCGCACAAACATTTGTTGATACAATATCAAAACTTGTTGAGGTAGGCGGATAATAACTTCAGACTCACCATTGTCTGCCCTCTACGTGAGATAGTCGAACTGCTTCTTCATCTGCTGCAGTTCATCGCGCAGATTGATTAGCATCTCCATCACCTTGGCGTTGCTGTCCACGGAATTCTTGTTCTCCTTCAGCATCTTGCGGGCGGCGGCAAGCTTGAAGCCGCGCACCTTCACGAGGTTGTATACCACACGGATCTCCTCTATGTTCTCCTCGGTATACTGGCGCACGTTGTTGCCCGTGGTCTTGGGCTTGATGGAGGGAATCTCCTTCTCCCAGAAGCGCAGCATGCTCTCGGTGACGCCGAGCATCTGGGCCACCTCCTTGATGGAGTAATATAGTTTCAGTTTCTTGTCTGTATTCAATACCATAACCGTATCATTGTTTATAATCACCGCAAAGATACGCTTTTTATTTCATTTTATCAACATATCGGGCTTATAACACCTTAAAAAACACAACGATAACAAATTATTTGGCTGTTTATCATATTTTTTTTAATTTTGCTCCCTAATATGCCGACGTGTGTATGCCATACGCTCAATAATGCGGCGGGATGCCGCTGCCTACGGGGCTTTTGTCGTATGTGCAGCAGCGCATAGGTATAGTAGTATTAGGATAATAACGAAAACAAAATATACAGAGACAATGATGACAGCAAATGAAATCCGCGACTCGTTCAAGAAGTTCTTCGAGTCGAAAGGACACGCTATTGTGCCGTCAGCACCGATGGTCATAAAGGATGACCCGACGCTGATGTTCACAAATGCAGGTATGAACCAGTGGAAAGACATTATCCTCGGCACACGCGAGCCGGAGCCACGTCGCCGCGCCGATACGCAGAAGTGTCTGCGTGTGAGCGGAAAGCACAACGACCTGGAGGAGGTAGGCCACGACACATACCACCACACTATGTTTGAGATGCTCGGCAACTGGAGCTTCGGCGACTACTTCAAGGAGGGAGCCATCGACTACGCATGGGAGTATCTTGTGGACGTATTGAAGATCAATCCGGACGACCTCTACGTCACGGTGTTCGAGGGTTCGAAGGAGGAAGGTCTCGAGCGCGACAACGAGGCAGCAGGGTTCTGGCTCAAGCATGTGCCGGCAGACCATATCATCAACGGAAACAAGCATGACAATTTCTGGGAAATGGGCGACACGGGTCCTTGCGGCCCTTGTTCGGAAATCCATATCGACTCCCGTACGGAGGAGGAGAAGGCAAAGGTGCCGGGACGTGAGTTCGTGAACAAGGACGACCCACAGGTTATCGAAATCTGGAACATCGTGTTCATGCAGTTCAACCGCAAGGTCGACGGCAGCCTCGAACCGCTGCCGATGCACGTAATCGATACGGGTATGGGCTTTGAGCGCCTCGTGCGCACACTGCAGGGCAAGCACTCCAACTACGACACCGACATCTTCCAGCCTATCATCAAGGAGATATGCAATCTCTCCGGTCTGAAGTATGGCGAGAAGGAAGAGGTTGACGTGGCAATGCGCGTCATCGCCGACCACCTGCGCGCCGTTGCGTTCTCAATCGCCGACGGACAGCTGCCGAGCAATGCCAAGGCAGGCTACGTGATAAGGAGAATCCTGCGCCGTGCCGTGCGCTATGCATACACGTTCCTGGGCCAGAAGGAGTCGTTCATGTATAAGCTCGTGCCGGTATTGGTAAGCGAGATGGGAGGTGCATTCCCGGAACTTCCTGCCCAGCGCGAACTCATCACCAAGGTAATCAAGGAAGAGGAGGAGTCCTTCCTCCGCACCCTGTCAAACGGTATCAATATGCTCAGCAACGCCATCGACGCCGTGAAGGCTGAAGGCAAGACTGTACTCGACGGAACGCAGGCTTTCCGCCTCTTCGACACCTACGGATTCCCTCTCGACCTGACGGAGCTTATCTGTCGTGAGAGCGGCATCGAGGTTGACGAGAAGCAGTTTGAGGCCGAGATGCAAAAGCAGAAGGAGCGTGCGCGCAACGCCGCCGCCGTGGAGAACGGCGACTGGATGGAGGTGCGTCCGGGCGAACAGCAGTTCGTGGGCTACGACTATACCGAATACGAATGTCATATCCTGCGCTACCGCAAGGTGACGCAGAAGAAGAACTCATACTATGAGCTTGTGCTCGACTTCACTCCGTTCTATGGCGAGATGGGAGGACAGGTGGGCGACACCGGAGTGCTCGTAAACGGTGACGAGACAATCAACATCACCGACACGAAGCGCGAGAACAACCAGTCTGTGCATATCGTGAAGGAACTGCCGAAGAACATCGAGGCCGACTTCATGGCGTGTGTGGATACCGACAAGCGTGAGGCAAGCGCCGCCAACCATACTGCCACCCACCTTCTCGACTACGCCTTGAAGCAGGTGCTGGGCGACCACGTGGAGCAGAAGGGATCGTTCGTTTCCCCTGACACGTTGCGCTTCGACTTCGCACATTTCCAGAAGGTCACCGATGAGGAAATCCGCAGCGTGGAGCGCCTTGTCAACGATATGATCCGTCAGGACATTCCGCTTCAGGACCACCGTGACGTGCCTATCGAGGAGGCAAAGAAGCTCGGCGCCATCGCCCTCTTCGGCGAGAAGTACGGCGACAGGGTGCGCGTGGTGCAGTTCGGTCCGAGCGTGGAGTTCTGTGGCGGTATCCATGCCAAGAGCACCGGCCGCATCGGAATGTTGAAGATTATCTCGGAGAGCAGCGTCGCTGCCGGCATCCGTCGTATCGAGGCCAAGACTGGCGCCCAGTGCGAGCAGATGATGTATGATCTGGAGGACAGCATGAAGGCCATTAAGGCGCTCTTCCATAACGCCAAGGACCTGCAGACCGTTATCGGCAAGTATATCGAGGAGCATGATGCCATGAAGAAGGACATCGAGAGATTCCAGGCAGAAGCCGTGGAGCGCGCCAAGAACCGTTTGATGGAGCAGGCCCGCGAGGTGAACGGCGTGAAGGTGGTAACCACCGTATTGCCTATGACTCCGGATGCTGCCAAGGACCTGGCGTTCAAGCTGCGTGCCGCACAGCCGGAGAACATGCTCTGCGTAATCGGCAGCCGTCATGAAGACAAGCCGCTGCTGACGGTGATGGCCACCGACGACCTCGTTAAGGACCACGGCTTCAATGCCGGAAAGGTAATCCGCGAGGCTGCCAAACTGATCCAGGGTGGCGGTGGCGGTCAGCCACACTTCGCCACTGCCGGCGGAAAGAATGTGGACGGACTTTCTGCTGCTGTGGATAAGGTTGTGGAACTGGCCGGACTATAGGATTCCAATCCATCCGACCGGATAAAATAAAATCGGCGCGATGCAGTGAGCATCGCGCCGATTTCATTAATGTCATTTCCTGTAATAAGCCTTTATCCCATCCTTGAATTTCAGCTGCAGACTGTCTTTCATCATCATCACAATCTCCACGGTGTCCCTTACGGGGCGCGCCTTCTTGCGCTTGCGGTTGCCAATCTCTATGGTGCCCTCGGTGAATACGAGCTTGCCGTTGAGGATGTTCCATTCCTTGTAGAATTTCACCTGTGGGTATTCCAGCGGACTGTCGCCGTTGAGGTCCGTCTGCTTGAACCGCAGTCCCACGGGGTCCATCAGATAGTTCTTCTTGATTTTGAACCCCTGCTCTATAGGCACCATCATGGCCTTCATCATGGAGTCGCGCTCAGGGTCGGGCTTGGGCATCGCCGTAGGTTTTGCCGCCCATGGGTGCGTGCTTGCGCATCTTGGGCATCGACAGGTAGACCCACGTGCCTTTCAGCTCCTCGACGTCAATCACCATGTCAGCCTTGCGCCTGTCGCTCTTGTTCACCACCACGGCCATCATGTCGCCGATTTTCGGTCTGCCGAACACCTTGCGGTCGCGCATCGCCCCGATGATGTTGAAGGAGACAGGGTCGCTGTCGTCAGCCGGCAGCACCACGAGCACGGAGTCCGTGCATCCGTCGCATGCCAGTCCGTAGAATGTGGAGTCGCCGGGCAGCCTTACGTCGTTCACCACCTTCACCTTGTCAATATCCTTACCGTTCTTGCCTCCTCCGCATCCGGCGAAAGCCATTGTCAGGGCAACAAGGGCGAGAGGCAACATTCTCCTTATTTTCATGTCTTTATTTTATTATTGATATGCAAAGATAATGCAAATCGAATGCAGAACACCAAGCTTGCTTGATTGTTATGCTGAGATGCAGCTTATCTTATGCAAAGATACAAAAAACCTGAGATTTATGAATAATTGCAGCAAATATATTGTTTTTCGCCAGAAAAACATACAAGTATTATTCTTACACTCTATTATTTTTAATAAATTCCGTAATATATATTGCGATTTTTAGGTTTCGTTAGTTTTTCCTATATTTTATTCTGTTTTGGAACTATTGCGGATTAGATGTTTAATACATAACTTTGCTGCCGGAAGTAGATGTAGCATAATTCTGTCGAAATATAGAGCTAACTATAATATTGGTAATAATACCATCAATTATCTTATCTAATTATTAATAACTAAAAGCGAAACACTATGAAACGAAACATCATTTATTCATTTTTCATCGCTCTCGCTTGTATGGGCTTCGTGGCCTGCGACAGCGACAGCAACGACCAGGATCTGAAATTGCCTGAAGGAGCAAAGCCTTCTTCGAATTTCATCGTAGGCAACTGTGAGGATGAGCAGAATGCCAAGGATGCCATAAAAATGGATGTGAAGACATGGGGAGACGGCAGCACAGCCAAGGAGTTCGCCTCTATCGAACTGTTTGCCGACGGCCATTTCCTTATCACCACGCCAAATGCCCTCAATGTGCAGAAGCGCGCCCCACGCAAGGCCGGAGCACCTGCATCCATTCTGAAGAGGAACACCCAATCGCCCCTGCTTGCCCGTGTAGGCGAAGGAACTGACACGGACGACATCGACAACGGCCTGTATATATACGGCACATACACCAAGAAGAAGGAAGGCGTATACATGCTGAGCAACAACACGAAGATTGAAATCAAGGACGGAGTGGTGAAGGGAACGGCCACCGTGACCTACACTAACCGCTATGGTGTGGACATCACGATCGTTGTGTCCGTAGACTACAACTACAAGCAGGATGCCGCCGTGCGCCAGCTCTGCCGCGCATGGAAGTTCAATGAGTCTGAGGTGTGGCTCTATGCCGACAACAACTGCTTCGCATACGGCAAGCAGTGGATGAAACTCGGCAGAGTGATGCAGGAAATCACCATCTCGCCCGAGGCAAAGGAGTGGGGATTTGATGAAGACGACATCCTCGAGGCCGATGACTGCTGCAAACGCATCGTATTCTCGCCTTGCGGCAGATACATCTGCTTCTTTGCCGACCGCAGCATCGAAGTGGGACGCTGGGAATGGACAGATATGAGAAACGGCGTGTTGCGCCTCTGGGAACCTGCCGACCTTGATGACGACGACGATGATGACGACGACGACTGGGCAGACGTTATCGTGCGCTTCGACGGCAAGCAGATGAGTCTGTATCAGGACTACAATGATAAGGAGGACGGTGTCAAGTTCCGCTTTATCGGCGTGAGCACATTCACCGCAGGATTCTGATCATCCGGCGCATGCTGATGGCATGCGGAAAAAACAATAAAGTGTGCCAAAGCTCGCAGATGCGGGTCTTGGCACACTTTTCTTCATTGGCTTTCCCTCCGGCCGCCGAACTTCGTTTCTTAATCGTCGAAGCCGACAATTCTTCATTGGCTTTCCCTTCGGCCGCCGAACTTCGTTTCTTCATTCTTCATTCTTCATTATTTTAATACAGAAGACCGAAGGCCCATAGCGGTATGACATTGGCAAAACCGGTCTCAATGTCGTCCTTTACCACATAGGCATTGTCAATCTCCGAAATCTGCTTCTGTCCTTTCTTGCGTCCTCCTATTTCAAAAGTCATTCCGTCAACAAGAAAGTCGGACACAGGCGAGCACATCACATCCCCCACAACGCGCAACTGGTTCATGAAAAACGTCTCGCGCACGTTGCCGATGTCTGCCCGTTTCGGCGCCAGCACATAGATAAGATTCGTGTTGTCAAGATAAATCTTCTCCGTCTTGCCCAGCCCACGGATGCCTCCCACGGCATCGCGCAGTTGCGCAATCATCCCTGCCCGCTCCATATACATCAGATAATCCTGTATGTAGTTGCGGCTGATTCCCGTCACGTCGGCCAGCTTCTGCATCACCGGCTTGAAGGGCACGCTCTCGGCCACCACCATGAGCAGCTGCTTCAGCTTTCTGCCGATAGATACATTCGTGTTCAGATACAGTGGGATATCGCTTTCCATTGTCTGTGCAACTACCTGCATCAGTTCGATGTCGTATGCGGCATCCATGCCGAAGGGGTAATATCCGCGGCGCAGATAGTCGTGGAACAGAGGTAGAGGATGCTCCACTCCCGGTATCCCGTAATCATGCCGCAGCAGCCTTCCCATTGGCAGGGCATCCGTTCTTATGCCATGAAACAAATGCAGGTATTCCCTGAACGAGAGTCCCTGCATCTCGTATATCGGCACCCTCCGGCTGAGGTCGGCCATGCCCTTGGTGATTTCAAGGATGGAAGAACCGGAAATGACCAACTGCAGGTCGGAGTAGCTGTCGAAAATCTGCTTCACTTCCACCGACCACCCCTCATACCTGTGTATCTCGTCGATGAAGAGATGCTTGCCGCCCATTTTATAGAAGCGGTCTGCCAGGTCCACGAGCGTATGTGATGCAAAATACAGATGGTCTGCCGATACATAGAGCGTGTCCTTCTCTTCCAGCTGCATCTTGATATATTGCAGGAGCATCGTGGACTTGCCCACGCCGCGCGGCCCAACCAGTCCCAGGGCATGCCCTCTCCATTCTATTTCGTTGTATTTGTAGCGCACCAAGTCCGTGGGAGTCTCCTTGAGCTTGCGCTTGAAATATTCAAATAACTGTTCCATATAGCCTGCTTTTTCTGCAAATATAGTGATTTTGCATCAATCTGATGCAGTTTTTGATGAAAACTGCACGAACTTCGTGCAATATTTGCCGAAAACTGCATGGATTTCGTGCAATCAGGGCTGTTTCCCTCAAGCCTCGTTCTGTCGGTAAACCATCGGCGACACGCCCACCTGCTTCTTGAAGAAAGTTCCGAAAGCCGAGGGATTGGGAAAGTTCAGCAGGTCGGCAATCTCCTTAATGCTCTTGTCGGTGGTGCTGATGAGCGAGATAGCCTTCTTGGTGATGGCCTTGAATACGAGCTGCTGCACGGTGCAGCCCGACACCGACTTGACGAGCGACGTGAGGTATTTGGGCGACAGACACAGGCGGTCGGCATAGAAGCTCACGCTGCGTTCGCTGATATAGTGGCGGTCAATGAGTTGCATGAGCTGCATGAAGGTGTCGAGCTTGCGGCTCGGTTCGTTGTCGCCGTCCTTCGACAGCTCGCGGAATATGCTGCAGAGCCTGTAGGTCAGCGAGAGCAGAAGCAGCCGTCGCTCGTTCGAGGCAAACACGTTGTCGTCGCAGTTGCCGGCAGCCAGCAGTTCCGAATACTTCGTCAGCTCCGCTTCATGTCCCGTCGGCATCACCCGGCACGCCCTCGGGTTGAGGATGTTCATGAACCTCATCCCCACCACCGTACTGCCCAGGATGTTGCGTATGGAGTCCACGCGATACAGGATTATCGCCACGGCGCAGTCGTCGCTCCGCCCCGTTATGGAGAAGTACGCCCCATGGGAGAAGAACGCCGTTTCGCCCCTGCCCACCTCGTATTCCGCATCCTCGCAGCGGAACGAGAAGCTGCCCTCGGCACACACGATAATCCCCACGTCGGCAACGCGGAAATTATCATAAAACGCTTTCGGGAAATCCCTTATCGTGCCACACGAGCAGCAGATATCCTCATCTCCCGCCATCTGCCGTTCGAGAATCCCCACGTCGTTACAGTTTCTTATATTAATGTCCTCATTGTTTTCTTTCATAGCGTTTGCAGTTTATTCTTTGCAAAGGTAATGCAAATCGAAGGCATTTCAAAGTGAAATCATTCATTTTAACCCAAATCGGTCATTAGGGCTTGCTTGGATTTGTTTTGCAATCCCATGCTGATGTGGGGGAGTTATCGCCGTGGCTTCTTCCGTACCACGCTCCCCATTTCCTTCCAGTCTCATCATGTTCAGATGGATGGCAGTCATGCAGCACGATTCTTAGAATTGTTACAAGCAATAATTATTGCTATATAAAAACATTATCGCATAATAACGCTCAAAGAAAGGAGCAAAAAAACATGGGAAATTTGGAAAACTGTTGTATATTTGTAGAAGATAAGCTGCACCTTCGATGAAGCTGTAGCGCTGTTGACGGCTCATTATGACGGCTACCATTTCAGTCATGATAACATGGTGGATGTTTTCAACCCGTTCAGTCTTATCAATGCCCTCGCCGATTCCAAGTTGAGAAACTATTGGGCTTCGTCTGGCGCAACCTCGTTGCTTCCTAAGTTTGTTGACGACATGGAAATAAGACTGAAGAACTTTGAGAATTGTCCGATAGACCGCGATATCCTTGAAACTTCTGACGTGACAGGTGGTGGAGCCGAACTGTTTCTCTATCAGTCGGGTTATCTTACGATAAAGGGTTATCTGGATGGCATTTATTTGCTTGGCATCCCAAACTATGAAGTCCGCAAGGCTCTATACAAGATTGTCTTGCCCGCCTTGACGTTGCAATCGGACGCACAGGTAATAACCACTCAAAGCATGTTGTTGTATTCCCTAAAGCTTGGCAATCTCACCGAAGCCATGAAATGCCTGAAGGCCCTCATTGCGGATGTGCCCTACAGCAACAAGAAACTTGCAAGCATGGATATGGAGGAACGCTACCGCCTTATATTGAGCACCATATTCAATGCCATCGGCTGCCGGGTGGAAGTGGAGAAGATGATTGCCACGGGCAGGATTGACATGGTGGTGGAAACTACCAACATCATCTATGTCCTTGAATTGAAGCTTAGCAACAACGGCGGCATTGACGCTGCCACCGAACAAATCAGAGCCAAGCAATATATCGAACCTTTCAAGGCTGACAAACGCAAGGTGACAGCTCTTGCCATAGAACTGGATGACAAGGGAAAGGGATTGACTGACTGGAAAGAAGTGTAGTATTTTTTTAGAAAAGTATCAAAGTATCTTCAATGGCAACAATCATGTCGTTAACGACTGCCACGCATGGAGATTTGTCTTTTCTCTTGATAATCATCGTTCGCAAGACTTAAACCAATAAGGCTTATCTCCTCGTCAACTCGTCAACTTGTTTACTCGTCAACTTCCAATAATATATAGTATGTGACGGTGGATATTCTTTTTCCAATAAAAAAATTTTTTTTTCTTTTTCAACCCTCACACCCTCACAATCCGGCTGGAACCCCTGTGTTTATCGGGGTTTCAGAGGTGAGGGTAAGTGTGAGGGTAAGTGTGTCAACCCTCACACCCTGAACATTTAACAAAAGTACCAAAAAAGCAAAGCTATCTGGTACCAAGAGTTCTGCATAGGTATACCAACAGTGCAGCTATGCTGCACTGTCAGCAAACCATAGCTTTGTTGCCAGCAAACCATAGCTTTGTTGCCAGCAAACCATAGCTTTGCTGCCAGCAAACCATAGCTTTTGACCACATTTACCCTCATACCCTCACCTTTATCCTCATTTTTACCCTCACACCCTCACCTCTACCCTCACCACGTTTGCTGTTGATTGTCAGTTGGTTAAGGGGGGAAGTGAGGGTGTGAGGGTAAGAAAAGAAAAAAATATTTTTTGTTTAGGGACTTAATAATTCACGTACCACTCCCTTGTGTCCTTGGATATGTCACGCTTGGGCCACGGCACGGCGAGCATCAGTCCGGCGAGGATGATGCAGGCGTATATCGTCCAGCCGGACATCTCCTTTATTGCCGACAGGGTGGCCTGCACCTGCACCTTGCCCTTGGCGGAGAGAGCAGCCATGTTCTGCGCCTCCGTCTCGCTCTTGCCCTGGTATTGCATGCCGCGGGCGGTCATGTCGTAGGTGGAAGCCGTCTCGGCATTGGTGCGGTCGTAGTCGTGGGCATAGCGAGTGATGTAGTATTGCTGACGGTATTGGAAGACGGTCTGATAAAGAGCCGAACCGATGCCCGGCGCTATAACCATACGCACCGTGAGCATTATGCAGACCCATGTGGACAGCAGCTTGTAGGGCATGCGCTGGTTGGCATACACGGCGATGAGCGAATAGAGCAGCATCATTCCCGTGGCACGTATGATGACTGGCCACTTCATGCGCTCGAACATTCCTGCCGTCTGCACCTCGAAATACATAAACAGCGAGGCGGCGGCTATCAGGATGAAGCCCATGGCGAAAAACCATTTGAAGTGAACGCCCTTGTTGTTGAGCAGCAGGATGATTACCGTTCCGAGGAAATATCCTAACAGCACCCAGTTGCCGAGCACCGCAATCTGTATCTGGTCGGCTTTCATTCCCACACCAACGAAGATGTTGACGAGCATCGAACTGGAATTGCATATCATCAGTCCGATGAAGAGCAGGATACCGCCCTGTATGCTGCGCGACTTGAACGCCTTGAGCATGAAGTAAGGCGAGCGGCGCGTCTTTTCCAGATAGAAGAAAAGGAGCGACGATACCACGCATATCACCGTTGCCCAACGGATATTCGGGCTGTCATACCAGTCGTACACCTTGCCGTAGACCGTGACGTATACGAACGAGCAGCACATCAGACAGAACACCACCACATTGCCGAACTTGGAGAACGACAGGGGCATGTGCTTAGTGGGGTAGGGGTTGTATGGCATGCAGAGCAGAGTGATGAGCAACGCCACGAGGATTGCTCCGAGCATGGCATAGTAGACCATCTGCCACTGGTAGTTGTAGGCGAACCACGCCGTTATCCACGTGCCTATCTGCCCCAGAAGCATGAAGAAGAAATAGATTATCGGCTGACTCGCCTTCTTCTCCGTGTCGAGGGCGTCCCATCCGGCTTCATCCTTCGGCTCGTTGCCCGGCGTCACGTTGCGTGTGGCTTCGATGCCGAAGCCGTATTTGATGAGCGTGAAGAGGTTGCACATGAGCAGCGTCTGTCTGACGAAGCCCATGATGAGGCTGTTCAGCGCGAGAATGAACAAGCTGTCGGTGTTAGCACAGATGTAACTCTGCACGGCGAGTAGGGAGAACCCCACGAGACACATCATCTTCTGCCGTCGCACGCTGACCAGCGCATAGAAGAACGGCGAGAACGCCGCCATGCCGATCGACGTGACAAAGCTGATGAATGCGATGTGTTCTGACTGGATGCCGAGCCCGCCCACCATCTCACTGCTGTTCACGGTGTATGCACCGCTCACCGTCATGATAGGTATGAAAAGTATGACGAGGAAGGCGATGCCAAGAGGCTTCGGCACCCAGTTGTAGAACGGAAAATTCTTCGGCAGGTGTTCCGGCACTGCCGTATATATCTCTGCCTGTGTCATTTCTTGAGCTGAGCCTTTACAACGACCATCATTCCGGCAGCCAACTTGCTGTTGTCTTCCTTGGATATACCCTCAAACTCTATCCTCACCGGCACACGCTGCTGTATCTTCACGAAGTTTCCGGCAGAGTTGTCGGTCGGCACGAGCGAGTATTTCGAGCCGGTGGCTCCGGATATTGCCGTTATTCTGCCTTGGAACTCCTTGCCCTCGAAGGCATCCACGGTCATCGTCACCTTCTGGCCCACGTGCAGATTCTCCACCTGCGTTTCCTTGTAGTTGGCTATCACCCACTTCTGCGTGTCGGGCATGATATAGGTGATGGTCTGTCCGGCATTCACAGCCTGTCCCTCCTCCAGGGCACGGCGGCCGAGCTTGCCGTCGCACGGAGCGGTGACCACACAGTAAGAGAGATTGAGCCTTGCCATCTCCAGTGCTGCCTGCGCACGTTCTATGGCTGCGGCAGTGTTCTTCTTGCGCGTCTGCACCTCGTTCACTCCCGAATAGGCAGCCTTCTGCTGACGGCGCACGGCGTCGAGCTTTTTCTTCGTGGCACTGTATTCCGTCTCAATCTGTTCGAGCTGAATCGGCGTGGCGGCGTTGCGCGCCACGAGGTTCTGATAGCGCTGGCGGTCCTTGTCGAGCTTGGCGAGACGCACCTCTATCTCAGCGATGGAAGCCTCATAAACCGTGGCGGATGTCTGTGTGGTCTGCAGCGAAGCGTCTACCACGTTGGCTCCAGCCATGGCGTCCTTCAGTGCAGCCTCAGCCTCCATCACACGGATGCGGTATTCGCGGTCGTCGAGCACGAGCAGCGTATCGCCCTTCTTCACGCTCTGGTGCTCCTTGAAGTATATCTTCTTGATATATCCCGAAGCGCGCATGTTCACCGGCGAGATATACTGCTCCACCTGTGCGTCGTCGCTCTTCTCGTTCGACTTGTAGTCCATGAACATGCAGCCTATCTTGAAGATTCCCCATACGAGGATTGCCACACCTATCAGACTTACCACCAGCTGACGAATGCGCTGGCGCTTGAGCTGCCGGGCGGTCAGTTCGTGGTTCGACTGCTGCGTGTTGTTGTTTCCTGTATTGTTGCTGTTCGGGGTGTTATTGTTATTGGTGTTATTTGTTTCCATTGTCGTTGTGGTTTTTATTGTTTGTTATCATTTCATCAGCCTGTCCAGCTGACCGGTAAGTTTCAGCAGTGTCAGGTTCGACACCTGATAGTTGAAGTGGGCGGTGAGATAATTGTTCTGGGCGTCGCTCATGCTCATCTCGTCCTGTAGCACCTCGGTCATCGATGCTATGCCCTCGCGGTATCTGTCGCTCGTCACCTTATATATATCCTCGGCAAGCAGATAGTTGTCGTGCTGCTTGCTGAAGTTGCGCTGGTTGTTGGCAAGGTCGTCCACGGCGTTGGCGTATTGCGTCTGCATACCCTTCAGGGCGTTCTCGTAGGAGAGCTTGGCATTGTCTATGTCCACCTGTGCCTTCCTTATCTTGGAGCGCTTCTCCAGTCCGTCGAATATAGGCACGCGCAGCGAGATGCCTATGCCGTTCGACTTATACCAATGGTTCGACTCGCCGGAGTGGAACCAGTTCTTGAACTCGTCCGTGAAGGCGGTATATGTCCAGTTGCCGGTGAGGGCGAGGGTAGGGAGGTAGCCGTCCTTGGCGAGCTTCTTCTTCTGCTCCGCCAGAGTCTGCTGCGTGCGCAGGAGTTGCAGCTCGTAGAGGTTCTCGTTGAGACCCGTGAGTGCCGCCAGGTCGATCTGTTCCACATTTGGTTTCTCCACCGCTATTGCCTGGTCGGCAGGATAGTCGATAACGTATTTCAGCATGTTGTATTGCTGGGTGAGCATCGCCTTGGCGTTGTCATACTGCACGCTGAGGTTCTCCAGATTCACGTTCACGCGCTTCACGTCCACGCTCAGTGCCATATCGTTGTCGTGGAACGCCTGTGTGATGTCGCGCAGTTCCTCGAGCCGCTTGATGTTGTCCTTGATGATGCCAATCTGCTCCTCGGTGTTCTGCGTCAGATAATACATCTTGCTTATCTGCACGATGAGGTCCTCCTTCGCCTTGGCGTAAGAGAGGGTGTTGAGCTGGTCGAGCGTCTTGGAAATGTCGAGGGCGGTGAGCGCCGTCTGACTGTAGAGCGGCATCTGCAGCTGCAGACTTGCCGACGAGTTGTATTGCAGCGTCTTGGTCACGTTATACGGTTTGCCGTATGCCGTTCCGTCGGTCACCGATACGGGCGGCGTGAAGTTGTCGTTAAGTCCTGCGCCGAGGTTGATCTGCGGCAGCAGCCGGGAGCGGTTTTCGCTGATGTCGTGCTTGCCTTTGCGCATATTGCCCTCGTAGGTCTTGAGATTAAGATTCCGTTCGATGCCCATCTGCAGACATCGGCTTAGCGACAGGGTTTCCTGTGCCATAGAGTAGCCGGCAAAGAATGCCAGAGAGATTGTGAATAATATTCTTTTCATACCTTGTGATAATAATCCGCTGCAAAGTTACAGACAATCCGTTGGATGGGTATATTCACAAAATATCACAAGTTGTTCAAATAGTCGTTTTCTGTTCTGTATGTCTTTATTTTTAATCAGTTGTTAGGGTTTGTTTTGCTTTTGCTTTTTCGGAATGGCGATTGTCCGTGAGTTTTTTAGTAGGTGTTGATGTGCAGTATAGCGTCCTATGAGCCTGCGGCCATAGGACTATACAGCAATAGAGTTATATCAAGAATAGAAAGTTCTGATAGAATTATATCAAGAATAAAGATCCCTGGGAAATATAGTTTTTATGTGATAGATACAATATGGATAAAAAAACAGGGAGAAGGCTTAGCAGCTGCTGTCCTTCTCCCTGTTTCCGTGAGAGGAATATAGATGTTTCCTTGTAATTGGATTATGGATTCATCCAGATTGTTTTATGGGGCCATGTTAAGCTTGCGTACGGCACGCACGTGAAGTTTAGTTTTACGATATTCGAGAGACGGTCCCGAATTCTGCAAGTACTTGTAAGAATTCTCGTTGTCATTGGCAACTTCAGAAGCCGTAGATGTCCAATAAGTTCCGTTCAGAGGATATTCATTATCCACAACCATTGAGAATTCGTTCTTAGATGGCAGATACCATACGAGGTTCTCACGCTTAAGCACCGGGCGGTATGTCTTTTGGCCTGTAAGGGGATCAGTTCCAAGTTCTTCCTTATTGAACTTATTCTTCAAGATACACATTCGGGCGGCATATTCAGCAGGATTCTCCGGCAGTTTCTTGTCAGGTTTTCCTCCCCATTCTTCCAACTGTGCCATAAGTCCGGTAACATCGCTTACACCATTGAAATTATACAATTCCCAAGTATTCAGATTTCCATCGTCAGGACTGTCTGCAACATCGAGTCTTGGTACCTTGCTGAAGTCGATGGTGACTGATTGTAATTGAAGATACTTTTGGGTATAGGTGATATAATCCTTATATTTATCACCATAATACTTAATTTGGATTTTCATAATCCATCTATTAAATGCTGCCCAGCCCCCATCTTCTCCAGCATGGCTCATATCATAGGTGATCTTCATATCATTGTCCCACAAGAATCCCCATGGATGATCTCCATCCTCAATGCGTTCGCCACCCAATCCGTCGGTATTAAAGCTCGGACAGAGCTGAGTAATCGTGAACTTCGCTGGTCTTGCATTTGGATATTTTGTCGGAGTTAGTTCGAGTACTACCTCGCGATTCTGCCATTCTATATTTTCTTCGAGAAATGCATATACGGTAACCTCACCGGTCTCTGTTCCTTCGATAGTCTGTGTGCCGCGGTCTTCCTCCACCCAATAGCCAAGCGATGTAAGTTCTGTCAGCTCCTTGCATAGAGTAACCTTTGGCGATGTAGATTTCAGCGTCCAACCGCCTCCGACCACTTCACCCTTCTTATTCAGCTCAACCAATTTCGGGTCTACCTTTATCTTGATAGGATAGATGATATAGTGGGCATCCTGTAGCGTCGGTTCGGTGATGAACTTGAGGTCGTACTCCGGCGTAATCGACAGTCTGTAGGTTATGGTCTTTCCCATCGGCCACACGGCTCCGTTGAGCGAAGCCGTCAGCGTGCGGTCGTTGCCGGAGATGTTGTCGTGGAACATCACTTCGAGCTTGCTCTCCGCTCCCAAGGTTTGTGGCAACATCATGAATGCAGCATCGTCATTGTGTATTTTTGTGCCGTCGGATCTGCCGGCTGTGGCGAAGTCGGGCGAGATGGGGTAGTCGGCTGTTTCGCCGGCGAGTGTCCATGCCGATGTGGTCATGTCATAGGTTCCCGTCTTGCGCACATTTGTTATCTTCACTCTCTTGATGGAGCCGTCAGTGATGTCGCTTCCGGTTTTGATAATCACAGCCGTGCAGAGATGTTTGAACTGCAATCCCACGGGAGAGCACGTTGCGCCGGTGGCAGGGTTGCTCATATAGTCGGTGGCAGCAGCCATGATGTCGCGCTGTTTTGAAGCGTCGGTAGGTACGGTATACTTTATCGTGGTTTTGTTTGCGTCAACGCCAGGAGAGGTTGGGGTTTCCTCGAATACAGCCGCCTCAGTCGGAGCCCATGCCATGAAGCGTAGCTGTCGGTTGTCCGGCCAGTAGTATATAGCTGAAGGCTGCCATACGTCGCCGCTCTTGGTTGCTGTTTCGTTCATATAGAATTGCGAACCAAGAGAGCCGTCGGTATCTTTCAGCTGAGCAACAACATTAAAGTTGTCATACATAGTCTTCTGCATTGTTGCGCGTGTGGCGATTGTAGCCATAGAAGCAGGTTTTTCGAATCTATCGCTTATCACCGTGTTTACGCATAGCGTGTCGCGTGAAGTATTGGAACGCAACACAAAGTGGTCTATTATTGCCTCGCCGGCCTGTCTGGCTGCGAGATAGTTTTGCGCTTCGTCTTCAGGAGTAGAAACCCCGAATCGGATATTCCTTGCCGAGTCTCTGTTCTCCAAATAGAATGCATCTTCGCTGCTGCATGAAAAGAGCGACAACGACAGGAGCACAGCAGCCATGCCAGCTATCTTGTTTGATATATGGATTCCTTTCATATCAGTTGTTTCTTTAAGAGGTTAATGAATAAGTAACTGTTCAAAATTAATTTTATAAATATGAATAATTCACGAATAAGTTC